>JAGGVK010000021.1 GCA_021158045.1 bacterium | reverse complement strand
GCAATCTTTTATATCTTTCGCGGTTGAGGATATGCTTTCTAAAGATGAAGTTGAAAAAGAAGTTGTGGAAATAAATGATTTTATAATTCCTACATCAAGGCTTGTGCTTGCTGTTTGAGAAGCGTCTAAAGCAAAGTCAGGGCTTAGGAGCGCGCTGTCTATGGAGCCAAGATTGGTTTCTGCTTCTTTTATTTTGTTTACAATATCGCTTGTGGTTGCAGCCAAGTCTTGCACATAATTAAGGAGGCTAAATAGTCCAAAAAGAGGGGAATCTGTAAGGTCGCCTATACTACTCATATTATCCCACTCAATCTTGTTGACAACCTCTTCTATAAAGTAGGGACCAACACAATCTTTTAACTCACTTATAATATGCAAAAGTTGTTCGCCAATACCGCACCGACCAAGCAACCCTCCTTTACCTAAGGGAATAGGGCCAATCCATTCTTCAACACCTGTAGCTGTAATAGAGAAGGAAGGAGAAATTGAAACACTAATATTTCCCATATCTCCTAAAAGGGCTTTTGCCCAGCAAGAGGCTTTAGCGATAGAGTTCCATATATCCCGGATACTATCGTATATGTTCTTAGCATTACTTGCGAGCTCCACAATGATAGAGTTTCCTCCTGTGAGAACAGCAGCGCAAATATCAACAGGAAAACTATAAAGAGGCGCTCCGCCAAAGCCTAAGCCGCATTGCGTGCGGCAGTTAAAAAGAGGGTTTCCATATTTGCCGATGTCAGTGAATTTTACTATCTCTTTAGCAGTTAAATATTCCCTAAGAGCGGCATCGTAAATAGTCTTTAAGTGTCCGCAGGCATTATATATGTCTGGGGGCAAATTAGTGTGCTCATAAGTTGTGGGATGAAGTTCGCAAACAGAAGGGTATTGGACCAAAGGATTAGTAGAGGTTATAAATTGGTCTTCTGCCTTGACTTTCTCGTAAGGAATTAAATTTGAACTGAAACTGATGCTTAAAATGAGCAGTATGGCAATATATGACTTCAATTCTCTGGACATAAATTTGAACTTATTTAACAAACTTCTTAAGGCAAAAACCTTTCTAAGGGCTCTAATTTGTTTTTCATTATTCCTCGCTTGATTGTTTCTTGGACTGATGTGGAAATTTCAGTTTGTATTTGTTGAAAGCTCTTTTGAAGAGCAGAATTAATTCTTTCTTGAGTGGTGGTGTTGTTGGCTTCAAATGCAGCCATATCAGCGATAGCGTTCACTACTGAATTAAACACCTGGCTTCCCCATTGCCCAACAATGGTGTTGCCAATCGTTTCAGCAATTGTATCCATTACTGGGTTAAGGAAGTTTTGAGTAAAAACATCAGTAATTGTTGCCCAGCAAGAGTCAAAATAGTCTCTTTTATCTTTAGGCTCCCAGCCAATCGTAGTGTTTGAGATAAGATTGTTCACTCCTAAATCAGCCCATTCTTGCACTTTTGAAGGCAAAAGGCAGGGGATAAGTTCTACTGTTGTAGCATTAAGAATTTCTCCAAAGGGAAGGAAATCTTCTAATTTAGCGTCTAAAAATGCTTTATCGGATGGAGAAAGGTAATTCTTGAATTTAGTGTCTAAGAAAACTCCTAGAATTGGAAACTCAGTTTCAAAAAGGCCTAACAAACTTATTCCAAGAGTATCGTCCTGCCTCTCAAAATGAATATTTGTTTCTTTGCCTAAGAAAAGTTTGTTGGCAGCATTAAGAAGGTCGTCAAACAGATTAAGGAGAGAGTATTCAAGAAAAGGGAAAGTTTTGTTTAGAGGTTTCTCTAAGAAATTCTCGCAAAATTGGGAGGCTGTGCGTTTAAGAGGAGTTGAGGTAACCGTATAACCAAACGAACTTGCGCAAGAAGGAGAAGAGATATTGCACGAAAATGTAGACACAGAAGAAGTTGCGCAGTTTTGGAAAGAGCAGCTGCTATTTAATGAAGCAGAAAGATGGGTAAATGATGTTGTTGCTTCTAATTTGTTCTCAGAAATTGCCCATTCTCTCATAGAGCCAGGGTAAAGGTAAGTGAACGAGGAAGAAGAAGTGGCAAGGCGAAAAGGAGTATAAGAGCAGAAAAAGTCAACTATACTCTTTTGAGGGAAGTTCTCCCTTATTGTTTCGTCTAAAAATTCGTTCAGAGGAGTGGTTAATATATATTTTATTTCAGAAGATAAGCAATTAGGCAGAGGCTTGTTAAACCAGCAGGGCAGGGTGGTTGAAGAAGTTAAAATAGTTGATTCTAAAGCATTCTTTGCTTTTTGGGGAAGCATATCCCAGAAGGATTCATTTAATAACTGATAAGCAGTTAGAGTTTTTGTTGTTGTTGGAGAACTTGTTGGGGCGCTTGTAGAAGAAATTAGCCAGTCAATTTTCAAAAGCGTGCTTGAGGGGTGCAGATAAACCTTTGTCCCTGTAGGCCCAGTAACCCAGGTGAACTTAATCCATTCGTTAAAGAGAAGGTTATCAATTTGTGTTGTTAAAATATGCGTAACGGAATCAGGAAGAAGTTCAAGAAGAGACTTATTAAGGAGAAGAACATCGTTTAACAGCCATGGCCGGTTCTCGTTAGTGTATCTTTGGATAAAAGCCATAATTGTTAAAATAACAGAGCGCGGGCTTATAGTGAAAGTTGGGCATTCTTTATGGCTATGGGGAGAAGTAGAAGTAACACAGGGAGCAGTAAACTCAGCATGGCACTTAATAGGGAAGAAGTAAAAGAGAGGGGTTTTGGCTATGTCTTCAAGATTGATATCAGTGGGGTTAATGCCAAAAACTTCCTCGATAGCCTTCTCGTCAGAGATATCAGACTCAGAACTGTTTAGGCATCCTTTGGCTGCGCTTGCCAATCCTTGTATTAAAGAAGAACTCATAATAGAGGTTGCGTTATTTAAAGTTGTTGTTTCAGAAAGTTCGCTCAATATTTGAAGCGGTGTTTTAGATAGCCATTCAGGAGTTAAGGTAGGGGTTTCTTTGTCAAGTATGCTTTTAATACTCTCTTCGAATATGCCCAAACTGCTTGCGTTGCTATCTTCAGATGGAAGAGTCTCTCTTAATTCGCCTTTATCTTTTGATAATTTTGTGGTTTTGTAAGAAATATGGCTAATAAGGTCTCTGCTGTTGGAGAACAAGAAGTGTTTAAAAACCCATTCATGAACAAAGTCTAACGCTTCTTTTGTGCTCGTGGGTAAGCTTTCCTTAATAGGTCCAAAAACAAGGTAATTAAGAACACTTTTTATTCCCCCGGTATTATAGTTTCTCCAAATTTCATCAGCTTTTTTGTCAGCATCCGTAGAAGTAACACCCAAGTTTTGGAGGGCTTCAGAGACAACGGTTGTGGCAGCTTGTCCGCCAAGTTCCCAAAAAGAAAGTCGCAAAAGTTTTTTAAGGCTTTGAGTGCCTGTAGTTGAGGTTGTCCAGTCCTCAAGTTTTCTTACCAAGTTGAGAGTTTGCAAAGTGTTTAATTTTTGGGAAAGGACGCCTGGTAAGCCAGAAGCACTGGGAGCGAGACTATCATTTAAAATTTTCAAGAAACTTTTGTCAAAATCAGATGAGGTAGAGGCAACTTTCCATTTTACAAGCCATTCTGCGGCAGTTCTCTTTAAGGTTTCTTTAGTGCTAATGTCAAAGAAATTTATAATAGGAGTTGTGAGAGTAGCATAGGCTTTTGGAAAGCCTTCCATAAAATAGTATCTGGGATTGTTGTTTGGAAAGTCGGTGTATTTGCAAGCCTTTGTGCCTGTAACAAATGCTTCCTCGCGAGTTTTTTCAGAAGAGAGTTCGTATATGCCAAGGTCTTTGCTTGTCATATAATTGCAGTAAGAGCCGTGAAAAAGGTCGTTCCACATCTGTTTTTCTAAAAACTCTTGGATGCCTTTGGGCAGCAAATCTCTAACTTTTTTGTCTAAGGTTGCTCTTAAATCAAAACCAAAGCCTCCCATCAGATATCTTTGCAAGATATCAATGACTTTTGCATTAAGTAAGTCTTCTGTTGATGAGAGTATTCCTGCAAAGTCTGTCCAACCATTATTCTCTGCGAGGGTTTTAAGATTTTCAATAACATCGTGCGCCAAAGCCGTTTTAAGGGTGTCTGTAGCCATACCAAGACTTTGAAGAAAGGTGTCAATGCTATCTAAAGTGCTGGAGGAAACAAGAGAGCGAAATATGCCTGCTGTGCCTGTACCAGCAGAGGAACTTGCTATTAGCTGATAAATAAAATCTTCAACTTTCTTGTCAAAGAAATCTGCTGTTGGAGATTTGCAAAGTTCCGGATTTGTGCCAGGAGGGCAAAACATCTTTTTTAAGGTGAAAACATCAAAGAGATTGTTGTAAAAGTAATGTTGAAAAGTGTAGTGCAGGAAATTTCTTGCAGGACTAACCTGCGTCCAAATGGGCTCAAATATATTGTACATTATAGGGTCAACCCAGTATTCGGCAATATAATCAGTGAGAACAGAGGAGATATCTTCGAAAAGAATATCAAGCAAAATCCAGGGGGTTGATGTGCCAAGCCAACCTTTAACAGTATCTTCTATAGAATCCATTATTTTATTTACAGTTGTGGCTATGAGCGCGTTTGTCTGTTCTTCTATCCAATTGTAAAAGTTGTCGCCTTGAAGGTAAGAATCAAATAAATTCAATGCTTCTTGTTGATTTTCTGAGAGTTGGTATATTAGAGGCTTGTAAAAAGTATTGTATATATCTTCACTGCCAAGAGACCTAATGCCGGTGCGGATGAGATTGTAGATATCTCCCTGCATCAAGTCGTAAGCGCCTTTTGATATATTAGCCAAGAGGCTCTGGTTAAGGAACTTTTGGGCGGAAGTGGGCAGAATGTCTTCTAAGTTTTCAGTGAACCACAAACTCCAAGCAGGAAGCATTTGTTTTATTTGGCTATTGAGAATGTCTTTGAGCCCTCCAATAAGGTCGTTTGTGACATCGTTGCAGCCACCGGGAATAAAATCCCTCAGGCTTGAACTCGCGCATCCTTTCTCTGACATTATTGGGGAAGCGCTTAGAGGGCACGCCCATTGGCTTTGAGAGAGAGAACACCCTGATGGTATTTCCTCTAAATTGGCAGATGGTGGGCAATGCCATGAGATTTCTGTACTTCTCTCACACCCAAGAGTTTTTAGGGAAGTTGCTATACCGCATGTCCAAGTGGTTCCAACAAGGGAACAATCCGAAGTAGAAGAAATAATGCTTTGCACTGTCACAGGAGATGGACAATACCATGTTGTTGCTCCTAAACCAGAGAAGGTTTTTGCTAAAGGAGGGGTTTGAGTGGCAGTGCAGCCATCATTTTCTAAGGAAGTCATAGGAGGGCAAACCCATATGGTTGTTGTTGGCGTGGAGATAGGAGAAATAGAGCAATGGTAGGCGTCTTGGAGAGTGTTTTTTGGGACAGAGTCTGGGCATATCCATTTTGAATTAAAATACCTTTGCAATGTTGCGTCAACGGCTTCCCCTATTTTTTCCTCAGCCAGCCCTTTAATATAATTGGGGTCTAAGTTCAAGTTTATGTTTGCTTCTGCTCTTGATAGAGCGTCGCTCATTGCTTCTGGTATTTTTTCTGCCAGTTTCTCGTCTGTAATTGCTTTTAAGAAGTCAATTGAAAGAGGTTTTTTGTGGCAGGAGCAAGAGTTAGAATCAGAATTGCAAGGAGGAGAAAGAGGGCATATTGGTTCTGAACCTGTAGCGCAACTGTTAACAGAAGGAACGCAAATCTCTTCTCCTGAATCAGTAGTTGATGATATGCATTCGCAAGTTCCCCTACTAGAAGTTGTAAATTCTTCGCCTGGGTCCCATTGCCCATTTCCATTTGTATCTTCATAAGGGTCCCCCTTGGCTTCTTCTTCAAGGTTTTTTCGGACAATAGATATTATTTTCTTTGGAGGTATCTGGCTAAAAAGAAGCATTGTGTTTAAGGATTGGGCTTGCTCCTCAGCGGATTTGTTTTCTTCAACTGTTGTCTCTGGCAGCAATTGGGCAAGCGCGTATTGCGGAGACGGTATGAAAAAGGCGTATAAAGTTAAACTTTCATAAAGGAAGATAGGCAGAAGGAAAAGCAAAATTTTTCTTTGTATTTCTTTTTGCATTTTATTTTATTTCACTTTGTTTTTTCTCTTTTTTCAATTTCTTCGAGCGGGTAATAAAAAGTTGCAGGGTCAGATATGAGTTTGCCTCCCCCTAATAGGCTTTCAGTTTTGGATATTATTTTCCCAAGGACATTTTTGACGGCATTTAATTTTGGCTCTACGGTGTTTATTGTTGTGGAAGCATCGCTATCTCCCTTTTTCCAGGTTGAGAGAGAACTGGAAACAGATTCTAAGTTGTTTAAGATGCCAGTTGAAGAAGCATAAATTTCATTTAAATCGGAAATAGCGTTCTCTGCGGCTTGGCTTATAGGATTGTTTGTGCCTAAATCACGATTGGCGTCATCTTTTATAGGTAAGATAAGCTCGCATGTGTCTGTGGCTGTTTCTTTAATAAATTTTCCAGTTGAGAAGAAAGCAGGAAGTTTTTTTGAAATTTGGTTTAAAACAGTAGTTGTGGCTTTTCCTGAAGGAGTTGATTCGGGAGTGGTGGTAGCCCGCTCTATAGCAGCAATAAAATTATTGGCTTTATTTTCTGCATTTCTTACTTTGTCTCTGCTTGTTTTTATACGCCTTTCCACATTTCTTACAAAGCGGGGAGAAAGCGAGTTTTTTAAGGCTTCAGTTCTTGATAAAATAGTCCTGAGTTTCCCTAATCTTGATACAGAGGTTACTGATGGCCATCCTTCAAAAGATTTTGCTTCAATTAATGTAAGCCTTTCTTTTTCAAGTTCTTCTTTTGTTTGCATAAATCCATGGTAAGTTAAAATGCCCGCAGTGGTATACATTAACTGCACTGCTTTTCTTAAGCTTAGATAACTGCTGATAATAGAAGCCTGGGCTAAAACTAAGGATTGTTGCCGGTCTTTGAGGGCAGCTATAGCCTTCTTGATGTCGTTTTCTTTTTCTATAATAGAACTTGTGGCAAAAGTGTCGTTTAACATACTGCACCCTTCGGATTTGCAAAAGGAAGAGCAATAGGGAGGTATATGAAGAAGGTTGGCTTTTAAGGTTGAGCATTCATCAGAAGTTTTAAGGAAGCCATATTTTCCAGTGCCTGCGCAGGCTCCAGCAATTCCAGTGGCGCAGTCTGATTGGCATTTTACATTATCTAACATATCCCTTAATTCCCTAACTTCTTCTTCCAAATTCTTAGAAGCTGCTTTAACTTCTCTAATTAAATCAAGCATTTTCTGAAAAGAGCCGTCTTTCTTTTCTGCCTCGCTAATAACTTTATCTATAAGTTGTCCTAAAGGTATCTCTCTGTATGTAATAGTATGGACCAGAGAAGGGGATGAGGAAAGGCTATATGGCGGGGGTATTTCAATAGAAGGAGGGCCTATGAGAAACTGGGGGTTGATAGTATTTAACAAAGCCCAGGAAGCAAGCAGAATGAAAAGGCCCAAAAGCCCTGCGTATATCCATTTTCTGGCTTCAAGGGTGCGCGTTACCATTCCCGCTGAGAAAAAATAAGAAAAGCCTCCGTAAATAATCACGCCAATGCATCCCAAAACTCCAATAATAAGAGAGAGATGATAAATATAATTAATATAAACAGGCAAAGGAGTTTCTGAGGAAGTTGGAGATGGAATGCCAATAGAAGGATAGTTCTTTATCTCAAGAGGAAAAGAAGCAAAAGTGTTTGAAGGGAAAAACATAAACAATATAGATCCCAAAAAGAGAAGTAGAGCGATAGTTTTTACGTCATTTGGCATAATTTTGTTCCAGCAAATTTTTAATGTTGCGCTATTTATAGCGGGTTAATTTACTTTAATTCTGAATAAACTGTCCAAGTCCAGATAGGAGCGAAATCGCCCAAAAAAGGGATTGCTTTTACGGCTAATTTTTTCCAGTGTTTTTTAAAAAACTTTTCTGCTATTTGTTTTGCTTCTCCTTTTTTTGCTTTTAAAGAACCTGCGTTTCCCGAACGGAAGAGTTGCCATAATCCAATGGTGCCAATGCCTAAGCCATAAACAATTTTAGAGCCAATTATCGTGAAACTGAGGAGGGCGGAAAGCACATCTAAAAATGCGGCAATGGATATCATTATTATGCCTTCAGGGCTAACAAGGTTTCCTGTTGATTGAGCCATAGAAGAAAAATTTTTGTTAAACGAGTAACTATTCAGTTTGTTCTTTTGCTTTTTTTGCTTTCAAAACTTGTTCAGGAGAGGTGGTTATAATTTGGTCTTCGGTGTAAGAGGCAAGAATTTTTATAGGAACATGCTTTTGTCCGGCAAAGAAAATTCCTTCTCCAACAGTGCATTCTAACAAAAGATATTTTTCTTCATCTGTTAGGTTAAAAGTTTTCTGCACAACATCAATAGTTGCTGGAGATTGCTTTAAGAGAAGCTGCAGTGATGAATTTGTGATAATTGGAGGGCCATAAGTTGACTTCATAAAATCTGAAACATCTTGGGTAATAGTTGATACGCCAAGCCAGTATTTCCTTGCCCTTTTGCAAATTCCGAACAAAAATGATGCTCCGTCCTCAGATTTCATAATCCACCAGGCTTCATCAATAAGCAAGATTCTCTTTCTTAAGGAAGAGCGCACCGTATTCCAGATATATCTTAATATAATGAACATTGCCATAGGCCTTAATTGGTCCTCTAAATCTCTAACCCCAAAAACAATAAAATGGTTTTTCATATCTACATTTGAAGGGTGGTTGAAGAAAGAAGCATAACTCCCTTCAGTAAATTTCTTTACCCTCTCCACCAAAGATTCAGTGTCTTCCATTCCTTCTAAAATCATTTGAAAATCAGACATTAGAGGAGTCTTTTCTGGCCAGGTTTTAGGGTCAGACTCAGGGGTAATATCCTTGGCAGCGTAGGTTTCAGTTAAAGCCCTGTCGCAAATAGCATCTTCTTTTGGGGTAAGCCCGCCTAACATTATCCGCAAAAGCCCTACTAAGTTTATAACATTTGAGCGTAAGATGTCTTCTGGGTTTTCTCCTTCTCTTGGTTGGGGCAGGTCAAACGGGTTTAGATGGTCTTTTGAATTGAGAGAGACCTTAAAATAAGACCCCCCTACCGCATCGGTTAAAAACCTATATTCGTTTTCAGGGTCAATAACAATTACATCTATTCCCTGCATTAGATATCTTAAAATTTCTATTTTA
Organism: bacterium; assembly: GCA_021158045.1. GTDB lineage: Bacteria > Patescibacteriota > Minisyncoccia > Minisyncoccales > CG1-02-41-26 > JAGGVK01. The sequence goes on along the minus strand of JAGGVK010000021.1, from coordinate 8,154 downwards.
CAGAAGTAACTCTTCCCTGAGCCGGATTTGGCAAAGACAACCATATTTGCGTTTTCTAAGGTAAATCGGTCAAAAAGGACCAAAGAATTATTTTGTCTGTTTACTCCATATAAAATCCCTTCGTTAGAACTTAGGTCGGCAGAAACAAAAGGAAAAACGCTGGAAAGAGGTCCAGTATTGATAGTATTGTGCACAGAGAGTTTGTCTAAGCCATAAGGAGCGCAAGAAACAAATCCTTGCGCTTCTTGGAAAATAGCTGGTTTTATATAAATCAGCCGCGATTCTAAAACAGAACGGATAGAAGTTTCCATTCTCCTTAACTCTTTTTCAGAATCTCCATATATAGTTAAGTAAAGCCCGAACCTAAAAACCCTTTCTCTTGCTGCTTGGAGGTTGCTTCTTAATTCATCAGCGTCCTTGTAAGCGATTTCTAAAGCAGGGTCGCGGATAAGCCCTTTTTCCTCCCTGTCCATTATAGCGGCTTGAAGCTCGGTTACTCTTTTCTCCAAATTTCTAAGGATAGTGGCTGTGGGAACGGGATGGATATGGAAGGCGATATCCATTGGGTATTGGGCGTTGATAATAGGGCTGAGCCAACCAGTAGTGATGTATCTTGGGTAAGAGAATACGAAGAAGGATTTAGCCATTCTCTCTCCCAGTTTTACAAACCCTTCTTTTACTTGTATTGATGAAGGAGCGATAATGTCTTGCACGCGAATAACTTCTGGTTGGAAAACCACTTCTTCTTTCTCTTTAGGAGGTTGCTCTTTTGCTGTTTCTTTTATTCTTTTTTTGAAGAAAGGCAGGCGCATATTACAAGTGTCAAATTAAGAATTGGAAATTAGGGTCCGGGAACCTAAACTATTTTTACTTTATTAGTTCAGGGAGAATTTCAGGGTAGTAACCAACTTCTGCTTCCTTAGGATGGTGCCAACTCCAAAAAAGTTCTATAAGTTCAGGGCTTGTTAAGGGTATAGCCTTTAACCCGCACCTTCTTAAGCCAATAGCCACAAATTCCATTCTTTGGAGAAGCTGTTCACGGCTTCTTTTAAACACTTCCTCGTTTATTCCTTGGTTTGTGTTTGTTTTTTTTCTAAACAATTTCCCTAAAATTCCGCTGGCGGCTTCACTTATTTCTAAGAAGGTGTAAGGCACTACCACAAAGAAAACCTTTCTCATTATAGTGCCGCTTTCAACCAAACTTTCAACAAATTTGCGGTATTCTGTGGTTTGCACTTTTAGAAGTTCGTTTTTTTGTTTCTTTTCTAACTTTTTCAGCTGGTCAAAATAACCGGTGATATTTATTCTTCTTGATTGGACAATTATTTGGCAAGAGAAATCAAGAGAATTTAGAAACATTTGGAATTGGTAAATAGTGGCATCCTGCTCCTCTTTTGATTTTAAATCAAAATTAACAGAAGAAACCATCATTACGCCCCTTAGGCTGTTGTTTTTTAGGATGAGGACGCCATTTTTAATTTGTTTAAATTCTAAAAATTGTTGAGAAGGAATAGGCATATTCTTTGGGTTATTATGAATTGTAAACTATGAATTATAAGTGGTTAAAATTTAAATTTACATTTATTTTTTTCCAAGCTCTATTTCAGACATTAGCTTTTTTATTTGGCTTTTTGGCGATATTTTAAGAATGCTTTCTTTTTTTGTTTTTTTAATTTCTTTTTTGACAATTTTCATTGGCATCGGCACTTCCTTTTTTTTCCAAAAATACATTTTACCGGAAGCAAAGTAATTTATAGCAGGGCCCATAAGTTGTATAAGAGGCACACCATCAACTTTTACGAAAAAGAGAAGCACGAAACCTCCGCCGACAAGCACGGCGCATATTATAAACAACCAACGCGGCAATACATAATAAAGAAGTATTAAACCCCCTCCTAAAGCGCCAAATATTATAAATTGTTTGAAAGTAAGAGGCCCGAAAATTTTTATTCCTCCGCCAAGAAATTTTGGTACTTTAAATTGCTGCATTTTATAATATGATGCAGATAAGATAACTTATCTTTGCTTATTATAACATATTTTAGCAAAAACAAGAAACAATTGCATTTAATATTGAAAAGTAACTGAAATAAAAGAACTATTCTATGGTAGAGGTCAGCCCTTTGCCATCAAAATATGTAAAATGTTAGATGTCAAGTCTCAAAACCAGAGGAAGGAGCGAAGCGATTCTCCCTCCTTGTCATTGCGAGGAAGGAGCAAAGCGATTCCTCTCCTCTGTCATTGCGAGGAAAGAGCGAAGCGATTCCTCTCCTCTGTCATTGCGAGGAAGGAGCGAAGCGACTGACGAAGCAATCTCTTCCCCCTATTACTGCAATCCTGAGATTGCCGCGTTGTCCCGCCTTTGGTAGGACTCCTCGCAAGGCGATGAAAAATGAAAAGTGAAAAGTGAAAAGTGAAAAACTAAAATCTAAAATTAAAAGAGACTTTGAATTTTGAATTGTGATTTTGAGATTTGAGATTTGAGATTTGAGATTCCTATTGCTTACCCAGGGTAAGCAATGCTCTTCAACCAAGTTTGCTTCTTCAGATTTAACATTTAACATATGGATTTAACATTTGACATTTGACATCTAACATTTCTTTCGCATTTTGAGATTTGAGATTTGAGATTTGAGATTTTATTCATTGCCTTGCGCTCTCGTAGTCCAGGGTTGCCCTGTACCACGTGGGGTACAGGGTTGAATTTCCTTAGCCTTGCCATTTTAGAATATTGCCTGTGCCTTTAATTGCGGTTTGTGGTATAATGAAATATGCATCAGAGTTTAAGAGCCAGAACTTGGAATCTTCTCAGAAATTACAATTTACATCTCAAAAAGAGATGGGGGCAAAATTTCTTGGTTTCGGAAAAAATTCTGCAAGAAATTGTTGATTTTTCTCAACTAACTTCAGAAGATGTTGTTGTTGAAATAGGCGCGGGTATTGGCACTTTAACAAAAGAGTTGTTAAGAGTAGCCAAGAAAGTAATAGCGGTTGAAAAAGACAAAAGGTTAGTAGGAATTTTAAAGGATGTTTTGAAAGATTTTAAGAATGTAAAGATTGTCCAGGATGATATTTTAAAAATTAAAGCGATTAAGGAATTAGGAGTGGAAGACAAGAATTATAAAGTTGTTGCTAATTTACCTTTTGCTGTTGCTACAAGAGTAATTATGGGATTCTTAGAATTGGAAAATCCGCCGAAGTTGATGATAGTGATGGTGCAAAAGGAAGTTGGGAAGCGAATTTGTGCTCGTCCTCCAAAAATGTCAAAGTTATCAGTTTTCTGCCAGTTCCACAGCAAAGTGAATTTTTTAGATTCTGTTCCCAAAAGAAATTTTTTTCCTTCTCCAAAGGTTGATTCGGCAATTTTGAAAATAGTTCCCTGTAAACATACCAAGCCCTATTTTATCAATCTTTTTTCTAAGCCATTTTACCGGAGGTTCTCTCAAGTTGTGAAAGCCGGTTTTTCTCACCCCAGAAAACAACTGGCAAACAATCTGTCTGAAGCCTTTAACCTGCCAAAAGAAAAAGCAAAAAAATTGATTTTTGAAAACAAAATTTCCGCTAAAGCAAGAGCCGGGAATTTAACAGTTGCCGATTGGATAAAACTGACAAAGTCGTTGTTTCTAAAGATATAAACTCTTTGTTGCTCTCTAAAATTTATTTTGGTATAATTAACTAAAGTTTGTAAATTGGGTTTAAGTTTCAAAAGGCTCTCTGAGATATACAAGAATGAAACAAATGTTTAAAACTAAATTTTCTTCATATTTTTCTAATATCAATATATACAGGTTTTTTACTAAAAAGAAGTTATTGCCTGCGCTTTTAGTTTTGTGTGTCTTCTCCTTTCTTTTTGTTCCTTCCTTTACTCAAGCATCGTCTTGGCCGGCAGCGATTGCAGCATGGTTGGGGGGAATGATTTTATATCTTGCCCAACTTGCTGCTCAAGGTTTTTTGGCTTTAGCAGTTGCTCTTTTAAATTTTGTTGCCAGTAATCCTTTTAAATTTTCTTATACTGACCCTGCCCACAATCCTATTATTCAAATTGGCTGGAGCGTGTTGAGGGATAGTGTGAATATGTTCTTTATCTTGGGTTTAATTTATATTGGGTTAGCTACAGCATTAAGGTTAAGTGGGTTTGAGATAAAGAAAGTGTTTGCTAAATTCTTATTAGTGGCTTTAATTGTAAATTTCACGCCTCTTATTTGCGGAGTTATTGTTGATGGATGTAATATTTTGATGAATTTTTTTCTAAAAGGGTATGGAGGGTTTGATATTCTATCAGCAGTTTTTTCAAATGCTCCTAGTTTAGGAGAAGTGGCAGGGCATCCAAGCTTGGGCATAATAACAAAAGAGGCTATATTTATAGGTTTTGGCTTTATAGGCGGTTTTGTAATCTTACTCCTTGCCTTTTTATTGCTGGTGAGGTATGTTGCTATTTGGGTTTTGACTATTCTTTCTCCCCTTGCTTTTTTTGCTTGGATTTTTCCTGGGCAAGGAGAGAAATGGTTTGAGAAGTGGTGGCAGCAATTTCTTAATTGGTCAATTATTGGTATCCCTGCTGCTTTTTTCTTGTATCTTTCTTACCAGGCTATAGATAAGTCTGCTGAGATTATTTCTACAGCCACTGTTTCTTTTTCCTCTCCTACTGTTCAAAAAACAGCAGGCACGACTTTCTCTAGCGCAATACCTTACTTTGGAGGCTTAATTTTGCTTTTAATAGGACTTTTTGCTTCATTTCAAACGAGCGCAGCAGGAGCAGGAGGGATAATTGGTTTTGCTAAAGGCAAAGGCAAAGCTGCTTTGAAATTAGGAGGGAAAGGGATTGGAAAAGGAGGGAAAGCAATAGGAACAGGAGTAGTAGGAGGAGCTAAAGGGCTAGTAGGAGGAATAAAAGGGGCAAAAGAAGGGGCAAAAGAAGGAGGAATGAAAGGATTTCTTAAAGGGGGATTAAAAGGAGCCTTTACTCGCGAGGGACAGAATAAAGGCCTTAAATCTATATCCAACCTTTTAGAAAAAGCTCATCTTGTCAGGCCGGGCTTTTATGAGCGTATGAAGGAAAAAGAAGAAGAAGAGAAGGTGTCTAAAGAGAGGAAACAGGAATTAGAGGGTTTAAGCACAAGAAAATTAAAAGAGGCTATACAAAGAAAACCGATTACATCTCGTGGGAAAAGAGAAAGGGCGGAAATGGTTAGGATATTAGCCGAGAGAGGAAAGTTCCTCTTTAAAGACGAAGAAGGCAGAGAAAATAAGTCTCTGGAGAGGAAACTTATTAAGGAAGCTAAACTTTATAATGTAGATTTGTCAGCGCTTTCAAAATCAAGAGTAGATTTGGTTCCTGAAATAAACAAAGAAGAATTCAAGGAGAAATTAGATAAAGCAATGGAAGAATACAAGAAGGAATTAAAGAACAAGGGAATTACTATTTCTCCCACAGTGTCTCCTGAAAAGATTAAAGAATTGTCGGATAAAGTAAGAAGTTCTATGATACAAGAAGCAGTAGAAAAAACGAAGCCTAAGGCATTTGCGGAGAATGTTCAACCAGAAGCCATAAACAAAGACGTAGTTCTTGGGATGCGCAAGGCGCAGATAGAGTATCTTGGCAAAAATGGATCCGCTAAGCAAAGAACGGCTTTAGAAGATAGCCTAGCAGAACTCTTAAACGAAATGAGGTCTTTAAATGAAAAGGCGCGACGTACCCAAGTAGAAGAAGAGCGATTAAAAGAACTTCAGTCTGAAAAATTTGAGGAGATAATTCACGCTGTAGGTAATTCTCCAAATTACAATATGGATAGGTTTTTTAACAAGGAGCCCAAAAAAACAATAGAAATGGAAGAAGGAGGCAATGGAACGGAAGAAGGAGGCAATGGAACGAAGAAGTGATAAATAATATTTTTGAGTGAATATCAACTTCAAGAAAGAGACAACGAAACGGAAGCATGGAGAGATAGTGTTTCTATAATATATAAGAAAGAAAGTTTTAAAAGTTATTATATTTCTAAAAATATGCCTAATAACACCAAAGATAATGAAGACATAAGGTTTCCTGATAATAGTGGGGATATTATTTTGGAACTCTTGGAAAAATATGGCTTGTCTGAAACTCCGAAGGAGGAAATAGACAAGATATATAAAGGGGAAAAGCCAAATGGCCGCAAAGTAGCGGACTTGCTCAGAGCAGCAGCCCAAGAAAAATTGTCTTTAGGCAAACTTCCTTTTGCCTTGAAAAAAGAATTAAAAATTTCTCAAAAAAAGGCTGAATCGTTAAGCAACGATTTAAAAAGTCGTATTCTTGATTTTGTAGGCAAAGAAGAACCGAAACCGTCTCCTGCTTCAGAATCTGTTGGTTCAAACAAACCTCCTTCTCAAGATATTTATAGAGAACCTATTGAATGATGTTGAACAGCAAAGAAAGTTAGAAAAAAGAGAGGTTTTTTACCTCTCTTTTTATTTTTTTATTTTCCCCTATCCTCTTTGATTATTCTCTTGATTTCTTCAGACGGTTTTAGTTTTTTTAGTGCTTTTTCTACTGTTTTCTTTTTCTCTATCTCTTCTGCTTCTCCTTTTTCTTCTTTTTCTTTTGTTCCTTTTTTCTCCAATGCTTTCATTACTGCTGCCATAGTAGTTGCAACATTCAGAGACAAATTCGTTGCGGCTTCGCTGGTTGCGATAATTGTTGAATTATTCATTGCTTCATCCAGTTCTCCGATTTTTAGGTAAGCCATTATCTGTTCCGGGGTTAATTTCTTTCCTGTCTTTTCTTTTATTTGTTTTATAATGGTGTAAATTATGCTGGATTCCTTAAGCCCTTCTCCTTCTCCTTTTTTTTCTGCTGCTTGTGCGTTGTATTCTTCTATTTCCCTCTGCTTTTTCGCTTCTTGTATTTCTCTTCTCTTCCTTTCTGTAACATCGCTTAATTTGATGTCTACTATAAGAACTTCTTCAAATTTAATTCCGTAGTTTCTAAGTTCTTCTGTAACTCTTTCTTTTATCATTTGAGGAATAATCTTTGCTTCCTTTTCTATTCTTTTGTCCTCTATCTCTTTTGGTACCTGTTCTGTTTTTGTGCCAGCCCTTGCTTTTAATGCTTCGTCAATGCTTATAGCGCCGCATATGCCTCTAAATGCTGCATCTGTTTGTTCCTCTACTAAGGATTGCCATCCTCCCTTAGTTGTTACTTGATATGTTGCCAAAAACGGATCAATTACTTGCACTTTAACCTTTGCTGTTATTTCTGCTGAGTCATCTGTAAAATCTAATTTGCTTCTTTCGTTGCCATTGTGGTCTTTTCCATCCAGGTATAGTGGGACTAAAACGGTGCTGCAGCAAGGAATTGAGGACTTAATTCTCATTAAAAGCGGCAGAAGTAAGTGTATACCTGGTTTCCATATTCCAAAGTAGTTTCCTAAAAATTCTATTACTGCTTGATTTGGCTTAGGAATTACCCTTATGCCTTTCAGCAAATATAATGTGATAATTACGATGATGCTTATCTTGGCGATTCTTCGCCAGGAGAAAAACCAAGAGAGATGGAATTTGAGTGGGGAAAGGGATAAAAAAGCGACTGTTATTATAGTGAGAGATAGGGATATTATCACAAAATATGCTACCACCCCATATCTTTCTCTATTATCAATCATAAACATAAACATACACCTCCTATTTTTTAATGTGCATAGTTTTGTATTAAAACTTATTTTTTTCAATTTGTCAAGAGAGAAAGAGTTTTTGATGCAGCAATAAAAAGATTGAAGGATTTGAAAAAGTTTCAGCAACCTAACCCTGCTAGCGTTTCCAGCTGCCACCCTGAGCGAAGCAATTCTCTCTCCTTGGCAATGAGATTGCCGCGTCGTCCTGCTTTTAGCAGGACTCCTCGCAATGACAAAAAGGGGCGTTATTACGAGGAGGGAGCGGTTTTTTCCCTCTGTCATTGCGAGGAAGGAGCGAAGCGATTCTCCTCCCCTTGTCATTGCGAGGAAGGAGCGAAGCGATTCTCCTCCCCTTGTCATTGCGAGGAAGGAGCGAAGCGACTGACGAAGCAATCTCTTCCCCCTATTACTGCAATCCTGAGATTGCCGCGTCGTCCTGCTTTTAGCAGGACTCCTCACAAGGCAATGAAAAATGAAAAGTGAAAAATGAAAAATGACAATCTAAAAT
>JAGGVK010000046.1 GCA_021158045.1 bacterium | reverse complement strand
ATTTTAGATTTTAGATTGTCATTTTTCATTTTTCACTTTTCATTTTTCATTTTTAATTTTTTAACTTTTTAGATTTTAGATTGTCATTTTTCATTTTTCACTTTTCACTTTTCATTTTTACCGCCTGTCCCACCACGCTTCGCTCGTGGCTAAGAGCTGCTTCGCTCCTTGTAATAACAAAGGCAAAGAGATTGCTTCGTCAGTCGCTTCGCTCCTTTCTCGCAATGACAGGAGGGAGGAATCGCTTCGCTCCTTCCTCGCAATGACATTCTTTTTTTTGTCATTGCGAGGAGTCCCGCCGAAGGCGGGACGACGCGGCAATCTCAGGATTGCAGTAATAGGGGGAAGGGATTGCTTCGTCGCTCACTCCGTTCGCTCCTCGCAATGACAGAGAGGGAGGTTCCTTGCAATGACAGGAGGGAGGAATCGCTTCGCTTGCGGCTAAAGTCCGGAGCGAGGGCAGCCCTTGCCCATTTCAGGCAAGGGCTGCCCTCGCTCACTGCACCCTCGCTCCTCGCAATAATAAAGGAAGGTTCCTCGCAACGGCAGAATATATAAAACTAGACCGCTTTCTAAAACAAAATGAGCCTGAAATGGCTCATTTTGTAATGTGGGTTCCTACAACAAACCTTACCATTCTTTCCCTTCAATCTCAAACGCTTCTCCCAAAGCACTCTCTTCGGCTAATATTCCCACTAATTTTGCTAACCTTTCTGCCCTTTTTTTCATTTCAGATTCAGTAATTACTTTCACTTCTTCCAACGCTTTTAGATAATCTTCTCTTGGGTGGACATCTTCGGTGATGCCTAGTTTATCAGCCAATTCAATAAATTTTTTCCTGATTTCCTCTTTGCTTTCCCCTCTATCATATCTTCCTCCACAACCGGTAATTGAGCCAACAATCTCTCCAGATTTTGTCTTAATCGGCACCCACAAAGAGGCAAGGCCGGCATGGCAATCCATAAAGACCGACTCTTTTATCTTCTTGACCAATCCAACAGCTGCATGATAGGCGTCAGCGCATCCCTTCTTGCCTTTCTCTGTTTTTTGGATAATCTGGCAAATTCTTTGCTGGCCGCTCATCTTAGTTATCAAATTTCCATTCCTATCAGTTGTTACAATCTGAGCACCAATGCTATCAGCAAAATCATCCTGAAGCCTTTGGAGGTTTTTTAAGAACCATTGAGCTTCTTCAGAAAGTTGTTTTTCAGCCATAATATCTCCTAGCGTTCTAATTAATTTTAATTCGACCTTTGCCTTAGCCTTGTTTATTTATACCTCAAAGCTTCTAATGGATTAAGTTTAGCAGCCCTTCTGGCTGGCCAAATGCCCGCAATAAAGCCAACTATTGTTGAAACCAGAACAATAAGCAAAATGAACCAAAGAGGATAATAGAAAATTTGCAAGGCACCTCTGCCAAAATGGCTTGCAATAATGTTTACCAACCAGTTAAAAAGAGAGCCGCTCCCTATGCCAACACCAATGCCCGCAATTCCTCCTAAGAAGCCTGTAAGCGTTGATTCCCCTAAGAAAATCCACATAATATCGTAAGGAGAAGCGCCAATTGCCCGCATAATTCCTATTTCTGATGTCCTTTCTAAAAGGGAAATTGTCATCGTGTTTACTAATCCTACAGCAGCCACTATTAGGGCAATAATTCCAAATGATGCCAAAACAACCTGAATAATTTTAAAAATTTTATTAGCCTGCTCAATTGTATCTGAAAGAGCAGAAACCAAGAAACCCATTGAAATTAATTTGTCACGCACAGGCTCCATCGCTTCACTGTTTACCGCCTCCACTTTTGCAAATTGATACTCCTTAATAGTAACCTCTTTAACATTGGCTATGTTAAGATAAGCCTGTGGATTTTCTCCTTGTGCCTGTAATACACCAACTACCTGAAAACTGTGAGTTAAAGGAATTATCTTTGTTTCTCCTTCCTCATCGGCTGCAGACCGAAAAACAACAAATCTCAACTTCTTGCCCAAAATTTCATTCTCGTTCAAGTTGAACAAGCTAACTAAAGAACTATTAACAACTGCCTCTTCTTCTCCTTCTTTGCCAAATACTCTTCCTTTTTGAGGCAATGTGCCATTAAGTTTAAAATAATCCCTATCAATTAAATTTAAAGTTGCCTGAGAAGTAAAGTCACCTATTGATACCTGGCTTGGAAATACTGCTTGGGAAATCACTCTTTTTACGCCCTGTATATGCTTCATTTCACTTAAAACCGAAGAAGTCAAAGAAACAACCTCTGCCTCGCTTGGAGTAACATCAAAAGTGAGTAATGATTCCTGAGTGGTAATTTTTTCCAAGAGATTCTTTTGCAATCCAAACCCTAAAGAAACTAAAAACAAAATCGCCCCTACCCCAATAGAAACACCAAGCACAGTAAAAATCACCCTTGTTTTTCTGCTTTTAAAATTCTCTAAAGTAAGATATAAAAGGTCAAGTAATTTCATATATTTACTTTTTCATTAGAATTAATTCTGCTTGCCTTGCAAATCGTCGCGCTGTCCTTCGGTTTAACCCTACACCTCCTTTTTTAAGAGGCAAATCAAGAAGTTCTTCCAACCTCTTTTTTCTAATCCTTCCAATAACTCTTTGGGCTAAAACATCGTCTAATCTCTTTAGTTGCTCAAAAGAGATATGTCCTTTATAATTATCCAACAGATAAATTCTAATTTTAGCCGCTCGTTCTGCCGGCAGAGTTAATTGAGGATATTTCTCTTCCTCTATTATCTTAATTTCCCCAGCCAATTTAACAATTTCTCCTGTTAAAGCCCTAGCCCTTTGAGTATAAAGGTTCGCTCCGCCTTCTTCTGGAGAACTGTCTAAAAACTTAAAAAGCATTTCTTTGTTAATTCGCCCCTTTATATAGTCTTCAATGGCTTTCTCTATTTTCTGTTGAATATCCACTCCGAAAGGCAATAAAAGATGGTTTAAAATTAATTTCGCCCTTAATCTTGTTTCGGTGAGATAAGGATATGCCTGAGCCAATCTCTCCAATTCCGAAACCTTTCTCTTTGACATACTCTCTATTGTTGGCTTTTCAGTATTAACAACCACTCTGATAATTTTTCCATCTTCTATATAAAAAACCCTGTTTGCCCGAGGAATGTCTCTAGGGTTATGAGTAACATGGATTATTGTCTTTTTGTCTTTTTCTTGAAGGTCAGTTAAAAGGTCTAACAGAACTTTTGCATTCTTGGAATCCAAATTGCCTGTCGGCTCATCTGCCAATATAATGCCCGCTCCGTTAATAAGAGCCCTGGCAATTGCTACTCTTTGCTGCTGCCCGCCTGACAGCTGAGAAATCTTCTTATTTCTTAACTCATAAATTCCAAATCTCTTCATCAGATTTTCTGCCTTCTTCTCTCTTTCTCTTCCAGAAGCATTTGAAAATAATTGCGGAAGCAAGATATTATCTCTTACATTTAATGTAGGAAGCAAATAATATGCCTGAAAAATCATCCCAATAGCAGAGCGGTGGAAAGAAATAAGTTCTTTCAGCGACAAATCTTTAATGCTTTTTCCGTCAACAATAACCCTGCCCCTTGTAGGATACTCAAGCCCAGCAATTGTATAAAGCAAAGTTGATTTTCCGCAGCCAGAGGGGCCAAAAAATATAATATACTCCTGGGGATAAATCTCAAGATTAATATCTTTCAACGCTTCTGTTTCGTTGCTCTTGCCCAAATCATAAACTACTGACAAATTTTCAAACTTAATAATAGGATTCATACAACCAACATACTATTAGCGCTCACATTTTATATTCTATGCTATTTATATTCTACCCTACAATCTTAATCTCTTCAAGAAGCCAAAGGTTTCTTCAAAGTTCTTAAGGATAAGGTCAACAACACTTTGTTTTGGCTGGGGAGTGAGAAGGGTAAAGTACTTTGACAACGAAGTGTTGCCAAAGCCAT
>JAGGVK010000035.1 GCA_021158045.1 bacterium | reverse complement strand
CGCAAATCAATGAAAAGTGAAAAATGAAAAATGACAATCTAAAATCTAAAATTAAAAGAAATTTTGCATTTTGAATTGTAATTTTGAATTTTGAATTGTCATTTTGAGATTTGAGATTTGAGATTTGAATTTTATTTATCGTTTATTGTTCCTTTTAAATATTTGTTAAGGAGCGCCAGCAAGTTTTTTATTTTTATTCTTTCCTGTTTCATCGTGTCTCTGTCACGAATTGTAACATCGTCTCTTTTAAGTGTATCAAAATCAATGGTAATTGAAAAGGGCACTCCAATTTCATCCCCTCTCCTATAACGCCTGCCTATTGAACCCTTTTCATCATATTGGCATAAAAAATGTGGTTTTAACAATTTATATACTTCTTTGGCTTTTTTTACAACCTCTGGCTTATTACGAACTAATGGCAAAACTAAAACTTTAACGGGCGCTAAGGATTTATGGAGTCTAAGGAGAAATTCAACCTCTTTATTTGATTCTGTGGTTTTAGTTCTTCCTCCTTCCACTTGCGTAAATGCCTCGCAAAGAAAAGCAAACAAAGCCCGCTCTACCCCCACCGATGTTTCAATAACATAAGGAGAAAACTCTCTATCGCCTTCTGGCGCAAGGTATTTCAAGTTCTCGCCAGAAAATTTACTGTGATTTGACAAATCCCAATCTCCCCTATTGTGCACTCCTTCAATCTCCTTCCATCCAAAAGGAAAGCTGTATTCAATATCAACCTGCCTTATAGCATAATGCGCTCTTTCTTCTTTTGGCACTTCTTGGACCCTTAAATTATCCTTTTTAATTCCCAATTTATAATACCAACTTAATCTTTTCTCTAACCAATAATCAAACCATTTGTCTGATTGGATTGGCTCGCAAAACCATTCCATTTCCATTTGTTCAAATTCTCGCGTCCTAAAAACAAAATTCTTGGGATTAATTTCATTACGGAAAGACTTTCCAACTTGGGCTACGCCAAAGGGAATTTTTGCTCTTAACGTGGAAACTATGTTCTTAAAATTCACAAATATGCCCTGGCATGTTTCTGGCCTCAGGTAAGCCATTGAGGCAGTATCGCCAGTTACCCCAATTGGAACTTTCATCATTAAATTAAAATTCTTTGGTTCTGCCAATTCTCCCCCACACTCAGGGCATTTACTGCCTTGCACTTCATCTGCTTTAAATCTTTTATGACAACTCTTGCACTCCACTAGTTTGTCTTCAAAACCCGCTCCCAAATGCCCTGATGCTTGCAAAACTTTCTTTGGAGTTAAAACCGCAGCATCAAAGCTAAAAATGTCTAAATCCGAAAACAGCATCTGATGCCACCAGGCTTGTTTCAAGTTTTTCTTTAGCTCCGCGCCCAAATAACCATAATCATAAACGCCGTTCAACCCGCCATAAATTTCAGCGCTTGGAAAAATAAAACCACGACGTTTGCATAGAGACATTATGTTTTGAATTACTTTTTCCATTTTAATTCCGCACTCCAACTACCTCACCCTTCCTTGCTCTAAGGAAACCGCTTTATCATCAGGTAAAGCAGTGTTTACAGGAGGGGCTTGATATTTCAACATTTTGCCCGTGAAAGCATCTTCTCCAGATATCTCCGTTCCAGCAATAATAACAGGCAAGGTGCCTTTGTCTTGCAAAGCAGGAATGAGGCTTAATTGAAACGCTACCGCAAAAGCTGGCTTCTTTATGCCTCTCGCGCTATCAACCTTGCCTAAAGTCCAAATGAGTTCTCTGCTTACTGAATCAAAAGTTACTCGAGCGTCTTGGGGAAAAACTCTTCCCTGAAACTTAATATTCCCTGGAAGAACTGTTCTTACCTTTACTCTATCCACTTCATTGCAGGTATTTCTGACTTGCCAAATGACAGTATAAGTTGTTGTCTGAGAAACTACTGGAGGAAGAGGGCCCTTGTTATTGAACCCTCTAAAAACGTTTTCCTCTTTTGTTGAAGATGAAGACGTAGAAAACTCAAATAAAGTAGAAGAAGCAGAGAGAAATACAGGAGAAGAAGTTGGGAATAAATTAGTATCGTAGAAATAAACCTTTTGGGACAAAGTTAAAGAAGAGTTAACCTTCAACGCAAAATCTTTTTCCGCTCCCCCCACCGAAACCCTATCTCTTAAAACAGGGTTCACTAAAAGGCTTTCTGAGTTTTCTTCTTTGGTCTTAATCCAGAAATTCACAGAGCCTTCTTCTCCTATATCTAAAAACCTAAGCTTGGGAATATTTTTCCAATCAAAAATGATAGTATTGTCTCCTTTACCCCATATACCCTCCTCTGCCTTGAGGCTTTGCAAGTCAAAAATAGGGCTATTGAGCCTAACAATAACAGATTTGTGCTGTATAGGTGTTTTGCCAATATTTCTGAAAAAGACTTCATAATGTAAAGTTTCGCCAAATCCGGCTGTGTAATTAGGAGACCCGTTAACCAATTGGGAAATATACAAAGATGGCTCAGATATTGCCACAATTTGGGTTGCTTCCTTCAAAACTATAAACGAATTATTTCTCACCAAGCCAATTTGTGCTCTAAAAAATTTTTGTTCTCCTACATTTCCGTAAATCACCCCTTTAACTTTTATTCTTCCTCCATCAGCCGAAGGCAGAACCGGTATTAGCCATTCTGTTGCATCTAAGGCTTGAGGACTTGATGATTGAAAATTAAATCCTTGAGGATACTCAATTTTCACCCTCATATTTTCTAAATTCTTGGGAAAATGAGAGAAATAATTTATAGAAAAAGACAAATTCTGCCCGGATTCAACTTTTGGAGGCAGGTCGAATTCAAAATTTAAGGGAACTTGCTGAATCTGACAAGTGAAGGTTGTTTGAGACTGATAGTATGCTTTCAAATTCTTGGGCCTGTATTCTACCCTTGCTCTTGCTACTAACAAATCTCCTTCCTTGCCAAAAAGCGAGGCTTTAAAACTAAAACTTTCCTCTTGCCCCGGATAAATATCTCCTATCTCCTTCTGCCTAACCAAATTTCCGCCATCTTGGGGAACAGCTTTGTCTGGATAAGTAAAAGAAAGGTGAGCATCTTCTAAAGTAATATTGCTATTGTTTCTATACTTCACTAAATATTCCACATTTTCGCCGGTTTTAGGATGTTGGGGGCCCAATATCTCCAATTTCAAAGCGCCCTTTGAAAAATTCATCTCTCGAAAATACAAAAACCCAACGACGCTTCCTATCAACAGCAACACTAAAACAAGAATTGTAATGAATTTTCTAAATTGCATATATAAAAACTGGAAAAATTAGAAAAGACTTTTTGTTTCCTTCGCTTTGTCAAGAGCTTCGTTAACTAATTTGTCGGCAATTTTGTTTTTTTCTCTACGCACAAGCAAAAAATTTAAATTCCCAAATTCTACTTTAAGATTCCACGCTTGAAGAAAAAGCCGCTGAATTTTAGAATCAATGACTTTATACCTTCCCTGCATTTGCCTGACTAAAAGCTCTGAATCAGACCTTATTTCCACTAACATTTTTTTCAATTTCTCCTTCCCAAAGATTAATTTTAACTTCTTGAGGGCAAAAATCAAGGCTTGGTATTCAGCTTCATTATTAGTTAATTTGCCCAAAAATTGAGAATACCTTTTAACTACTTCTCCTGAACTATTTAGAATAGCCACTCCTAAGGCTGCAGGGCCCGGATTGCCCCGAGCGCCGCCGTCAATATGAACAAAAACTTTTTCCATAAAACAAAAATATTAAGCGCCAAACAACATGCTGGCAGTTTTAAGAGCAAATTTCAAACTTGAAACATAATACCCCAAGATTACTTCAAGTTTTGGAAATAATTTTCCAAACATTCTCTTAGTTCCTCTAAATTTTTATTTTTAACCGTAAAACCGGAAGCAGGAGCATGCCCTCCATAAACCTCAAGCAAAGAGGCGCAGTGTTCTAATGCCTTAATGCTGTCAATATTATGAGGAACACGAACCGAACCAATGCTAATATTCTTTTTCTTCTTAAAAATAAAAGTTGGTTTTTGAAATTTGCCGCATATCCTTGAAGCAACTGCCCCTGCTAAAACTAAAGGAAAATCAGAGCCTCCTTGAAAAACAATAGTATTTTGCGAAGAAACTTTCTCTGTAACTTCAAAAGTGAGTTCTGAAATTTCTGAACGCCGTTCCTGGGACAACTCCAAAAACGATTGGCTGAGCGCCTCTGCTTTTTTTTCAGAGCTTTCGCAAAGCAGCCTATAACTTCCAGTCAAATGCCTTTTTATAGGAGTGATATTTAAAGCTGAAACGATAGCGCTGACAACTTCCCTTGTGCTTAACATAGGAGTTCTCACCGCATCAAACATAACCCTAAGCCCTACTCTAAAAGTGGAAGGGATTGAATTTAACCCTTTCTCTATAAAAACTTTATTATCATCAATTTCAGGCATCTTATCAGCTATGGTTCCCAAAGCCACTAACTCTAAAAAGTTGTTAGCCAGCAACGGCGAGAAATTTTTGCCAAAAATCTCAGAGCAGAGTTTAAAACACAAGCCAACATTTGCCATCTTCTTAAAAGGATAATTATCCCCTTTCTGCTCGGGGTCAACAATAATATCTGCTGGCGGAAGTTTCTCTAATATTTGATGATGGTCAACAACAATAGTATTAAAACCCAAATCCCTGGCTTTTTCAAGAGATTTGAAATTGCCAATTCCACAATCTAATGTAATCAATAATGCTGGAGCATACTTCCCAAAGAATTTTAAAGCTTTTGCGCTCAACCCATAACCCTCTTCTTCTCTATCCGGAAAATACACTAAAGCCGCTTCCCCTCCCAAACTCTCAATTGTTTCTTTAAGCAACACCACAGAAGTAGTGCCATCTAAATCTGCGTCGCCATATAAGATAATGCTTTCTTTGTTTTTAATTGCTCTTTTAATGCGCTGAGCCGCTCTTTTTAAATTCTTAATTTCTGGCACCATAAAAATATTTTAGATAATTAACAAATTCATCAGAAATTAAAAAACAAAGCTTAGATTATTGTATTTTAGGTTTTCCATTTTGCGTTTCTAACGCCTCTATGCCCGGCAACCTCTCCCCTGCTAAGAAATAAAGCATAGCGCTTCCGCCTGTGGAGATATAAGAAAATTTATCTAAAACCCCAAATTTTTTAATAGTCTTTATAGTATCCCCTCCTCCTGCAACATTAAAAGATTTTTTATTTTCAACAATAGCCTTAACAATAGCCTCTGTTCCCTGCCGAAACTGTTCTTTTTCTACGAACCCCAATGGCCCTGACCAAACAATTGTCTTGGCTTCGCTAATAATGCGCGTAAACTTCTCAATGGTTCCTTTGCCTATATCAAAAATCCTTTCCTCTTTTCTAACATTGCCGGGCCCTGTTTCCCGAAGATAATGGCTGCCAGTTTCTTCTAAGGCGACAACAACATCTATTGGTAAATGAAGGCTTTGGTTGGTAATATCTAATTTTCTAATTATTTTTACAATCTTCTCATCAGATGGCCATGGCCTGCCAACGCAAATTCCTTTAACAGTCAAAACAACGTTTGCTGTTTTTCCTCCTAATAATACATAGTCAGCGTTTTTTAGAAGACCGGGAAGAGAGGAGATTTTAGCAACTATTTTTAAGCCTCCAATAACAACCACAAAGGGCCTCGCAGGCTGTTCTTTAATTTTAGTTAAAGTATTAATCTCTTTTTCAAACAAAAAGCCAATTGCATGAGGCAAAAGACGCGGCAGGGTAATAATAGAAGCATGTCTCCTATGGCTAACACTAAAAGCCTCAGAAACATAAATCTCTCCCAATTTTGCCAGATCCTTAGCAAAATCAAGGGAGTTTTCTTCCTCTCCCTTGTCAAACCTCAGATTTTCCAAAAGTATCACATCTCCTTCCCCCATCTTCTCAGATTCTTTAACAACCTTTCTGCTAAAACAATCTTTCAAAAATCTAACCTCGCATCCCAAAAGCCACTCTAATCTTTGAGCAACTGGCTTTAGGCTATATTCTTGCAAACTTGCCAAATTTTTCTTCTGTAAATTGTCAGAAGGCTGGCCCAAATGGCTAATTAATATGATTTTGGCACCATTTTCTTTTAAGTAATTAATAGTAGGTAAAGTTTTTCTCAATCTAAAATCGTCCACAATCTCACCGTTTTCAATTGGAACATTAAAGTCGCATCTAAGCAGAACATGTTTTCCTTTAAAATTGAAATCTTTAAGCGTCTTAATCATAAAAATACGAGCATATATAAATTGTGAGGATAAAACATTACCTTTCTCTCAAAACTTCACTGTCTCCCCTGGCTTAATTATACCTTTCTTGGGCTTCTCAGGCAACGACTTTTTTTCTTCTCCTCTTTCCTTTCTTTCTCCTTTCTCTTCTTTTAACGATTCCCTTAAAACTTCCTTTATTTTTTCCTCTGATACAGATTTTTCATTTGTCTTTTTAGAAGAAAGCACCTCTTTTTTTGGCCTTGAAAAAGGAACAGGAGTTTGCTTTAAAAGGTTTTCTAAGGACACTGTCTTGATATCTCCTCTTACGCTTCCTTCTCCTGCTCTCCCCTTCTCTTTTTCAATTTCCTTTAGGCAATCTTTACAATAAACCGGCCTGCGACCATCAGGTTGAAAAGGAACCTTTATCCATTTTCCGCATCTTTGGCATTGAGCATCATAAAGTTTTTGATAAGGCAATTTCTGGGGTTTCTGAGTATGAGCAATATAACTGCCTGCCCATCTGGCGATTTTTTCTTCAACAATTTCCCTTTGCGTGCCGTATTTTTCTCGCGACAACCTAATAATCTCTGACCTATAAGACTTCTCCGGCTTAAGAAATGGAGGCAGGGTCTGGGCAGAAAAAGGGCGTCCTGCCACTCCATCAACCATAAGCTTCAAATAAATATTATATTTTGGCAAATTGACTAAATCAGCAGCTGTAAATTGAGGCACAAACTCTTTCTCCAAATATTCAGCGTCTTCCGCTCCCACCCGAAAAGAGATAATCGTTCCCACATTTCCAAAAACAGCATCTCGAACACTGTCCTCCATTTGAGTGATATACTGGTTTGCTAATGTCAAATCCAACCTATACTTCCTTGCCTCTGATAAAATATTAACAAAAGATTCTGTGGCAAAATTCTGAAATTCGTCCACATACAAGTGAAAATCCTGCCTTTCTTCTTCTGGCACATCAACTCTTGACATTGCTGCCAACTGTAATTTGGTTATCAGCAATCCTCCTAAAAGCCGCGAAGTGTCTTCCCCTATAGCGCCCTTTGACAAGTTAACAATTAAAATCTTCCTTGAGTCCATAATCTCTCTCATATTAATAGAAGACCTTACTTGACCTACAATATTTCTAATCAGAGGGGCAGAGATGAATTGCCCGATTTTGTTTTGGATAGCCGCTGTGGCTTCAACTTCATACCGCTGAGTATATCTTGCAAACTCCTGCGTCCAGAAAGCCTTAATAACCGGGTCAGTAATTTTATCCACAACTTTTTTTCTAAATTCTGCATCTGAAAGCAATCTATTAATGCCCAAAAGTGTAGAATTGGGATATTCTAAAAGAGCCAAAATAGAATTGTTTAAGATATATTCCATTCTAGCTGACCAAACATCCGGCCAAAGTTTCTTAAAAACGCCCATCAATCCTGAGGCTACCAAATGCCGGTGTTCCACTTTTACTTTTTCCATAACATTAAAAGCTATAGGATAATCAATATCTTGAGGGTTAAAATAACAAACGTCATTAATTCTTTCAGCAGGAACAAAATCTAAAAGCTCGTCTGCTGCTTCACCATGGGGATCTATAAAGCCAACTCCTTTACCTGCTTGAATATCCTGTATAGCCATATTTTTCAAAAGCGCAGTTTTCCCCATGCCAGTTTTTCCAATAATATAAATATGCCTGCGCCTATCATCAAGCTTAATTCCAAATTTCTTCCTCTCATTACGAAAAGTTGTCTTGGCAAAAAAATTGATATCCATATGTAATAGGGAGGTAATCGTCCCGCTTCCAGCGGGACTCTTTAACAACCCTCGGTTTTTAATATTTTCCTACACGGGAGACCCTACGGTTCTACGGTCATCCCGCTTCCAGCGGAATCCACGCTTCCCAGCCCCTCTCCTACATCAGGGTGTTCT
>JAGGVK010000026.1 GCA_021158045.1 bacterium | reverse complement strand
TAGTCTTGTATAATACAAAATGCGTGTGAAATGAATTCTCTTTCTAACGCGAAATGAGCCTGAAATGGCCCATTGCGCGTTAATGTGTGAATCTGTCATAATTGAGGTGTATGATAATCAATATGACGGACTCACACACCTTAAGTGTGGCACAAATTAAGGCATTTTTAAAGGTTGACTCAGCAATTAAATTTAGAGCAGTTTCTAAAAAAGAAAAGTACAAATGGATTGACGATGTTTTGACTAAATTCAGATACTTTAGTTTAAGGAAAAAGGATAAAGGTATTGTTAGGAACTACATTGTTAAAATGACTGGTCTATCTAAATCACAAGTAGACAGAATAATCCTCAGGAAAAGAAAATTCGGAAAGGTTTTCTTAAAATCCACTAGTAGATATCATTTCCCTAAAAAGTATACCCCGATAGATATTGCCTTGTTAATTAAAACAGATAACGCTCATAATAGATTGTCAGGTCCGGCTACCAAGAGAATATTAAAAAGAGAATATGAAGTATTTGGTAAAAAAGAATACCAGAATATCAGTCAAATATCATCTGCCCATATTTACAATTTAAGAGGTACAAGGCAATATATATCTCATAGTCTAACAATCAAGAAGACCAATCCAACCAAGGTTCAAATCGGAGAAAGAAGAAAACCAGAACCTCAAGGAAAACCAGGATATTTAAGGGTAGATACTGTCCATCAAGGCGATTACGGGAAGAAAAAAGGCGTTTATCACATCAATATTACTGATGAAACACTTCAATGGGAAATAGTAGGCTGTGTAGAAAGAATATCAGAGTATTATCTTGAACCATTATTAGAAGATTCAATAGAACAATTTCCTTTTAAAATCATTAATTTTCATTCAGATAATGGTAGTGAATTTATCAATAAGGTAGTGGCTAAATTATTGAATAAATTGATGATAAAACAAACTAAATCCAGAGCCAGGCATTGTAACGATAATGCTTTAGCAGAAAGCAAGAATGGCGCTATCATTAGGAAGAATATGGGATACCTACATATTCCTCAGAAGTTTGCTCCAGCCATTAACCAATTCTACAAGCAATATTTCAATATCTATCTAAACTATCACCGACCTTGCGGCTATGCCACAATTATTACAGATAAAAAGGGCAAACAAAGGAAGGTATACAATACTTATCAGGTTCCTTATGAAAGGTTTAAATCTTTGCCTAATGCCAAACAATATCTAAAACCAAAGATAACCTTTGAAATGTTGGATAGAATAGCTTACCAGAAAAGCGACAATGATTTTGCCCAAGAAATGCAAAAAGCAGAAGAAAGATTGTTTAAAAACTTTAAACATATACCCAAAGAAATGATGGAATTCACCACCTTCATTTCACACGCATATGTTGATTAGAAAATACTCCCCTTCTTTTTTTTAAAGCAATATAATGGCTCAGAAATTTTCTTCTTTTTTTGTTTTTTATTTTTTATTTCAAATATTGAATCTCCTCGCGCAAGACTAATCCAAACTTTGCCTTTACTTTTTTCTTTGCCAAATCAATTAATTTTAAAACATCACGAGCGCAAGCACCATCCACATTCACAATGAAATTAGCATGCTTCTTTGAAATTTGAGCACCGCCTATTTTCTTTCCTTTCAAGCTGCACCTCTCAATTAAAAAGCCTGCTGGAACCTTGCCTTGCAAAATAAAACTTTTGCTCTGAGGAAATTCCTTAATCGCTTTTTCGTTTACCTTTGTTAACTCTACATTTTTAAACACGCTGCCTGCTGAAGGAAAATCAAGAGGCTGATTTTTTTGCCGGTATGTTAAATATTCTCTAATTCTCTGGCGAATTTTATTTTTCTCGCTTCTGTAAAGGGAAAGCACGCAAGAGAAAATAATTAAATTCTTGTTTCTTTTAAAAACGCTATCTTTATAATGGAAACGGCATTCCTTGTTGCAAAAAATCTTTTCCTTAACTTTTCCTTTTGAAACATCAAGCGCTTCCACAGTATGCACTATGCTTCCCATTGAACAACCAAAAGCGCCAGCGTTGCCATAAATTGCCCCTCCAACTGTTCCCGGAATTCCTGCTGCCCACTCAATTCCAGACAAATTATTTTCTGTTGCCAACTTTACCAAACTATCTAACTTTACTCCTGATTCACAAAAAATTTTGCATTTTGAATTTTCATTTTTTATTTTACACTTTTCATTTTTCATTTTTATCACCAGCCCCTCAAATCCTTCATCAGAAACCAATAAATTGCTCCCTCCCCCAAAAATAAAAAAAGGCAATTTTTTTTCTTTTGCCCAAGAAATAGCCCTAATTAAATCTCCTTTAGTTTTAGCCTCAAAAAAATATTTCGCCCGGCCTCCAATTTTAAAAGTGGTAAAGTTTTTAAGAGAAATATTTCTTTTAAATTTTTTAATAATTTTGAATTTTGAATTTTGGACTACTTGCCTTGCAACAAACTTGCCTGCCCTGTAGCGAACTTGTTCTGCTTCGGGGTTCTGCTTCGGGGTTCTGCTTCGGGGTTCTGCTTGGGAGCTGCGCTTTGGAGTTGTTTTGCGTTTTGAGATTTGCATTCTTGATTTCAAAATGGGCTGGGAGAGTTGACTCCGATTCTAAGTCTTTTGTGAGTGCTTCCTCCCAACCCAATTATATTTTACCTTTTACAAACAAAGAGTCAATAACTTCTCTCAAAATAAAAAGCAAAAGGCCTCCAAATGCCAGGAGGTCTTTTGCCAACAAAGAACGGAGCAACTATGAAAGATTCATAGAACTTTAACACTCACATTTATATCTTAGTAAATATTTAACTCTTTGTCAAGAGCGTTATATCTTTCTGCCATTTAGGGTTAACTGAAAGAGCGTTGTTAATTTCCCTTTCTAATGCTTTTTTATCGCCTGACATTTTGGCTATCAAAATAGCAATTCTGTGGGAATTAAAGATTCTCGGCTCAATTGATATAGCCTTATCAGCCAAAGAAAGAGCCTCTTTAAACTGTTTCTGATAAATTTCTGCCTGTGACAAAACCCAATATCCTTGAGGATTAGTAGGAGAAAGCGCTATTGATTCTTGGGCGTTCTTTTCAAACAAAGGAAATTTCGCGGGGTCAATTCTTGCATAGAGAGCATAAAGCTCTGCTAACCTCAGCATAGATTTAAAATTAAGAAAACTTTCTTCCTTATCTTTTTCAAGCTCGTTTGCCACAAAATCAAGCTCTTTTATTGCGTCTTGCTTAGAAATTTCTTCTGGATGATTTTTAATAATATTCTCGGTAGTTTGGGCAAATAGCTCTCTTATTTGAAACTTCCCTAAAGGAGAAGTTGACAACGCTTTTTTATAAAATGACAATCTTTGCTGAGAAGAACGGGAAGATAAGGCTTTAATAACAAATCTATTTGCCTGCGCCGGCTGCCACACAAATTTTGTAAATGTAAAAATAAAAACTAAGAAAATGCCCACTGCTAAAAATATATTCTGCGTTTTTATTTTTGCGCTTGAGGAAGAGCTTTTAGCTGTTTGGGAAGAAATAAACCCTAAAACCAAAAAGAGCATCATATAACTTGAAACCATATCGAAAACAGTTAAATTCTGCAAAAAATATGCCCACAAAAGCGAAGAGAAAACTGCCGGGAGCCAGAAGTCAGCGCGTTCTCCGCTTTCTTTTTCTTTTCTCTTTGCCTGAAAATAATTCTTCCACAAGAGATAAAAAGTTATTATGAAAATTAAAAGATACGCACCAAAACCTAAAATCCCAACCTCACACAAGTTGTCAAACACAATATTATGGGCTCTGTCAAACCAAACCTCCCCTCCATAACCAGGCACGAACAACTTTGGATTGAAGTGTTTCAAAAAAGGAAAATCAAAATTTTCCGGTCCCCAGCCGAGCCAGGGCCTTTCTAAAAATCCCTGCCAAGCCGAAGCCCACACGGCCGGCCGCGCCTTGCTGCCTGCCATTTTTACAAATTTGTTCTGGACAAAGCTTCCATGCCAGCAAAGCAAAACTACCCCCGCTGCAAACGCTACAAAAAACAATATAAGGGAAATTCTACCCAAAACTTTCAGCCATTTTTTCTGAGGCTTAAAAGCCAACCAAAAAAGAAAGAGAACAAAAAAACTGGCTCCAAAAGAGTACGTAGCCGCGCGAGCACCGCTTAAATAACAAGCAAACCAACCTAAGCCAATAGCAAAAATCTCAAAGAGGCGCCAATGAAGCTTCTCTTCCCTAAAAAATAAATAAAGAGCCAAAAAGAGATTAAAAAGAAGATAAGTTCCCAAAAAGGAAGTATTTCCCAAGGTAGCGCCCCCCCTTTGTGAAAACTCAAATCCCGATATTTTATAATGCTCAAAGAAAGCCATTACGCTTACCATTGAAGCAATAAATATAGAAACAAGAAAAACTTTCCGCCATTCCCATTTCTTCTTGAACAAACTTGAAACAACTAAAAAGAAAGCCAAGCAATGGTAAAGCATTAAAAGGCCAGTCATCCTTTCGTTCTTTGACCAAAAAGACCTTGAGAAATTAACCCCAAAAACAGCGCTTAAAGTTGCTATCGCCAAAAACAAAACCAAACTCCAAAAAAGCAGGCTTTTGAAGTTAGGGCGGTATTTTGGAACAGAGATTGCCAAAATTATCCAGAGAAAAAATAAAATCTCAACTACCCCCATAAAATATAAACTCTTGGGAGCAACAAAAGGAAAGTAATATTTGGCACTCAAAATTAGAGGAGTTAATAAAACAAAATAGACTCCTTTTTTTAAAATCCAAGTTAGATATTTCAAAAACGAAGTTCTAGGTCCAGAAAAAATTTCATTCTCCCCTCCTTGCAACCTCCTTTCTTTTTTTTCTCTTGATTTTTTGCCCATTTTATTAATATTCTTCATTTTAAAACTTTTTCTTAAAAAAACAAGCAAATATATAAGATGGGTAAATTTTTGACTAACTATCAAATAATTGTCATTCTGAGCCGTTAGGCGAAGAACCCCAGTAAAATTCAAATCTCAAATCTCAAATCTCAAAATGACAATTCAAAATTCAAAATTAGAATGCTTGGCTTTGCTTAGGCGTTGCTTAGCTTAGCTAAGCAACGCCTAGGGATTGCTTCGTCGCTCACTCCGTTCGCTCCTCGCAATGACAGAGTAGAAAGAGTCGCTTCACTCAGGATGACAGTGAGGAATAAAATAAAAAAGATAAGGACTTTTTTAATGACGAAACCCAAATGACGAATGACGAAAAAATGACCAATGACCAAAATTCAAATCTCAAATCTCAAATCTCAAAATGCGAAAGAAATGTTAGATGTCAAATGTCAAATGTCAAATCCATATGTTAAATGTTAAATCTGAAGGAGCAAACTTGGTTGAAGAGATATCATCAAGCTCTAAAAGAGATTTCATTAAGTTTTATGAGATTGCTCTCAAGAGTTGTAATGAGACAATTTACTGGTTAGGTCTTCTACGAGATGGGAAGCTGACAAGCGCTTCAAAGACCAATCCCTTAATAGAAGAGGCTAATGAGATTGGGAAAATGCTTGGTTCAAGTTTATTAACCCTTAAAGGCAAGAAATAGTTTTGACATCTAACATTT
>JAGGVK010000014.1 GCA_021158045.1 bacterium | reverse complement strand
TTTTAGATTGTCATTTTTCATTTTTCGTTTTTCACTTTTCATCTTTCATTGCCTTGCGAGGAACAATTTGACATATTTTTATAATAGTTGATAATCTACTATAAAGAGTGCTCTTTTTTAAACTTTCTTTGGCTCCGAAAGGAGGTGGCAGAAGTGAAACAGACGCAAAAAAAGAGAAAAAGCAACAGAGGGAGAATTCTCGTGATTGATGTCTACAACAAATTAAGATGGCATAAAACCGGAAAATTTGATAAAGAAGGGAATCCCGTGGTAGAGACTATAATCAGACTTGATTCAGAGGAAAAGAGAGTGGAAGGAATTTTAAAAATATATAGATATGTCTATGCATATGTTGTAGATAAAGACATAGTCAAAGAACTTGGACACAAAAGAGAATAACCCTCTGTAAAAAGAAGCACGCTTTTGTGTGCTTCTCTTTTTTGGAATCGATTAATGTAACTTTTAGTGTATTTTTATCTACTTAGATTTCCAAAAAACTTGCTTTTGTAGTAAAATAAATAAAAGATGAAAGAAGCTCGCCTTTATAAATCATTAAGTGAAAAAAAAGTCCAGTGCCTTAACTGCGCGCATAAATGCATCTTGCCTCCCGGACAAACCGGCATTTGTGGCGTTAGAAAAAATATAGGCGGCAAGCTCTATTCTCTGGTTTATGGAAAAGCAGTAGCAGTAAACATTGACCCCATCGAAAAAAAGCCTCTTTTCCATTTCTTGCCCCGCACCTATTCTTTGTCAATAGCCACAGTTGGTTGCCAATTTCGTTGCTGGAACTGCCAAAACTGGGAGATTTCTCAAGGACCAAAAATCACAGGCAAAATTGAAGGCGAAGATATTTCCCCAGAGCAAATTGTGGCAATAGCAAAGAAACACCAATTGCCAAGCATCTCCTACACTTACACCGACCCAATTGTTTTTTCAGAATACGCATTAGACACAATGAAACTAGCAAAAAAAGGGGGCATAAAAAATTGCTGGATAACAAGCGGCTTCTTTTCTAAAGAACTGCTCAGTGCAGTATCTCCTTATTTAGATGCAGCCAATGTAGATTTAAAATACTTTTCCGATAAAGATTACATCAAATATTCTGGCGGAAGGCTTCAACCAGTTTTGGATACTCTCAAGGGCTTAAAAAGAAAGAAAGTTTGGGTTGAAGTCACAACTTTAATTATCCCTACAATCAATGATTCAGAAAAAACCTTAAAAGGAATTGCTAAATTCATAAAGGAAGAATTGGGCGCAGAAACTCCTTGGCATACAACTCAATTTTCAAGCGCTCTTTCTTGGAAACTGCACAACATTCCCAACACCCCTATTGAAACCTTAATCAAAGCAAGACAAATTGGACAAAAACAAGGATTAAAATATGTTTATACCGGCAATGTGCCTGGGCTTGAAGGCGAAAATACTTACTGTCCAAAATGCGGAACACTGGTAATTCAGCGGTATGGATATAATGTCAAACGCTACGACAAAAACGGCAAGTGCCCGAAGTGTGGAGCAAGCATCAATCTTATTGAGAGGTAAAGGAGATTCCTTTCACCACCATTTATACTGTTTATACTATTTGCTTATCCAACTCATAATAAGCTCACAATAAACTCATAACAAATTATTATTCGCAATATGCTATCCTTCGCTTGTTTTTCTCCTCATCCTCCAATATTACTCCCCTCAGTGGGCTCTCAGGAAGATAGGGAAAAAGTAAAAAATACAATTGAAAGTTTGGAAAAACTGGGCAATGAATTGAGGAAAGCGGACCCAGATATTTTGATTATTTCATCACCCCATCCTGACTGGGGTTTCAATGTGCCCTTGTATTTTCTCGCTTCAAAGATTAAAAACCAAAATTTAAAACTATACCCAAATCCTCAAAACTACCAATCCCCCAACAATGTTCTTATTGAACGCTCAAACAGATTCACAATTTTGCCTATCCTTACCACTTTAGATTCGCCTAAACAGCATTTTAAGTGGGGAAAAGATTTATATCAGAAAATCAAAAACCTAAAGTTAAAAGCCTCTCTTATTGCTTCAGGCGATATGTCACATTGCTTAAAGCCCGAGGGCCCTTATGGCTTTCATCCTGATGGGCCTAAATTTGACAAAGATTTAATAAAATGCTTGAACGAAAAGAACATAGAAAGATTCTTAATGCTTGATGATATCTATCCCAATTCAGCAAATTGTGGGCTACGCTCCTTCTCTTTCCTTTTGGGAATATTGGAACAGTCCGGCATAAAGTGGCAACCAAATATACTATCCTACGAAGGACCCTTTGGAGTTGGGTATCTAGTCGTAGATTTCAAACTAAGACATAAGATAATAAATAATTAAAAAATAAAATATGCACCCTTTGGTAAAGTTAGCAAAACAAGCAGTAGAAACATACATCAAAGAGCAAAAAACAATAAACCCTCCTGATAATTTGCCAGAAGAAGTGTTCAAAGAAAAAGCAGGAGTATTCGTAACTATTACAAAAAGCGGGAAATTAAGAGGTTGCATTGGCACGTTTTTACCTACCCAAAAAAACATTGCCCAAGAAACTATTCGCTCCGCTATTGCCGCAGCCAGCGAAGATTGGAGGTTTGGCGCAATTCAAGAAGAAGAACTTCCCTATCTCCACTACGAGGTGTCTGTTCTCTCAAAGCCAGAAAGAATTAACAGCCTTTCAGAACTTAATCCTAAAAAATACGGTGTCATTGTCCAAAGCGCTGAAAATCCTTTCAAAAAAGGACTTCTCTTGCCAAATTTAGAAGGCGTTAGCACAATTGAAAAACAAATTTCCATTGCCGCTCAAAAGGGTGGCATAAATTTACAAAAAGAAAAGATAGTTGTCCATCGATTCACCATAAAGAAATACGAATAACAATAAATCCTGTGGCAAATTGATACATAGCCGGGCTCATTTTTAAAATCGCTTAATTTACAAAGCCAACCAAATTTTATGGAACCAGCCAACCTAACCAATAAAGAAGTTGCTAAAAAATTAAGAGAGATTAAACAATATCTTTTACTTTTGCGCGGAACACCTTACAGGCCCAGAGCCTACGAAAAAGCCGCTCAGGCTTTAGAGCGTTTTGACACAAACATTGAGGAAATTTATAAAGCCAAGGGGCTGAAAGGATTGGAGGCAATAAAAGGAATTGGTAAAAGCATTGCCCAAAAAATTGAAGAGTACTTAAAAACAAAAAAAATAAAATACCTTAAAGAGCTAAAAGAAAAAACCAAAATTCAGCAGATTGTTACTTATTACTTTGAAACTAAAGGCGTTAGTTTGGAAGAATTGAAAAAAAATGCCAAAAAGAAAAAAATTGTTTACTCCCGATTTACCAAACCTGCCAAACAACTTCTGGAATTAGCCGGCTCGCTTGATAAAGCAAAGAGAGCCATCAAGGTAGTGGCAGATTGGGCGCGTTCAAGGAATCTTGACTATGCTATTGAAACCGTTTTCAAAAAATGGTTGGAACTTGATAAGCTAAAGCCAAAAGAAATAGTGAAAAAGCCTTTTTATGACGGCAATCCAATGGTCTGGTCGCAAACTCACAAAAAATGGTATGTAATCTCCCCTAACGGCGAATGGTTAGAATTTGCCGGAAAAGAATCAGACATTGAATGGCGCATAATTCCCTAATTGCTGCTTTTCCGAAACTCGCAGATATCTCTAAAATCACAATATTGGCATTGCCAGCCAGGCGTAGGAGAAAAATCGCTTTTTTCTATTTTGCGAGCAACTTCCAAAATTTCCTCTTTTAACCCTTGCTTTTCTTTTTCTGAACCCAAAAAAGAAACTTTGCTGTTGTCGTATAAGTAATAATAAGTTAGTTTTGCAACATTAAGGTTTAAAATTTCCTCTGCAGCCATTTGATAAATCAAGAGTTGCTTTTTTTCCTCTTTGCTGAGTTTCTTTTTTGGGTTGCCGCTTTTGTAATCTATAATCTCCACATCCCCTTTTTCCAATTCGTCAATCCTATCAATTCGCCCTAATAAAATGTAGTTTCCTATCTTTAAGTTAAAATCTTTTTCTAAAAGAGGCTGGGCATCCAAAAATTTTATTTTCGGCCGTTCTTTTACAAGGCTTTTATAAAATTTTCTTAAAGATTTTTCCCCCAAAAGAAAATACTCCCTTTTTTGGTTCTCGCTCAGGTACCATTTAGGTATCCAGTTTTCCTTATAAATCTTCAATAATCTTGCAAGAGGAGGAATTTTCTTTTTTTCTTGTTTGGTTCTGGAGTATAATTTTACAAATTCAAAGAGAGTTCTATGCATTGATTTTCCAAAACTGAAAGATGCTTTTCCTCTACAAGGAATTTTGAGCAAATGGGCAAATTTATACTGCAAAGGGCAATTTTTAAAAGCAACAATCTGAGTATAAGACAAATGGGAAAGTTGAAGAGGCTTTTCTTTCTGCCTTTTTTCAATTTGCAAAAGAATTTTTCTTTTCTTTTGCAAAAATGAAATCTCAGATTCTTTAGAAGAGGCAGAAAAACCAAGTTCCTTTAAGAAGCGGGATATTTTCTTTTTCCTCTGTCCACCGTAATCATCCGCTGAAGTGAAGAAAAGCCCTCTTTTTGCCCTTGTCATACCAACATAAAACAATCTTCTTTCTTCTTGCAAATGAGCATCCCCTTTGGGAGTTACCTCTTTGAGCAACTGCTCTGGAATCTCAATAGGCGCTTTTCTTTCAATGGTAGGAAAATGTTTATCAACCAAACCCACCAAAAACACATATTTAAACTCCAAACCTTTGGCAGCGTGGATTGTCATAATCTTCACTGCGTCCTCTATGTTTTCTATGTCAAACTTTAACGAACCCTCCTCGCCTGACTCTATTTCCCATTCCAAGAGCTGCATAAAGCGGTTTAGCCTCGGGTCGGTTTCATTTTCTTCAAAAAGTTTAATCTTGTCATAAAACTGATTTATTAAACTTATTTTTTCTTTTGCCCCCTGGCATTCTCCCTTTGAAAGATAATCCAAATAGCCGGATTCTTTTAAGAAAGATATAAAAATTTCACTGGTGCTTTTTTCTTTGCTTAACTGTGAATGCTTTTTTAAAAGATAAAGCAACTTTTTTATTTTTCTTTTTGTGTTCTCTGATATTTTTTCTTGTGAGGAAATATGAGAAAGCGTCTCATAGATTGATTGGGAATTCATTTTGCTTATAGAAACAATTGTTGAGATATCTTCTTGGGAAATTTTCAAAAACGGAAAATTCAAAACTCGCCAAGCCGCTGAACTTTCATGGTAATTATCTAAAAGTTTAAAATAAGAAATAATATCCAAAATAATTGGCTTTGAGTACAACCCTTTTAAGGCTAAAAACTGGTGAGGCACATTTGCCCTTAAAAGGGCTTGAGAAAATGGCTGAGCTAAAGCATTAGTTCTAACCAAAATAGCAAAATCGCTCAAATTAGCCTCTTTATCCTCCTTATAAAGTTTAATAATTTCCTCAGCCACTCCTTTTGCTTCCTCCTCTAAAGTTCGGAAATGAAAATGCTTAATGTCGCCAACCTCGCCATTGGCAGCACGAAGGTGCTTCTTAACTCTCTTAAAATGCGACAAATCAACCCCTTTCTTTTTTGCTTTTTCAACAATTTCCCTGTCCTTGTTAATTTGGTATTCCAAACGATTAGGATTGTTTTGCTGAATGAATTTATATGCCGAATCAAGAATATTCTGGGTAGAGCGGTAGTTTCTAACCAAAACTACCTCTTTAGCATTTGGAAAATCTTTCCTAAATTGCAAAACATTGTTAAACGAAGCCCCTCTAAAAAGATATATAGATTGGTCGTCATCAGCGCAAACAGTTAAATTATTTTTCGGCGGGCTGAGAAGCTTTAGCAATTCATATTGAGCCCAGTTGGTGTCTTGAAACTCGTCTACCAAAATATATTTAAACTGCTCTCTCAATTGACTTAGAATTGCTTTTCTCTCCCTCAAAAGTTTCAGGGTGTAATTTATAAGGTCGCCAAAATCTAAGTAACCCTTTTCTAAAATTAGCCTTTGATACTCAGAATAAATAAGGGCTATTTCTTTAATCTTTTTCAGTTCATCAGTTAACTTTTCTCTCCTACCGCCATTTTTTGCATTTTGCCTCAAGGAAGCCGCATATTGCAAATAATCATCCGGATAAATTCCTTCGTCCTTACAGCGTGAAAAGTGCTCCAAGAGGATATGAATAAACCTCGCTGGACTTGAAAGAAGGCGGTAATATTTCAAGGAAAACCTGTTTAAGTTTTGCCTTACCAGCAACCAAGCAGATGTCTGGTTTAATACCTTAAAATCAGGCGAAATGCCTATGTCAAAAGCGTAGTTTCTTAATATTCTTTCGCAAAAGGAATGGAATGTAGAAATCCAAATGTCTAAATAACTTGAATCTAAAATCTGCCCTACCCTCTCCTCCATTTCCTCAGCAGCCTTCTCAGTAAATGTTAAACCTACAACTTCATTTTCTTGCGCTCTGTTGCTTTTTAAAATCCAAGCCAGGCGCTCTGTAATAACCGTCGTTTTGCCCGTACCAGCCCCGGCTATCACTAAAAGAGGTCCTCCCTCATAACGAACTGCTTCCTTTTGTTCTTTGTTTAACTTTTCAACCATATTGACTAAAAGATTATACGCAAACTAAAATTTTGGGCCGAGGGCAGCCCTCGCTCCGGACTTATCATTGCAAGGAACATCCCTCTCTGTCATTGCGAGGAAGGAGCGCAGCGACTGACGAAGCAATCCCTTCCCCCTCTTGTTGCAATCCTGAGATTGCCGCGTCGTCCTGCTTTCAGCAGGACTCCTCGCAATGACAAAAAAGAGGTTATTGCAATTCTCTTCCTTTCCGTCATTGTAAAGAGTCTTCCCCCTCTGTCATTGCGAGGACCTCCCTCTGTCATTGCGAGGAGCGAGCGAAGCGAGCGACGAAGCAATCTCTTCCCCTCTGTCATTGCGAGGAGCGAACAGAGTAGCCTTTAGCCACGAGCGAAGCGTGGTGGAACGAAGCAATCTCTTTTTTCTCTTGCTGCTTGGCTTAGCCATCCGATTGCTTAGCTAAACTAAGCAACGCCGTTTTTGCTTTTTTATCTCATTCCCTAATGACAAAGGACCTTAAATTCTTCCTTGTAATTAATTGATAGGAATCCAACCAAGAAAAGTTGCGTTTCTTTCTACTTTTTTGCAATCCCCATTTAAACTAATAACCGCGCAATCTACTCGATTCTTCTTCAATTAGATCAATTTCATTACCATCATAGGTTCTCCAAAAATATTGTTCTGCATCAATTTTGTGATAAGAACGAAATTTCATTCTTTCAGCAATCAGAAAATTCTCCCACAACATTCCCACATCTTTTCGGCTATCCAAAAAACTAAAATTATTTATCAGTGCATTCCTAATGCCAACATCGTAAAAATATATCTTTTTTAGTTTAGAAATTTCCCTTCTTTTGTTTTTAGTGAATGGCTTTAATCTAAAAATAACAAAGTTCTTTTCTAAAAGCTGAATGTATCGCTCAACAGTTTTTTTATCAATTCCAACAATACTGGCTAATTCATTATAGGAAACCTGAGAACCAATCTGAAGAGCTAAGGCTTTAAGTAGCCTAACTAAAACATCGGGGCCCTTGATGTCTTGAAAGCCCAAAATATCCTTGTAAATATAACTTGAAGCTAACTCCCTGAGCAATTCCTTTTTTTCTTCAAATGATGTTTGGGAGACAACTTCAGGATAAGAACCAAATATCATTAAACTTTCTAATTCTTTGATGATTTTTAGATAATTCGCATCGGGATAGATTTCTTCCAAGCTCAAGGGGAAAAGTTGATAAACATATTTTCTGCCAGTTAACGGCTCTTGTGTATTATCCAATAAATTGAGGCTTGAGGAACCAGTAACTATGATTTGTTTTCTTCTTTTGTAAAAATCAACTAATAGCTTTAATGCTTCTCCTATATTTTCAACTTTCTGGGCTTCATCAATGAAAACTAATTTTGCTTTGCCGATTAACTGTTCTAAAAACTCTAAATCTTTATTAGCAAGTTGTTCCCTATCGGTTGGATTATCACAATTAAATGAGCAAATCTCTCTCTGGGAAAATTTTTTCAGAAGTTCTAAGCACAAAGTAGTTTTGCCTGTCTGTCTTGCCCCAACAATAATTATTATCTTCCCCTTAAAGAATTTTTTCCTTATTATTTGCTGTAGTATTCTTTTATACATATCTATATGTATCCTATCCTAAATAATCAGCGGAATTTAGCGATATCATTCCCTATTTTACGCCTATGCTTCAACTTGTCAAGTAAGCACAAATCAGAAACCCTCGTGTCCAAAATGACAGTTAGTAGTCATCCTGAGTGACTTATATCCCCATCGGTCATCCTAAGCGAGCGATTCCTCCCCCCTATCATTCATTGCAAGGAACATCCCTCCCTGTCATTGCGAGGAAGGAGCGCAGCGACTGACGAAGCAATCCTTTCCCCTTTGTCATTGCGAGGGTTCTCCCTCTTGTCATTGCGAGGAAGGAGCGCAGCGACTGACGAAGCAATCCCTTCCCCCTATTACTGCAATCCTGAGATTGCCGCGTCGTCCTGCCTTTAGCAGGACTCCTCGCAATGACAAAAAAGAGGTTATTGCAATTCTCTTCCTTTCCGTCATTGTAAAGAGCCTTCCTTACCCCATTGTTTACCCTGGGTAAGCAATACCTCCCTGCCTGTCATTGCGAGGAGGGAGCGAAGCGAGCGACGAAGCAATCCCTTCCCCCCTATTGCTGCGATCCTAAGATTGCCGCATCGTCCTGCTTTTAGCAGGACTCCTCGCAAGGCAATGAAAAATTAAAAGTGAAAAATGAAAAATGAAAAATGACAATCTAAAATCTAAAATCAAATTAAATTAAAAATGAAAAGTGAAAAATGAAAAACTAAAATGTAAAATTA
>JAGGVK010000047.1 GCA_021158045.1 bacterium | reverse complement strand
CAGAAGAGAGATGAAATGGCTAAGAAAAAATACTGGCTGGCTTAGCCCAATACGGGATATGGTGTAATGGTAGCATACACCCTTCGGGTGGGTGCAGTCCCAGTTCGAATCTGGGTATCCCGACCAGGCAAAGCAGTTCTTGTTTTAAGGAGATTTGCTCCTCTTATATTTTAGGTATTTTAGGTAATTCGCTTTATTTAGGTAACTCTATACGAACACTTGACAAGCTTCTTCTAATAAATATAATTAGAATAGCTAACATTTAGAAAATCTAATTAAATGCCTGATGAGAATTTAGAAAGAAAACTCATTAAATTCTTTTTTATAATGAGAAGAGTTCTTCAAGAGAAAGCTAAAAAAGAAAAAGGGGTTAGCCCATTTTCTTTTTTAAAGTTTGCAACTTTACGATTTATCAGCAAAAAAAGAAATCCAACAATGAAAGAAATAGCTCAATGGTTAAAAATCACCCCTCCCTCGGCAACTTCTCTAATTGATAGCTTTTTTAAAGCCAAACTAATCAAAAGAGAATTCGATAGGAAGGACCGAAGGATTATCCGCCTAAAAATTACCGAAAAAGGGAAAAAGCTTCTTAAAGAAACCCAGCAGGAACATCGAAAAAGGATGAAACGATTTATTTCAAAACTGTCTCCCCGTGACCAAAAGAACCTTCTTAGAATTTTAAATAATTTTCATAAGAGTCTCACTCAATAAGATATGAAAAAAGATATGAAAAAAATAATAACTATCTTAATTATTGGAATTGCTATAGCTGGACCAATTTTTTTATTGTTAAAGAAAGGGAAAACCCAACCTACCTATGAAACCTTTATAGCCAAAAAAACAACTCTCACCCAAGAAATTGAAGCAACAGGCGAAGTAAAGGCAGAAACAGTTCTTGATTTAGCTTTTGAAAGAGCTGGTAAAATTAAAAAAATCTACGTTAAAGAAGGCCAAACAACAAAAGAAGGCGATATTTTAATTTCTCTTGAAAATGATGATTTGAAAGCCCAACTAAATCAAGCCAAAGCCGACTTAGATTTTCAAGAAGCAAAACTTAAAGAATTAGAAAGAGGAGCAAGGGAGGAAGAAATAGAAATTTCTCAACAGAAAGTAGAGAATGCTAAAAACTCATTAAAAGATACAGAAATAAATTTAGAGAAAACCAAAGAAAATGCTCAGAGCGCTTTAGAAAAACTTTGCCAAGAGAGTTTAAGTTTAATGGAAAACGCGGTAAACGTTGGACAGTCTGCCTTGTATGCTTTAACTGATATTCAATACGCCCATTTTAATTCTCAGGACCAAGAATCAGAAGAAATTGCAGAGGCAAAAAGGCTGGCAGTTTCAACTCTCTTAGGCGGAGAGAATACTGGCCGCTGGACAAATGACTATTTGGCCAAATTATCAGGCGGGGTAAAAGGAGAAATCGAAAAAGCCAAAGAAAGCCAAGACCAAAAAGCAATTGAACTGGCTTTAAAAGATGTTAAAGAGGCTTTAGAAAAAGTAAAAGCGGCTTTGGAGAAAATTCCCCTTTCAAAACTAACCTCTGCTGAAAAAACAAATTTATCAACAGAAAAAACTAGTGTTTTAAGCGAGGCTTTGTCTCTCTCAACAAAAATTGGCCAAATTGAGCTCCAGAAAACAACAAATCAAAAAAATATTAGCCAAGCCGAAAGCCAAGTTCGAGAAGCTAAAAACGCGCTGACATTAGCTGAAAAAGAATTAGCCCTAAAAAAAGCAGGTCCAACCAAAGAAGAAATCAAGGCTCAAAAAGCCCAGGTTGAAAGAACTAAATCAAATACCAACTATCTAAAAACCCAGATTGGCAAAACCAAACTTCTTTCTCCAGTTTCTGGCCTAATCAGCCGGATTGAGCCAGAAGAAGGAGAAACAGTTTTAGCAAATCAAATAGTCGTTTCTATTATTTCCCAAAATAAATTTAAAATTGAAGCCAATATTCCTGAAACAGACATTTCAGAAGTTAAAGCTAGGAAAGAGGCGAAAGTAACTTTAGACGCCTTCGGCGAAAACACAGTATTTCTGGCAAAAGTGGTTAAAATCGAACCTACAGCAAAAATAATTGAGGGAATAGCAACCTATAAAACGACTTTAGAGTTTGAAGAAATTAAAGGAAAAAGCTTAAGAGAGAAATTTAATCAAATAAAACCCGGAATGACAGCAAACATTACAATTTTGGCTTCAAAAAAAGAAAATGTTTTAGCTATACCTCGAAGAGCGTTGGTGTCAAAAGATGATAAAAAATCAGTCAGGATTCTTCAGGATGGAAAAATAAAAGAATTTGAGGTTAGTGTTGGGCTTCGTAGTTCGGATGGTTTAATAGAGATTAAAAAAGGACTGAAAGAAGGAGACGAAGTTTTAGTTTCGGAAATTGAAAAGAAAAAGAAAGGATTCTTTTTTCATTAAAATTAAAATGGCGCTGATTGAAGTTAAAAATTTAGAAAAGATATATTTTGATGGAGGAGTAGAGACTCCGGCTTTAAGAGGAGTTTCTTTTTCTATTTCTGAAGGGGAATTTGTAGCTGTTACCGGGCCCTCGGGTTCTGGCAAATCAAGTTTACTGCATATTTTGGGCTTTT
This sequence comes from bacterium, assembly GCA_021158045.1. Lineage (GTDB taxonomy): Bacteria > Patescibacteriota > Minisyncoccia > Minisyncoccales > CG1-02-41-26 > JAGGVK01. The sequence goes on along the minus strand of JAGGVK010000047.1, from coordinate 4,184 downwards.
TGGATAGGCCAACGAAAGGTGAATACCGCTTTGGAGGAAAAACAATTGATGAGTTATCTGATATAGACTTAGCCAAGACAAGAAATAAGAAATTTGGTTTTGTCTTTCAAAATTTCAACCTCTTACCAAGGACAAACGTTTTGGAAAATGTTAAATTACCGCTTTTGTATTCTGAGCTAAAAGAAAAAGTCCAAGAAGAGTTAGCTAAAAAAGCTATTGAAGCGGTTGGAATAAGCCACCGCATTTCCCATTTACCCTCTCAGCTTTCAGGCGGTGAACGCCAAAGAGTGGCTATTGCCAGAGCAATAGTCCAAAACCCAAAAATAATTTTTGCTGATGAGCCAACTGGAAATTTGGACTCAAAATCAGGAGAGAAAATTATGAAGATTTTCCAAGAACTCAACAAAATTGGCCATACAATTTTGTTGGTTACTCATGAAACTTATACCGCCCAATATGCCCAAAGAATTTTAAAAATGAAAGACGGGAAGATTGCTAATGATGTTAAAGTGACAAATCAGCGTTTGGTGGAAAAAGATGGCTTTATAAAATAAATTTATGACTTTAAAAAATTCTCTAAAAACAGCAATTACTGGTTTAAGGGTTAATAAGATGCGTTCGGCTTTAACCATGCTTGGTATAATTATTGGGGTAGCTTCAATAATCGCTGTCCTTTCGATTGGCAGAGGAGCTCAAAACCTTATTTTGGACCAAGTTAGCGGCCTGGGAGCCAAAACAATTATAATTAGACCAGGCCGAGAGCCAAAAGGACCTTCTGATTTTTCCCAGTTATTAAGCGATTCTCTAAAAGAAAGAGATGTCAAAGCATTAGAAAAAAAATCAAATGTGCCAGGAATTGCTGATTTGACCCCGGTTTTAACCACAGCTGAAAGCGTTAATTCCCAAGGAGAAACCTATGGAGCTACAATTTTAGGAGCTTCTGATTTGCTGAGCAAAATTTTAGAGATTTGGCCGAAGAAAGGGAGGTTTTTCAACAATGAAGAGATTAAGCAAAGAGCGAGTTTAGCCGTTATTGGTTCTGAAGTAAAAAATGAGCTTTTTGGTAATTCGGAGGCTCTTGGCAAAAAAATTAAAATAAAAAGCAGAAACTTTAAGGTAATTGGCGTTTTGCCGCAAAAGGGCCAGTTATCGATGTTTAATATAGATGATACGGTTATAATTCCATATACTACTTGCCAAAAGTATCTTTTGAATATTAATTATTACCATTTAATTTTAGTTCAGGCAAAATCAGAAGAGGCAGTTCCTGAAGTTGAGAAAGACATTAAGCTAACTTTAAGAGAGTTGCACAAGATTGAGAACACTTCAAAAGACGATTTTCGTATTTTAACCCAAACTGAAATTGCCCAAAGAGTAAAAACGGTCACCGGCATTTTAACCTGGCTTTTAATGGTAGTAGCAGCAATTTCTTTGGTTGTTGGCGGAATTGGGGTAATGAATATTATGTTAGTTTCAGTTACCGAGAGAACCAGAGAAATTGGTTTAAGGAAGGCAGTCGGAGCAACCAACAAAGACATATTAATGCAATTTTTATTAGAGTCAGTAATTTTAACCTTGTTTGGGGGAATTGGCGGAATAATTTTCGGAGTTTTGCTAAGCTTTGGGGCAACATTTTCACTGAGTAAAATAGTTTCTTTGGGTTGGAACTTCACTTTCCCAATTACTGGGGCTTTATTGGGGCTTGGAGTTTCAGCTTGCATTGGATTGGTTTTTGGCCTTTATCCGGCTAGCCAGGCTTCAAAAAAGAGCCCAATTGAGGCATTAAGATATGAGTAGCCATAACCAATAAACGATATTCAAAATAGGTTCGAGCATCGTTCAGTAATTGCGGCCAGATAAAGCATTTCTTGTTTTAAGGAGATTTGCTCCTCTTATATTTTAGGTATTTTAGGTGTTTCAGATAATTCACCTTATTAGGTAACTCAATACAAAACTTGTCTTAATCCCAATTTTTTGTTATTCTCCGTATTGTGAAAGTGTTATACAAACAACTGCAATCTACAATAATTTATTTTTGAGTATTCACAACAAAATGCCCATTCTCAGCATCAAAAATTTATCCGTGAAAGCAAAAGATTCCAACCGAAAAATACTTTATAATGTTTCTTTTAAAATCGAGAGAAATTCCACCCATCTTCTTATTGGGCCAAACGGTTCCGGCAAATCAACTCTTGCTCAAACTATAATGGGGCTTCCCCGTTTTAGGGTTACTGAGGGCAAGATAATTTTTCAGGGCAAAGACATTACCCATTTTCCCGCAAGCAAAAGAGCAAAGATGGGCTTAACATTGGCTTTCCAAGAGCCCGCTTATTTCGAAGGAATTAAAATTAGAGATTTCCTCAAGGCGGGCAATAAAAACCCTTCGGAAAAAGACCTGAAAAAATCGCTAAGATTAGTGGGTTTGGAGCCAGATGAAGTTTTATCAAGATATATAGACAAAACCCTAAGCGGCGGAGAAAGAAAAAGAATTGAGTTAGCGTCAGTTATTTTAATGAAACCAAAAGTCCTTATTTTAGACGAGCCTGATTCCGGACTGGACATTATTATTTACAAAGAACTCTACGACATTTTAGAAAATGTCAAAGAAGAAACAGGCGCTTCTATCTTGCTCATCAGCCACAGAGAAGAAACAGGCCTTATATCTCAAAAAGCTTCGTTTTTGAACAAAGGGAAAATAGTATTAACAGGCAATTTTCGCGATGTTATGAGAAAATATTGCCAAAGCATCGGCCGCAAAAAACTATGCCGCAAATTCCAAAGCAATTTATAGAATCAGCAAGAATGTGCAATTTTGATGTTGCAGCAATGAAAAATGCAAACACCCCCCATCTTTATGTTGCCCAAAACAACATTTTATCTGCCAAAGAAACTCCCAATTTTACATTAAAAACAAGAAGATTGGCTAATGGGGTAAAAATAAAAATGACGGTTAAAAAAGGAATGAAAATAGACAACCCGATTTTTCTTTGCTTCGGAATTCTAAACGCAACAGGCAAACAATACATCATACCTGAAATTATTCTTGAAGAAAACTCAGAAGCCAAAATTTTCGCCCACTGCACTTTTCCCCAAGCGAAACATGTTTTACACCAAATGAAAGCGAAAATAAGGCTTAAAAAAGGAGCAAAACTCCTTTACATTGAAAAGCACTACCACGGAGAAAATTTTGGAGCACAAGCCTTAGCAAATTTTGACATCTCGTTAGGGCAAAACTCCTCTTTCAAAAACGATTTCTCTTTACAGCAAGGAAGCGTTGGTAAACTAAAAATAGGCCTTAAAGCCCAGCTTCAAAAAGGAAGTTTTGCTGAAATTTTAAGCAAGATTATTGAAAAAGGAGAAAAAGACAAAGTAGAAGTTTTTGACAGAATAATTTTGGAAGGCCCTGAAGCGCGAGGCTTGGTAAAAATGAGAGGGGCAGCTGTTGATGGAGGAAAAGTTTTTTTCCAAGGCAAGATGGAAGCAGATAAATTAGCAAAAGGCGCCAGAGGACATATTGATTGCCAAGAAATTATTGTTGGCAAAAATTCTTTTGCCCAATCAATACCAATTGTTGCTGTTAACAATCCTGAAGCCAGAATTACCCACGAAGCATCTGTGGGAAAAGTAAACCAGAAAGAATTAGAAACTTTAATAACGCGGGGCTTGTCAGAAAAAGAGGCTATAGATTTTATCATTAGAGGAAAAATTAAATAAAAAAACGGGCCTTTAGCTCAATGGCAGAGCGTCCCGGTCGCATCGGGAAGGTTGAGGGTCCAAATCCCTCAAGGTCCACCAAAGTTGATTAACCGCCTCGCTCGAAGCGGAGTTTACCCCACATATAGCGTGTCAAGCAATTTCATTATGACACCGAAATAGGTTCTGGTTGAGCAGTTAAAAAAGACACCGAAATTGGTTTTAGTTTTCTGTTAGATTTCTCCTTTTTTGATTTTTGTTTTAAATATTCTTTCCTCAATTCTTTGAGATATTGATTCTTTGAATACATATCCATGGTAGGGTGGCCTGACTTTTCTAGAATATCTTTGTTTCTCCAAATCAAATAAAGGATATTCCTTCAAACCCAGACAATTATTTTCACCCTACGTTCTACAAGATTTCAGTGTCATTTTATATTGCACAACCTTTAATAAGAAAATGTCCCAAAATAAAATTCAAGTTGCTATTAT
>JAGGVK010000004.1 GCA_021158045.1 bacterium | reverse complement strand
CCTTGTCATTGCGAGGAAGGAGCGAAGCGACTGACGAAGCAATCTCTTTTCCCTATTACCGTAATCCTGAGATTGCCGCGTCGTCCCGCCTTCGGCGGTTCTCCTCGCAATGACAAAAAAGGGATGTCATTTTGAGATTTGAGATTTGAGATTTTGCTTTTCTAATTTTGCATTTTGAATTTTCTAATTTTGAATTTTGAGATGTGATTTTGAGATTTGAGATTTGAGATTTGCATTTTAACTGGGGTTCTTCGCCTAAGGGCTCAGAATGACAATTTTGGATTTTAGAATGACAATTAGGGCGTCAGAATTTGCTTTTTTATATTAGAATGTGGTAAAATAAAAATGGAGCATGATATACACTATTAGAACAAAAACTATAACTTGGATAGATATTAAAAACCCCCAACCCGATGACATTCAGCAATTAAAAGAAAAATTTAATCTCCATCCTTTGGTTTTGAAGGAACTTTTGCCGCCTTTAGACAATCCTAAGATTGAAAGGTTTAATGATTACATTTTTCTTGTGCTTTTTTATCCATTTTTTAACAAAAAGACTTTTCAAACCGTTCCTTGGGAATTAGATATTATTGTTTCAAACAATTACATTATAACTTGCCATTATCAAAACATAGTTCCCCTCAAAGCTATATTTGACAAATGTAACCTATATGAAGACGCAAGAGAAAAATACATATCTCAAGGCACCGGAGAACTTTTATATCAGATTATTCAAGCGCTTCTTTCTGCTTCTTTTCCAAAACTAAGCCATATAAAAGAAAACCTTGACAGCATAGACAAAAAAATATTCCAAAAGAAATATAAGAAATGTGTAACTGATATCTCGTTAGCAAAGAGGGATATTTTAGGCTTTAAAAGAGTTCTCAAACCTCAAAAGTTAGTTCTGGAAAACTTAGTGCACGAAGCTGAAAATCTGTTTCCCCACAACCTTTTACCTTATTTCCATAATATAATTAATCTTTATAATCAAGTTGATAACATTCTCAACACCCACAAAGATACGCTTGATACCTTAGATGCAACTAACCAATCGCTTCTCGATACCTGGACAAATGACATCATTAGAATCTTAACTATTTTCTCGGTTATTGTTTTTCCGCTTAATTTATTTGCAGCAATTTTCGGCATGAACACAAGTTATCTCCCTTTTGTAGGCAAGCCTTATGATTTCTGGGTCATTTCTGCTATTATGAGCGGAAGCGCAATAGTAATGCTTGTTGTCTTTAAGATTAAGAAGTGGTTATAGTATTCTGAGGGCGCAGCGCTGAAAATTTTATTTGTAATAAGATTTGGAAAATCTTAACTCAATATATTGAAGGTTCTTCCGTTTTTCTAGCGGAAGCTCTTTTTTTAATATTAAATTGAGCTTTAAAAGTTCCAAAGGAATGTCTTGGGTATTTCTCTGAAAATACGCTTCCCAACCCTCTTTCATGCGCGCAGTTATTTTCCCGGCAGAAAGCGTAAATTTTTCGGTTTCTGCGCCTATTTTTTTAAGGTATTGATATATCTGTATAATCTCTTGCATCTCTTCTGGAAGAATTATTTTTTTTCCTATTTCTCCGGAAATATTCTCTGAAAGGGAGATTAAAGGCAAGGTTGAAGATTGAGAAAAAGATTCGGTTGTTATTTTAAAAATCTCACCTGTTTTATCTAAGAGAAAGTAATTATTGTTTTTTGAGCAATATACAGCTTCGGGTTTTTTCTCTTTAACCTCTAAAACTACGGTATCTGGAAGAATTTTTCGGAGGTCTATAGAACTAATTAAGCTGTGCTTCTTTGTTAAATCTTTTTCTAAATGGTTGATATCTGCCAAAAAGATGGATTTTGTTTTGAGAAAGTAAAAAACTTTTCTCCCTAGATTTTGCTCTATTTCATTCTTTAAATCCTTTCTTAAACCGTTTTCTTCAACTCCATTAATGATTATCTTCTTTACTTGAAATGTATCAGAAAAAATAAAAAAGTATGCAAAGAACAAAAAAGAAGCAAAACACAAACTAAAAACTAAAAAGGACTTCAAATTAAACAGTTTCTTTCTAAGAAGTTTTTTCTTGTATTTCTTAACGCGCTTTTTCCATTTGTGCATAATTACACCATTATAATTATTTGGTTCGTTTTTTCTTTAGAGCGTAGCTTACAACTTTATCAAGAAATTGGGGAATTGAAACCCCACAACTTCTGAGAGCTTTGGGCATAAGGCTTTGAGGGGTTAAACCGGGTATAGTATTTATTTCCAAAGTGTAAATCTTTGTGCCCTTAACAATCATATCTACTCTGGAAAATCCTTTGCAGTTTATAATTTTGTGTACCCTTTTGGCTATTTTTTTTGCTTCTTGGGTTATTTTTTTGGGAAGTTTGGCAGGGATTATTTCCTGACAAAATTTTGGGTCGTATTTTGCCTTAAAATCAAAAAATTTTCTCTTAGGCACAATTTCAACAATTGGCAAAGCTTGAGGAGACTCTGTATCTAAAATTCCTACCGTAATTTCTTTTCCCGAAATGTACTCTTCCACTATTATCTCTTCATCTTCGTTAAAAGCCAATTTTATGCTTTTTGCCAAGTCTTTCTCTTTTTTGACTATGCTCACTCCCCTGCTTGAGCCAGAATTTGCAGGTTTTAAGCAGCAAGGAAAACATATTTTTTGCTTTATTTCCCTAAGAATTGCCTGCCGGCTTTTTGCTTGCTCATAATCGCTACTTTTAAATGAAATATATTTTGGCACAAGAATTTTATTTTCTTTAAGTATTTCTTTCTGCACAACTTTATTCATACCGATTGCCGAAGCCAATATTCCAGAACCTGTATAAGGTATTTTTAAAACTTCCAGAAGCCCTTGAATAGAACCATCTTCACCGCCTTTGCCATGTAAAGCAATAAAGCAGGCATCTATTTTATGAGCTAAACAGTCGTTGAGGAACTTTTTTAAATCTCGTTTGGTGTCATAGCTCTTTACACTAAACTTGGTTGAGCGCAAGTACTGAACTACTGTTTTTCCGCTTTGAAGAGAAATCTCTCTTTCGCTTGAATTTCCGCCCATTAAAACGGCAACTCTAATTTTTTTGTTGGTTGTGGTCGTCATTGTCTACCAAAAGTTCTTTAGATTCTGTTGGTTTTAACATTATTTCCTGGACTATTTTTTCCATTTTCATGCCGCGAGAACCCTTAACTAACAATATGTCTCCGGTATCTATTAAATTATTAATGAATTTAATAATATCGGGAAATTGCCTAAACCAAAAGACCTTATTTTGAGATACGCCATTTTTTACAGCCTCCTCTGAGATATACTTTGCTTCTTTGCCAAAAGCAAGAATAAAATCAATGTTCAGTTTTGAAATAAACCTTCCTATTTCTCGATGGAATTCTTGAGAACCTTTTCCAAGTTCCAACATATCTCCCAAGATAGCAATTTTCCTCTTGCCAAAATGAATATTGCTTAGCGCTTTAAGGGCAGTTTTGGTTGCCTCTGGCGAAGAATTATAAGTATCATCAATAATTAGAGTTCCTTTTTTTCCTTGAATTTTTTTCAACCTGCCTTTTAAAATGCAGTAATTTTTTAGGCTCAGCAAAATGTCCTCTGCTTTAACTTTAAAGTAAACTCCAACTGCAAAAGATGCTGCTAGAGGGTATAATTGTAAAGGAGATATAGCATCTTTCAATTCATCTTGTAATGATTGGTGCTTGTAAACAAGATTAAAATTTATGCCTTCTTTTTCTATACTGATTATTTGCATTTTTATATCCGCAGATTCTGAGAAACCATAAGTTAAAAGATGAGAGGGCGTTTTCTCTTTCATTTCCCGGCGGATTTCTTCTAAATTGCAACTATCTTTGTTAACTATGGCTAAAGAGCCTTTTTGAAGATAGAAAAAAGGGGTTATTTTTTCTTTAAGAATTGCGTTAATGCTGCCAAAAAACTCTAAATGGCATGGCGCTATGGCTGTTAGAACAACAACCTTGAGAAGGCTTTTAGGGAGAATTCCCATTAAGTATCTTAAGTCACCTGGTTTTTGAGAAGCCATTTCCAAAACTAAAATCTCGGGATAATTTTCTAACTTGAAGAATACTGCCTGTAGTGAGCGTAAAAAAATTATTATCCACTTCAAAATTGATTTTCTAGGAGAGGAAACATTTAAGATTGTCAAAGGAACCCCAATCTCGTTGTTATAATTGCCTTTGCTTTTTCTGACTTTAAATTTGCTCTTAAGAACCTGCCAAACGGCTTCTTTGGTTGATGTTTTGCCCAAACTTCCAGTGACAACAACAATCTGGGGCTTTTGTTTTTGAAGAACGGCTCGGCTAGCTAATTTTAACAACTTTTGTAATATAATCCTTAAAAACATTTTTTTATTCTTCTCAGCACTCTATAAGCCTGATAGCAAAAAGGTCTATAGGCAAAATCTACACTGGGAGAGTAATTTATTATTTTTCCATTAAAACTTTTCTTAAAAAATGTTACTCCTTTCATTTTTTTCCTATCAATTCCCCAAAAATCGTAAATTTTGTATCCTTCTTTCTTGGCTAATTTTATTTGTTCCCATTGTAGAAGGCTTGGGGCTTGCAGCTTTTTGTAACTTCTGTCTGAACCCCCATGTAAGCAAACTGCTTCTTCGGCAAAAAAAACTATAATATAGCCGGCTATAATTTTTCCTTTAAACCTCGCTAAACTCATTTTAACTTTGAAGTCCTTGCTCGGGAAATTAAATAGGCTTTTGTAGTACTCTTCTTTGAAAGGCCGAAATTTGCCTCTCTGGGCAGTTTTTTGTATTAAACGGTAAAAATCAGAATGATACTTATTCTGAAAACTAACTTTTACCCCTTCCCTTAAAGACCTTCTTATGTCATATCTTAAAGTAGGGTTAAAATTTCTAAATATCTTCTCAACAGGCTCTGAAAGGTCCAAAACAAGTGTTTTGGCAGGCTGCATTCTCTTCTGAGAGAAGAAGCAATGAGGATAATTTTTTAAGAAAGACAAATTAAATTTTGGCTCAATTTTCAGAAAAAGAGATTTTTCGTTTTGGGCTATTTTTCTGATTTCTTTGAGGATTAAACCTAAAATTTCCTTTCGCTGGTCTAAAGAAAGGTTATTTTTAAAGGCTGGCCCAAAAGGAATATAAAGGCAATTTTTGAACCAAAAAGGAAATTTTTCTTCTATAATTTGCGCTTCGGCCAAGGTAAGATTATTTTCGCTAACCCCTAACCGCCAAACCTTTTTATTTTGAGAAGCCTGGAATTCGCCCCATTCAAACGATTGAAGAAAACTCCCGTTATTGCTAACTAAAAAATCGTCCCAATTTTCACTTTCTTGCTTGGAAACAAAATCTATTTTCAGCATTTCTAAAATTTTGTATTAATTAAGAAGGAATAGTCTTAAAGTTGAGATACTTTTGCAAAGCATCAGGTATTTTCACTTTTCCATCCTTTTGCTGGTAGTTTTCTAAAATAGCAATAAGAAGTCTACCAATAGCAAAAGCTGTGCCATTAACGGTATGTAAAAATTTTAACTTGCCACTTCCCTTCTCCCTATAACGGATATTAAGCCTTCTTGCCTGAAAATCTGTGCAGTTTGAAGTTGAATGAGTTTCACGATACTTCTCTTGAGAGGGTAACCAGACTTCTATGTCATATTTTGCAGCTGCAGGCCTACCTAAGTCAGCTGTGCATATATTAATTACTTGGTAAGGCAGATTAAGCTTTTGCATTAACTTTTCCTCAAGCGAAAGAAAAAACTTATGCTCTTTTTTAGACTCTTGGGGCGTTGTAAAACTGAACATTTCAAGCTTATCAAACTGATGGACTCTTAAAATGCCCCTGGTATCCTTTCCATAGCTTCCTGCTTCTCTGCGGAAACAAGTTGAAAATCCAAGATATCGCTTTGGCAATTCTTCTTCTGTAAAAATTTCATTACTTCCCATTGCTGCTAATGATTGTTCTGAAGTGCCTACTAAATAAAGATGGTCTTTTGGAATATAATATGCTTCTTCTTTATCATTTAACTCCAAATAACCTGTGCCTCGAGCTATGTTTTCTTTTAATAAAACGGGAGGTAAAATAGGGTGAAATCCTTCTTTTAACAAGCTTTCAAAAACAAACTTTATTATCGCGAATTCCAATAAAACCGCCTCATTTTTTAAATAGGAAAATCTCTGCCCTGAAACTTTTGCTGCCTTCTCAACATCTATGAGGTTTAATTTTTCTCCTATTTCCAAATGGTCTTTCGGGCGAAAATCAAATTTTGGGATTTTGCCAACCTTCTTCAAAACAATATTATCATTCTCAGATTCCCCTACCGGAACTTCTGGAAATGGCAAGTTTGGAATCTCAAGCATTTTTTCTTCAAACTCCTTTTGTATTAGCCTTAATTGCTCCTCCAACGGTTTAATTTTTCTTTTGATGATTTTTGCTTTTTTCAGCACATCGGGTTCAAGCGGAGATTTATTGTTACTCCCCCCTTCCTTTTTTACCTTTGAAACAAGATTCCTTTGATGTTTTAAACTTTCAATTTCCTGCAACAATTTCACTCTTTTTCTGTCCAATTCTAAAAGCTTATCAATGTCTACCTTGACTTGTTTTTTTTGGCAACCATCTTTAACCTTCTGCGGATTTTGACGAATTAAATTAATGTCAAGCATAAAGATTATGTCAAAGCTCAAATGTCAAAACTCAAAACCAAATGTCAAATGTTAAATGTTTTGTTTAATATTTAGATTTGACATCTAACATGTGGATTTGACATTTGACATCTAACATTTGAGATTTTATCTTGGGCGCATTGTTGGAAATAATATTACTTCTCTCAAACTATGAGAATCGGTCAAAAGGGCTACCAGTCGGTCAATACCCATGCCAAAACCTACTGCTGGAGGCATTCCATATTCTAAAGCTTCCAAGAAATCTTTATCCATGCGTTGGGCTTCAGGCAATCCTTTTTTATATAATTTTTCTTGCTCTTCAAACCTCTTGCGCTGTTCAATGGGATTGTTAAGTTCAGAAAATGCATTTACTAATTCTATGCCCGCAACAATTAACTGAAAATTTGCCAACTTTTTCGGATTCTTTTCAGATGCCTTCGCTAATGGCTGGAACCCAACCGGGTAATGAATTAAGAAAGTTGGCTGTAAAATTTTTGGGCGCAACAATTTTTTGTAAATTTCGTCGGCGATTTCCGCTTTAGGCTTTCCCCTTTCTATTTTAAGCCCCATTTTGTTTGCCTTTTTCCTTAATCCTTCTTGGGATAAAAATTCTAAATCGAGCTTTGTTTCCCTTTTAAAAAGGTCAAAAAACTCTAATCTTTTATACGGTGGAGCAAAGTTAATTTTTTTGCTCTCGTATTCAATCACGAGTTTTTTGAAAATCTTTTTCAACAAAAAACTGAACATTTTCTCTGTCAGTTGCATCATATTTTTATAATCAGCGTATGCCCAATAAAATTCCAACTCTGTAAAGTCAGGATTGTGCATTTTATCAACTCCTTCATTTCTAAAGCATTTGCCAATCTCGTAAACCTTCTCTAACCCTCCCACCAATAATCTTTTTAAATAAAGTTCTGGCGAGATTCTTAAATACAAGTCTATGTTTAAAGCATTAAGGTGAGTCTTAAACGGCCTAGCCCGCGCCCCTCCATAAATTGGTTGTAAAATAGGCGTCTCAACTTCCAAAAAGCCATTTTTGTCCAAGAACTCTCTCAGATATTTTATTATTTGAGAGCGTATCCTAAACTTTTCTTTGACTTCTGGATTAAAAATAAGGTCTAAATATCTTTTTCTATATTTTTGCTCTATATCTACTAAGCCATGCCATTTTTCGGGCAAAGGACGTAAGGATTTGCTAAGCATCTTAAAATCATTTACCTGAAGCGTTTTCTCTCCCCGTTTTGTTTTAAATAAATTGCCTCGAATCTCAACGAAATCGCCAATATCAAAGAGGTCCTCAAAAATTTGATAACTTTTCTTCCCAACATTGTCCTTCCTTAAAAGGGCTTGAATTTTGCCCGAACCATCTTCAATGTCTAAAAAGCATGCTCCTCCGTGCAGCCTAATAGCTCGAATTCTGCCAGATAGGATAACAATTTTCTTAGCGCGAGAAAGGGTGGAAAATTGCTTTTGAGCCTCAGCTACAGAATAATTTCTCCCTGTCTTTTGCGGAAAAGGGTTGAAGCCTAACTGGATGAGCTTTTGCATCTTTTTTATCCTATTATTTTTTATTTCTTCTCCTGAGAACATATTATTTTGTACTTTAATGTTAATTCAAAGGTCCTGTTTCGTCAACTTTTTCTTGAAGAAAATACCACTTTAAAATTCTTCTTGCAGTCGAAAGAGCAGCAATTCTCATTCCTTTTACATTTTCTATAAGCACTACTAATATAATTTTGGGATGCTCATAAGGAGCAAATGCTACTACCCAATTATCAAAAAGATTCTTAATATGAGTTTGGGCAGTGCCTGTTTTAGCAGCAACAGTAAAAGGCAAATCACCCAACATTTTATGCGCTGAACCGGAAGGCGATGTTACAGACTGGAGCATTCCTTCTTTAACAGTTTTTAAGGCTGTTGAAGAAATGAAATTCTTCCTTAAAACTTTAGGAGAAAATTCTTTGATTGTTTCTTTTTTGACATTTACAATTTTCTCTACCATTATAGGTTGGTATAAAGTGCCATTGTTTGCAATAACTTGATAGGCAGCAGCCAACTCCAAAGGAGTAGTTAAAAAATCGCCTTGTCCAATTGAAAGGTTATAAGTATGCCCTATATGCCATTCCTGCATCTGGGGACTTTTGAAATATGATTTTCTCCAGGCTGGGTCAGGCACCCTGCCAGCCATTTCTCCGGGAAGGTCAATGTTTGTTTTTTTGCCGAAGCCAAATTTCTCTAAATAGTTTTTTATCTTTTCAACCCCAAGCCCTTGAAACTTTTTTGGCAATCTTGCATCAGCTGATTTTGGCCTAACATATCCGCCTCCTATCATATAGAAAAAAGGGTTTACGGATTCAGCAATTGCTTTTTTCACAGATGTCCATCCGTGATATTTCCAGTCAGAAAAGCATTTTTGGGTGTGGGTGTAAATATTTTCTAAGCATAGGTTAAGAGGGCAATAAAGCTTTGTCTCAGGAGTGATAATATGTTCTTCTAAAGCAGAGAGGGCAACAAAAGGTTTAATTGTTGAACCAGCCGGATACAAGCCTGCAATTACTCGGTTCAGCTGCGGATTTGCTGAATTTTCGTTGAGCGATTTTAAATCCTTTTCTGTAATGCCTTGTGCAAAGAGATTGTTGTTAAAACCAGGATAAGAAACAGAAGCCAAAATACCCCCATTGGCAGGATTGATTGCCACAACTGCTCCTTTGCTCGTGCCAGTTTCTTTTAAGGTTTGCTTGAGCGCTTCAGTAGCCTCTTTTTGCAAACCAAGGTTGAGAAAAAGAACTAAATTTTCTCCAGGCCGAGGAGCCTTAAGGACTTTTTTTGAAATTTCCTTGCCTTTAGCGTCCCGCTCTATTTCTATTTTTCCTTTCTTTTCCCTTAATACCGCCTCGTAGGATTTTTCAAGGCCCTCTTTACCTATGTAGTCTTGCGGCGAATAGTACGAATCATCCTTCAATTCTTCGCTGCTTACTTTTCCTAAGTATCCTAACAAATGGCTTAAAGTTTCTGAATCAAGATAGCGCCTTGAAGTGCTTTTTCTTAATTCAAATCCGGGAAATTTTTCAATGTTAGTTTCTAATAAAACCATATTTTGATAAGATAAATGGGGGTAAATTACCAAAGTTTTCTTTTGGTTTTCTTGGCGGCGAATTTTCTCTTCAATGGCTTCAGCTGACATTGGCAATATTTCAGAAACTTCTTTAAACACTTTATGCTTTATTTCTTGGTCCTTTGGCAAAAGGTTGGGCTCTAAAACTAAATCAAAATCAAAATCGTTCCAAACCAACTGATGAAAATCACTGTCATAAATAACGCCTCTTTGAGCCTTTGTTTCCAAAAATACTATTTTGTTTTTCTCTGCTAAAACTTGATACTTTTTGCTATCAATAACTTGCATCTTAAAACAAATAAAAAGTAAAAAAGAAGACAAAATTAAAACGCTAATAAAGAAAGCGGGGAAAATAAACCTTCTCAAAGGAACTTCTAATTTGCCAAATGAGGATTTTGAGCTTCTGTTCTGTTTTTCTAAAAGATGGTCCAAGAATATATCCTCAATATTAATTTCGCTCTTTTTTTTAAAGGAAAATTTTCCTCCGAACATATTTTTTAATTATGAGTGAGCATATAAAGAGAAAAACGAAACTATAAATATACTCTACAATAAAACCTAATAAACTAAAGTAGAATGGCAAAGCAACAGAAGATAAATTAAAAAGGCTAAAAAACAAGGTAAGCATAACCGACGAAACCTTGTAAACGCCAAGAAAGATAAAAAACGATATAGGAATAAAGAAGGGATTGGTCTTGTCAAAATGAGAGTTTAATACCGAGAGAACCAAAACACTAACCAGAAGAGAAGTTGTCCAAACGCCGAAGGGCAATGATGAAAAAACATCTAAAATAAATCCTGCAAAAAAAGCCAAATACACAGTAATATTTTCTCTCTTAGAGGTTAAAAAATAATATAAATAGACTAATCCCAGAACTAAATCTGGCGCTATCCCTCTAATTGTAAAATAGGCAAAAAAAGTTTTTTCTATTAAAGCCAGAAAATAAGAAATAACCAACAAAAATAAAAACTTTCTCATAGTGAGTTGAAATTTGTAATAAGGAATAAAAATTCTGGCATATCTTTTTTGAAAAATGGTTTGATAATTACTTTCTGATAAGGATTAATGTCATTTTTGACTACATTTTCAACCCTGCCCACTAAAAGGGATTTCGGAAAATTTTTGTTTACACAAGAAGTAACAAAAACATCGTTTGCTTTAACCTCTTTATTGAGAGGATAGAAATTTAGGATAATTTTATTTTCTCCGCCACCCTGAGCAAGAGTATAAAATTTGTTTTCGCCACCATTTGCAATTGACAGCGGGCTTACATCAAACTTTGCTTTTGGGCTGGAAATGAGTTGAACTTGTGAGGAATTTCGATAAGCATGAACCACCTTTCCAACCAGAACTTTATTTCCTGTAATAAGGGGCATATTTTCTAAAACTCCATCATTACTGCCTTTGGAAATGAAGAGAGTGTTATGCTGAAAATCCCAAGACAAGGCTTCGCATAATAAAAGTTTGAATTTTTCTTGAAGCTTTAAACTTAAAGCAGCCTTTAAAGTTTCGTTTTCATCTTTAAGATATTTCATTTGGGCTATTTCAGAAAGCAATTTTTGGTTTTCCGAAGCCAATTTCTTTTCCTCAAGCGCTAAATCCCTGAAGTTGAACAAAGAACCTAAGAAATCAGAACTTTTCTCGCCCGCTATTATTAGAAGTTTTTCAATAGGAGAAGAGATAATATAAAAAGGTTCCCTGAGCAAAGAACTTCCGTGAGCAAGATTAATTAGAAACAAAACTATCAGGAGGACAATAAAGCCAAGAGCCCATTTTTTAAATAAACTATTCATATGTTTCATTTCTATTTGGTGTTTTCATTATAACTTAAAAAATGAAGAATTTACAGAGCATTTTTTGTTAAGTTTTCCACTTTTATTTCTTATTTTCTACAATCCAAAATTTAGAACTTTATTATCTGCCTGATTTCTTTCTACTTTTTGCCTTAAATTAAAAAAAAGCACGGGCATAATCTCTTATGCCCGTTATGTTTTTTAATTAAAGCGTATAGCAAAAATTGTTAGCAGCACTGCGATGGCGGCTACCTACTTTCGCAGGAAGACCTACTATCATTGGCCTTAAGGTATTTCACTTCCGAGTTCGGAATGGGATCGGGTGGGACAACCTTAGTATAGCCGCCATCGCAATGAACAATTCTTGCATAGGAAAATTTACAAAACCCTAAACAACATACAATTGCATCTATTAATTACTAGCTAAGGCAGAATAAGATTTATTAGTACTTCTCGGCTAAATCCCTTACGGGACTTACACCTGAAGCCTATCAACCCTGTCATCTCCAGGGAATCTTACACCCTGTGCAAAGCACAAGGTTGGAGTCCTAATCTTGAGGTGGGCTTCGCACTTATATGCTTTCAGTGCTTATCCTCAATCAACTTAGCTACCCAGCAATGCCGTTGGCACGACAACTGGTACACCAGAGGTTGACTCAGCGAGGTCCTCTCGTACTATCGCCAAATCCTCTCAAGACTCGACGCTTGCGGTAGATAGGGACCAACCTGTCTTACGACGGTTTGAACCCAGCTCGTGTACCCTTTTAATTGGCGAACAGCCAAACCCTTGGGACCTTCTCCAGCCCCAGGATAGGATGAGCCGACCACTATTTTCCATTATTACTAATGGCGTAGACTATACCTTTACCTAGAAGAATATTATCTTCTAGATAGCGGCGTGTTATAGCGTGGCTTATTCTCCAACGCTATCTTCACTTCACAATATTGGCGATTATGAAGATCCAGTCGTTACGGGGTTGCGAAACCTATTTTATACATCATCAAGTAATCTCTTTATGGGTATCCACTTTTTTTGCCAATATTTTGTTTCGCAACTTCCCACGGTATTAACCATATGATTTATTATAACATTTTTTTGCTGGGTGATACATATGGCCTTCACCGTTATGAGCCGCTTTAACCTCGACAATCGGCTACTTTATCGAGGTGCCGAACAGGGCCGTGGATGTGAACTCTCGGGCCCTACCAGCCTGTTATCCCCGGGGTAACTTTTATCTGATAATCTTTGCTGTTTCTGTAAACTAACAGCATCGGTTCACTAAGTCCTGGTTTCCCAACAGCTTGACATAGCCGTCTCGCTGTAAAGCCGGCTTATGGCTTTGCCCTATCACTCCGATTTCTATTCGGAGCTAGCCGACCTTTGAACGCCTCCGCTACTTTTTAGGAGGTTAGCACCCCACTAAAACTGTCTCCCAAACACTGTCTCCCGCCAAAAACGGGATTAGAACCAAGATTTTAGAAGGGTGGTGTTTCATTGGCGACTCCTTCCCGACCGAAATCGAGAATTCAAAGTCTCCCACCTACGCTACGCATCTAAAACCAAAGCCCAATATCTGGTAACAGTAAAGCTCCCGGGGTCTTTCCGTCTAGCCGCAAGTAGGGGGCATCTTCACCCCCATTGCATTTTCACCGAGCAGCTTCTGGAGACAGTTCCCTGGTCGTTATACCTTTCATGCGGGCCGTAACTTACACGGCAAGGGACTACGCTACTTTAACACGGTCAGAGTTACCGCGGACGTTTACTGGAGGCTTCAATCGTTCAGCTTCCCGCTAAAAGCGGGAAACCGACAATGTTAACACTCCAGCACTGGTCAGGTATCAGCCCCTATACATCCTCTTACGAGTTGAGCAGGGACCTATGTTTTTGGTAAACAGTCGCCAGGGATCATGCGCTGCGCCCCAATCGCTCGCGCCTCGCTATGCTCAGCACTTGCTCAAATCCTTTTTTTGTTTGAGTTCGTGCTGAATGCAGTGAGGCACGAACGAATGGGGAGGCTTTATTCCAAAGTTACAACCGCTTTTTTGCCGAGTTCCTTCAGAAGCTTTCACTCGTTTGCCTTGGTAGAATTCCACCAACCTACCTGTGTCGGTTTTTGGTACGGACCAAACACACAATTAACTCCCGAAAGGCTTTTCTAGGAAGCTTGCTCGTCCGAGTTCACCCCGCCGTGGCGGGACTTCCTCCCATCCCTTGGAAATCCTTAGGATAGGAACAAGAATCCAATAACTTGCCCGGATTACTAAACTCCGTCCCCTTTCGGAATTATGCGCTTGAGGGCAGGAATATTAACCTGCTGTCCATCTCCTACTCCCTTTCGGCAGCAGGATTAGGGCCGCCTAACCCTTGGATGATGTTCATTGCCAAGGAAACCTTAGGTTTTCGGCATGCCGATTTCTCATCGGCATTGTGGTTACTCGTGCCAACATTCTCACTCCCTATTGCTCCACACCGATTTACATCGTCGCTTCACTGCAATAGGGACGCTCCCCTACCACTTACTCCGAAGAAGCAAGTCCACATCTTCGGTATTAAGCTTAAGCCCCGCAAATTTTCGGTGCACTCCACCCATGTAGGGCAGTGAGTTGTTACACATTCTTTAAAAGATAGCTACCTCTGAGCTAACTTCCTGTCTGTCAAAGGTGGAATACTTCCTTGTCACACTTAGCTTAAATTTAGGGACCTTAGATAGTGGTCTCTGTCTTAAAATCTGCAAAGCAAACTTTAAGGTGTTTGGGCTGTTTCCCTTTTGAGTATGGAGCTTAGCCCCCATATTCTGACTCCCGATTCTACGCTTATGGTATTCGGAGTTTGATTGGATTATCTAGGAAAACCCCACGATAAACCATTCAGTGCTCTACCCCCATAAGTTGATAATCGAGGCTAGCCCTAAAGCTATTTCGGGGAGAACCAGCTATTACCAGGCTCGATTAGCTTTTCACTCCTTACCACAACTCATCCCAGAGTGTTGCACGGCTCACGGGTTCGGGCCTCCTGCCGCTTTTCAGCGGCATTCACCCTGGTCATGGTAAGCTCGCCTGGCTTCGGGTCCCAAGCACATAGCCAAAAACGCGCTTTTAACACTCGCTTTCGCTACGCCTTCGGGGCAGAACCCCTTAGACTAAGCTATGTACTTGGATTCGTTGGCTCGTTCTGCAAAAAGCACGCCGTCACCCCCCACCACTTTGCAACAATCTTTTACTCAAAAACCAAAATTATAGTTGATGAGTTTTAAATTACGACAAAGTGGTGAGGGGCTCCGACTCCTTGTAAGCAAATAGTTTCAGGTTCTATTTCACCGGGATCACCTCCCTACTTTTCATCTTTCCCTCACGGTACTAGTTCACTATCGGTGAAGTTGAGTATTTAGCCTTTCCCGACAGGTCGGGATGCTTCCCTCAGAGCTTTCATGCTCCAAGGTACTCAGGAATAAATACTCAGAGTGTATGATGATTTTCGCCTACTGGGCTATCACCGTCTTTGGCGCTCCTTTCCAGGATGCTTCGGCTAATCATCATATCTTGATTAACTCTGCTCAGAAAATACTGAGACGTATTTACCCTACAACCCCCAATCGCTCGTGCCTCGCTATGTTCAGCACTTGCTTAAATCACTTCTCATTTGAGTTCATGCTAAACGCAGTGAGGCACGAGCGAATAGGTTTGGGCTCTTCCCTCTTCGCTCGCCGCTACTAAGGGAATGTTCGCTCCTCACTTTCGCTCATTGCTTTTTTGCATTTAGCTCCGAGCGAAAGTGAGGAGCGAATTGTTTTCTTTTCCTCCGGGTACTGAGATGTTTCACTTCCCCGGGTTTGCCTCCCGCTATAAAGCGGGATTACGACGTTTTGCCGTCGCAGGGTTTCCCCATTCGGAGATCTGCGGATCAAAGGTTGCTAAGCACCTCCCCGCAGCTTTTCGCAGCCACGCCACGTCCTTCATCGCCTCAACTTCCCAAGACATCCACTATTTGCTCTTAAAATCTACCTTAGCTAGTAATTAATATACACAATTGCCCTATTCAGTTTGAAAGAGCATCATTCCACCTTGTATGCGAAAACCGCTTCTAAAGAAGCGGCTTTGCTCACCAACAACAAGAGTAATAAAATAATTTCAAAAGCCGCTTCCTTTATTTAGTATCCTTTCTGAATTACTCATACGATTATTTCCAATTAAAAGTATAATCTATAAAAACTGATTGTCAAGGGCAATCTAAAAAGCCCAACCCTAAGTAAAATGCAAATCTCAAATCTCAAATCTCAAAATGACATCCTTTTTTGTCATTGCGAGGAGTCCTGCTGAAGGCAGGACGACGCGGCAATCTCATTACTTCGTTATTTCCTTTACTTGAGATGACCACCAATTATCATTCTGAGCCGTTAGGCGAAGAACCCCAGTTAAATCTCAAATCTCAAATCTCAAATCTCAAAATGACATCTCAAAATTCAAAATTCAAAGCTTCTTTTAATTTTAGATTTTACATTGTCATTTTTCATTTTTCACTTTTAATTTGATTTAATTACTTTTTAGATTTTAGATTGTCATTTTTCACTTTTCATTTTTAATTTAATTTAATTTTACATTTTAGTTTTTCATTTTTCGTTTTGTAAAAAAAGAGAGCAGCAAACAAAAATCTGCTCTCTTTTTTAAACTTTCCTTAAAGGGATTACTTCCTAAACTTATCTCTAAGCTGTTCTAAAATATCTCTAGCCAAATCTTTTCCGCCCAAACCGAAAGCAAGCGAACCGCTAATAACAATCAACGCCACAAATCCAGTCACTAAGATGTGGACTATATCCGGAGCTACGCCAAGCTGAGAAAGAATTGCTAAGATAGCAAAAATCCAAATTGACCACTTAACAATTCCCCCCACTAAACCTACATATCCCACATTCATTTTTCCTACCACAGCTTTAGTAAATCTTTCGGCTAAGTCAGCCACAATAACTGCAACTACAAAAATCGCTGCTGCTGCCAATAAGTTTGGAAGCCACGCTATAAATCCGCCAAAGAAATCCGTGTATTGGGGACCTACTAAAATCTTAAGCGCTGCTAACAGAAAAACTATCACCAAAACCCATTTTGTAACCGCTCCAACAAACTCTGACATTTTCATCTTAAACTCTGCCCTTTGAAACGCCTCTTCCCACTTTGTCTTCTCAAAAATTCGGTCAAACTTTAGCCTCTTAAGAATTTCTGCTACAAGCTTTCCAATCCAAACTGAAATAAACCAGCCTACAATAAAAACAATTAATGAACACAAAAGTTTGGGAATAAAGTCCAAAAACCCTTCCCATAATCCCTGTAAAGATTGTGTAGTAATTTGAGACCACTCTTGCATCATATTATACTGCTAATTTTAACTATTAGTGTCGACCTTTTATTTTTACATCAAAATCTTAAATGTATTAAATAAAACCATCGTAGAGTACACTTATATATTTTTATTTTAACAATTACAGCAAAAAAGGCAAATCGTTGTTCTTCTTTATTTAATTATACACAACTAAATTGCAAATGACAAATTATCACCAGATGATGAGTGCGCAAGCAACAAAGCGGATAGACATTTCTCAAAATCTAACCCTGAACCACATAGAGGGCAAGGCAAATGACTAAAATTCAAATCTCAAATCTCAAATCTCAAAATCACAATTCAAAATGCAAAATGGCAATTCAAAATTTGAAATGCAAAATCTCTTTTAATTTTACATTTTAATTTTTCATTTTTCACTTTTAATTTTTCGCTGCTTTGCGAGGAGTCCTGCTGAAAGCAGGACGACGCGGCAATCTCATTGCTTCGTCATGGAACGACCACCAATTGTCATTCTGAGTCGTTAGGCGAAGAGCCCTAGTTAAATCTCAAATCTCAAATCTCAAAATGATACCCTTTTTGTCATTGCGAGGAGGACCGCCGAAGGCGGAACGACGCGGCAATCTCATT
>JAGGVK010000017.1 GCA_021158045.1 bacterium | reverse complement strand
GCGAGGACCTCCCTCTCTGTCATTGCGAGGAAGGAGCGCAGCGACTGACGAAGCAATCCCTTCCCCTTATTACTGCAATCCTGAGATTGCCGCGTCGTCCCGCCTTTGGCGGGACTCCTCGCAAGGCAATGAAAAATTAAAAGTGAAAAATGAAAAATTAAAAACGACAATCTAAAATCTAAAATCAAATTAAATTAAAAATTAAAAATGAAAACTAAAATCTAAAATTAAAGGAAACTTTGAATTTTGAATTTTGAATTGTCATTTTGAATTTTGAATTGTGATTTTGAGATTTGAGATTTGAATTTTGAATTTTATTCATTGGGGCTTTGTTCTATTCCCCAGGTGGTACAGGGCAAACCTAAAATCTTACTCTGAAAACTCTTTCTTTATATCGTGAAATTTATTGTCTATTTCCTTTAATCTTTCTCTGCAAAGCTTTACAAGTTCCATACCTCTCTTAAATTTTTTCAAGCCCTCGTCTAAATTAATATCTTCTTGCTGGAACCATTCATTAATTTGCTCTAACTCTTCAAATGCTTTCTCAAAACTAATTTTGTTTTTTTCTTGCGCCATAAATCTCTTTATTCTTATCTTATTTATTTTTTCTTATTTCTTTAATTTTGGAAAGGGAACGACCTTGATAAAACCTTGTTTCTATAACATCTCCAATTTCAACACGACCAATGTCTTTAATAACATTTCCTTTTGAGTCAAAGGTTATAGTATATCCTTGCTGGAGCCGCAATTCTGGGCTCGAAAGAAGAAGTTTTTCTTCAAATTGCGAGAGATAATTCCTAATATCTTTGAGCCAATGTTCGGTGCTCTGGGATAAATCTAAAAACATTTGATGGGTTTCCTTCTGCCGATTTTTTAAAGCCTGTTCAAATAAAGAATTGTTTTGCATTGAAAAAGCCAAAAGACGATTATAAAAATCTTTCTTTGATTTCGCTAACGAGGAAATAATATTATCCCTAAACTTTAAAATTTGCTCTTTGGCTATTTTCCAAGGGTCGCTTAAAATGCGGGCTGCATGGGTAGGAGTAGATGCGCGCCGGTCAGCAACAAAATCAGCAATCGTCTCGTCAGCCTCATGGCCAACACCAGAAATAACAGGAATTTTTGAGGCAAAAATTGCTTTTGCCACCGCTTCAGAATTAAAAGCCTGCAAACTCTCCCAGCTCCCTCCTCCTCTAGTTAAAACCAAGACATCAATATTAGGCAATTGTTCATTGAACCAGCGGATTGCTTCAACAATTTCGTCAATCGCCCAAAGCCCCTCGACGCGAGAATCATAAAAATAAATATCAAAACCAAAATGCCCAAGATGTTCCAAAAAATCAGTCTTGGCATCCGCAAACGAGGAAGTAATAAGTCCAATCCTCCTGCAAAATCGCGGAATAGGTTTCTTGCGCTCTGGCAAAAAATAACCAGCCAACGACAACTTTCTCTTTAACGCCTCAAAGGCTTCCTTCAAAGCCCCTTTGCCTACCAATGCTATGCGTTCAACCTGGAGGTTAAAATTGCCAGTTCTGGAAAAAATTTCTGGAAACCCAAGCACCTTAACTTCTTGCCCTTCTTCCAATTCAAGATTGAGCATATTCAATTTACTTTGCCACACAAAACAATTCAAAACTGATTTATTAGCCCTATCCCGCAAAGGAAAAAAAGTATAACTTCCCCTATGGCTAATCCTTCCTATTTCTCCTCTCACTACTGCTTTTTGGGGAGTTAAAATCTTATTTAGAAAGGTAATAAACTCAGAAACAGTAAATACCCTCTCTTCTTTTCTTTGAAAATTAATTTCTTCTTGCATATCTTCATTATAATCAAATTTGCCCTTTATGAAAGACTCTTAACGAATAATTTAGAATATATGAAAAAATCCATAGGTAAAACAATCCATAGCAATCTTGAGATTGCCGCGTCGCTCACTCCGTTCGCTCCTCGCAAGGCAATGAAAAATGAAAAGTGAAAAATGAAAAACTAAAATGTAAAATTAAAAGAAATTCTTAATTTTTATTGGTTTCGGCTTCCTGCCATTGCGATAGGTCTCCCTCCTGTCATTGCGAGGAGCGAAGCGACGAAGCAATCTCTTCCCCCTCTTCCTATTGCTTACCCAGGGTAAGCAATATTACCTGCCCTGAGATTTGAGATTTGAATTTTACTCATCCACATTTTCCGCAGAAAAAAATAAGTGGTCTGCTTATGCTTAAAGACCACTTTTTATTTAAATTTAAAACGTGTTTTAATTTTATTTCTATCTCTCTCTATTATTCGATATTCTACTTCCCACCCTACCTCTTGGTATTCCTGGGAAATTTTCTTCAAAACTGATTCAGGTAAAGGCAAATTCACTTCTATATCTATTTCCCCAATCAAAGGATAAGGTGGAGATAAACGTTTGTCTATTTCTTGTTTCGTCTTACAGAACAATTCTAATTCTTGCTCTGTTTTAAACTTTCCTTCTTCTACAAAACGGAGGTCTTCAATACTTAACTCGTCAAATCTCTCAGCCATCTCGCCCATCTCCTTTCATTTAAAATGAGCTATTTTCATCTTAACTCTCTTTTTCTACCAAATCAATGCTGTTATATGCCAAGGTCAAGAAATCCTTTTTCATTTCTAACCTCAATTTTCAATTTCAATCCAGTGCTGTCATTTGGCAGCTCAAAAATTTTCTTACATATTTTCGCAGGAGAAGTAGGACTAAGCCTGCCATAACATTTTTGTTTCTGGGGAACCCAGCTCTCCCCTTTCCAAGCAGTATTAAAATCCCTGCCTTCCCCATCTACAATGTCAGAGAGAAACCAAAATGGTTGGGCTTTTGTGCCTATGTTTTGAACACTAACTGTAACCTCCAAAAAATGCCCTGAACTTTTCAGGTCGGCTATCCTTAAATACGGAGCATCTTTTCCTTTTAAAACATTGCCTAAATCTCTAACATTAACCAATTTAAACCTAACATCATCAACCACTACTTCGCTTTGGAAATTGCGCTTTTGAGATATTTTTTGGTTGTTTCCTGCCTGAGAAGAAGGCTTTCCCCCCTGAGTAATAATCAAAACAACCACTAAAATTATTGCCCCGACGATTGAAGCAGAAATTAAAGCCAACTTGAGACTTTTTTTCATACAAATATAAATAAATACTAATTACACCGACCTTTTTGCCCTAACCCATTAGAGCAATTTTGACTTTGCGATTTAGAACTTTAATTTCCTTACCCAGAGAAGTTCCTTCAGGAAAATGCTTATCAAACAAAATCTCCCTCAAAAAACCTTCTTTAATAATAAAATTCTTTCTTAATTTTACAAGCGAGAGCAAGCCCTTGTCTCCAACAACAATTAAATCTGCTTTGTCTTGCCAAGAAAGGCCTGCTTTTTTCCTAAGAACTCCAATTTGATGCAGTAACTCTCTCAAAAACCCTTCCTCTCTTAATTCTTTAGTTAATTTTGTTGAAAGAGTGATATTTTTTCTCGCTTTCGGATTAAATTCAACTTTTTTAATGTTCGCTTCATCTTTAAGCAATTGCCACAAAGATTTGTTGCCAATAACATCTTTTTTTAGAACAACTTTTTCCAATGGCTGGCGAACTTTTATGGCTTTCTTAACTCTTAAAGCCAGAACTTGAGCCGTAACATCTCTTAGTTTTTTCATTTTGCTCTCCAACTTTGGCAGAAAAAACTTTATTTCCTTCTGAGGGTACTTAGTAAGGTGCACTGATATAGGCATTTTTTCCCTTAGAGAACCTTTCAAATCCTGATAAACAATTTCCGACACAAATGGCATTACCGGAGCAATTGCCTGAGCAAACCTTAGCAACACGAAACCTAAAACATTAGCCGCTTTTTCTTTCTCTTTCCCATTTCTTGATTTTTGCAAGCGAACTCTGGAACGGCGAATATACCAATTAGATAAATCATCTACAAAATCCTCTATCAGCCTCACAGCCCGAGTTATTTGATAATCTTTCATTTGCAAAATTATTCCATTTTCCAAAGAACCTAACCGAGAAAGAATCCACTTATCCAAAATTGTCTGGGGTGTTACTTTTTGAGAAAATTTAAAATTCTTTGGAAAATAAGTTTTCAAAAACTTCAAAGAATTCCATATCGTAAGAATAATTCTTCTAAACACCTCCCCCACCTTCTCTTTATCAAAAATATAGTCTTGGCCAATGGGAGTGCCTGCTAAAAGGAAATACCTTAAAGCATCAGCCCCATATAAATTGAACACCTCATCCGGAGATGAATAATTCTTAAGATGCTTGGAAAGTTTTTTCCTGTCTTTGCCCAAAACTAACCCGTTACAAATAGCATTTTTAAAAGCAGGTTGTTTTTTGCCCAAACCAATATTTTCCAAAGTAAGAGCCGTAGCCAAAACATGCAAGGTATAAAACCATCCCCTTGTCTGGTCTAAACCTTCGGCAATAAAATCGGCAGGAAAAGTTTTCTCTACCTTCTTTTTGTTTTCAAAAGGATAATGCCATTGGGCATAAGGCATAGAACCAGACTCAAACCAACAATCAAAAACCTCCGGTATTCTCCTCATTTTCCCTCCGCATCGAGGGCACTTTAACTCAACTTTATCAATATAAGGGCGATGAAAATCAAACTCCCCTTTCCTATTAAAAGGAAAAATTCTTGAGGGCGCTTTTTTAAGTTGGGCAATATGAAATTTTGGCTTTTTTCTTAACACATCAGACAAGCCATCCCCTTGGAGCATCCCCCAGAAGTAAATTAACGGCAAACTGTGCCCAACAACAAGAATCCTTTTACCTTGATATTTGCTTTCCAATTTATCAAAAACATCCTTAAGCCTCCTCCATAATTGCAATCGGCTTTCTCCTCCAAAAAGGGGCTCAGAAAAATTGCTTTTCGACCAAACTTTACTTTTCACTGAAGATACATCAGCTTTATTGTTGATGCCTACATCTAAATCTCTTAGTTCCTTTTCGTATAAAACTCTACAGCCTATTTCCTTAGCAACAATCTCCGAAGTTTCCCTTGTTCTTATAAAATCAGAAGAAATAATAAAATCTATTTTTTCATTTTTTAATTTCAAAGCAACCTCTTTTACTTGCTTTCTGCCAAGTCGAGTTAAATGGCACCTGTCTGAAGAAAAATCGTTTGACATTTTCCCTTTTCGCCAGCAATCAGTCTCTCCGTGGCGCAAGAGAAAATAATAATTTGAGCCAAAATTATATTTGCCAAGTTCTTTCCTAGAGCCAACAACTATCTTATGATGGCATCTTTCACAAACCCAAATAGGAATCGGAGCGCCCCAATAGCGGTTCCTTGAAACGCACCAATCTTTTGCTCCCCGCAGCCATTTTCCAAACCTTCCATATTTTATATATTCTGGCACCCAATGAATTTTCTTGTTGTTATTAATTAATTCTTTTTTAAAAGCAGTAACTTTAACATACCAACTCTTAACAGGATAATAAAGCAAAGGAGTGTCGCATCTATAACAAAAAGGATAAATATGTTTTATCTTCTCAGCCCTATACATTAGCCCTCTTCTTTTTAAATCATTTTTAATATCTTTGTCTGCTGATTTTACAAACTTTCCTTCACCAGGGATGCCCAAATTTTTAACAATCTTTCCTTCCAAATCTACGGTTATTATCAAAGGCAAATTTTCCCTCTTTCCTATTTCCCTATCCTCCTCACCAAAAGCCGGTGCTATATGCACTAATCCTGTGCCCTCTTCTAAAGACACAAAATCGCCTTTTACAACACGGCATAATTTCTCCCTATCACCGCCCGAAAGCAACCTTTCAGCCGGGACACGATAAAGCGGCTGGTATCTTAATCCCAAAAGCTCTCTTCCTGAAAAAACCTTTATAATTTCATAATCCTCCTTAACAGCATCTAATTTTTGTCTTGCTAAAATTAGAAACTGCTCTCCGCTACTTCCGCTTTTTTTCTGCAGCCGGATTTTGACATATTCAAATTTAGGATTGGCAGCCACGGCTAAATTAGCCGGCAATGTCCAAGGAGTAGTTGTCCAAACTAAAAGACAGGTGTCTTTATAATCTTCCAATGGAAACTTTACATAAACTGATTCATCACTCACTTCTTTATATCCCTGGTTCACCTCAAAGTTTGACAACGGCGTGCCGCAACGAGGACAATAAGGGCTTACCCTATAATCTTGATAAATTAATCCTTTATCAAACAAATTTTTGAAAACCCACCAAACGCTTTCGGTATAATCCGACCCCATAGTAGCATAAGAATTGGAATAATCAGCCCAACGGCCAACTCTTTTTAACACTTTTTGGAAATCTTCTACATAGCGAAATACTGATTTTTTGCAAGCCTCATTGAATTTTTCAATACCTATTTTCTGTTCAATGTCTTTTTTAGCAGCAACTCCCAACTCTTTTTCAATAAGGTTTTCTACCGGCAAACCGTGGCAATCCCAACCCACTCGCCTATCTACTCTATAGCCCATCATTGACCAAAAACGCAAAACAGTGTCCTTAATTGCCGAAGCCAAAATATGCCCGTAATGTGGCTGGCCAGTAGCAAAAGGAGGCCCATCATAAAAACTAAAATAGGGCAAGCCCTTGCTTTGTTTGATAGACCTCTCAAAAATTTTTTTCTTCTGCCAAAACTCAAGTATTTTTTCTTCTAATTGAGGAATAGACATACAAAAAAATACAAAAATGTTAAATCCAAAATTTAAAAATACTAAAAAATACTATACGCTTATATAGTATTATAAAATCCTTATCTTTTCAAATCTAATTGTCATTGCAAGGAACCTCCCTTCCTGTCATTGCGAGGAGCAAAGCGACGAAGCAAGATTGCCGCGTCGTCCTGCTTTCAGCAGGACTCTTTGCAATGACAAAAAAGGATGTCATTGCGAGGAAGGAGCAATTCTCCCTCTTGTCATTGCGAGGAAGGAGCGAAGCGACTGACGAAGCAATCTCTTTCCCCTATTGCTGCAATCTTGAGATTGCCGCGTCGTCCCGCCTTCGGCGGGACTCCTCGCAATGACAAAAAAGGCGTCATTGTGAAAAACCTCCCTCTTGTCATTGCGAGGGTTCCCCCCTCTGTCATTGCGATGAGCACAGCGACGAAGCAATCTCTAGGTGCTTAGCTAAGCAACACCTAAGATTTTGCTTTTCTAATTTTGCATTTTGAATTGTGATTTTGAGATTTGAGATTTGAGATTTGAGATTTTGTTCATTGGTTATTTTTTCGTCATTCGTCATTCGGGTTTCGTCATTAAAAAGCCCCTATCTCTCTTTTATCATTTCTTACTCAATGAAATTTTCAATCTTGCATCTAAAGCCTCGGCAACCTTTTTTAAAAAGGAAATGGTGGGATTATAAGTTCCCGATTCCAATCTGGAAACGGCTGATTGTTTAGTACCAACTTTTCTGGCAAGCTCTTTTTGGGTTAATCCTTTTTCAATTCTCTTTTTTATAATCATTTCAATTAAAGCAAACTCTGGCACAAGTTTTTCATAAGCGTTTTTGATTTCTCGGTCTTTTAACAATTTTCTTTTAAATTGTTTATAATTTTTTGTTCTCATAGGCTTTCTTTCTATATAACATATAAGTTATAAAATATCAAGCCTTTTTAACTTTTGTAAAGCAGTGCGGATTTCTCTTTTAGGAGTTCTTTTTGATTTTTTAATAAAGCCATGTAAAAGATATACTTCTGACTTATGGAAAGTGTAAAATATCCGAATTTCTTGAGCCCCTTGGATACGAAGCTCAAAAAGTCGAGCTGTTATCTTTTTAGTGTGGGGCATTCCTAAATTCGAGCCAAACTCTTCCAATAAATCAATAGTGCGTAATACTTTGGCAATAGTTATTTTTTGCAACGACTCAATAAACCTCTCTAAGGAACTATCTAATATTTTTATTTCCATAACTAATTTGACTGCTTATACATACTTTTTAATTTTTCAGAGATTGAGTCTCTGGAAAAAATCCGAATTCCTAAATCCGAAACCCGAAAAAATACCAAATTCTCAATGACCAAATTTTAATTTCTCTTTATAATTTGCACCGACACTTGTACTGACTCTTCTCCAAATTTAGCCGTTCTTTCTTCTAAATCGAATATTCTATTATTTTTATTATTGGTTATTGGTCATTGGTCATTTTTTCGTCATTCGCCATTCGGGTTTCGTCATTTAAAAAGTCCTTATCCTTTCTTATTTTATCCCCAACGGTCATCCTGAGCGAAGCGCCGCTCTTTGGGCATTGCCTAGGGCGTTGCTTAGCTAAGCTAAGCAACGCCTAAGCAACGCCGTTCTAATCTCCTTGTCATTGCAAGGAGCGAACGAAGCAATTCTCCCTCCTGTCATTGCGAGGAAGGAGCGAAGCGACTGACGAAGCAATCCCTTCTCCCTATTGCTGCAATCTTGAGATTGCCGCGTCGTCCCGCCTTCGGCGGTCCTCCTCGCAATGACAAAAAAGGATGTCATTTTGAGATTTGAGATTTGAGATTTGAATTTTAACTGGGATTTTCGCCTAACAGTTCAGAATCACAACGAGTCCGGGTCTCATTGACAGATTTAACATTTAACATATGGATTTAACATTTGACATCTAACATTTCTTTCGCATTTTGAGATTTGCATTTTTATCATATCGCAAATTGCTCTTACTTGCTTTCGTATTTCTTTGCCACGAACTTCCCTTCTGAAGTCTCTTGAACATAGTCTATTTCATATTCCTTGCCGTCTGACTTATAAACAAAATGATGCTCCTTGCCCGCAGGGTCTTCAAATACCCCTGAAGCAAATCCTTCTCCCATCAATCTTTTCATAACCAACGAATAAGGATTGTCTAAATATGCCAAAGCAGTTTTAGGAAGTTTTCCTTGGTGCTTTTTGGCATACTTGTCCAAAGCACTAATAATCTCTTGAAGAATAGCCTCTCTTTGCTTATTTCTCCAAAGATAATTTTCCTCTACAGTGCTTGTTGCTGTTGCTGCTGACGATGAGGCTTGGGCTGTTGCTTCCTTTTCTTCTTCCTCCTCTGTTGGAGCTTTACTCAAATCCAATGGAGGCAACCCGAGTTTTGCCCGCAATGAATTGATTTTGCTTTTGACATCCTTATTATCCGGATTAAGTTTCAACACCTTTTCAAAATTCGCCAATGCCTCCTTGTTTTTCCCTTGCTTAGACAAGACTACTCCTAAAAGATACAAAGAGTTAGAGTGCTGCGGGAAAATAGAGACCGCTTTCTCAAACTCTTTCTGAGCCTGGGTTAACTTATTTTCGCTCAGAAAAATTTTCCCTTTCTCAAAAACTACATCCACATTATTGCTATCGATAGCCAAAGCCAAATCCAACTCCTTAAGGGCTTCATCAGATTTGTTCTCTTTCTCATAAGCCTGCGCCAAATTGTAATGGGCTGGCAAATAATCTGCCTTCAGTTCAATGGCTTTTTGGAAATTAGCAATCGCCTCCCTAAGCAATGCTTGCCTTTCTTCTTCTGTCTTTGCTTCTTGTTGGGAAGGTTGGTTGGGAGAAACGCCCTCTCCGCCTTTTGGCTGCATCTCATCAAGAGCAATCTTTTTCAATTGGGCTATGCCCAAATTGGTATATAAAACTGGATTGGTAGGGTCAATCTTGATTGCTTTCTTGTAAGATTCCAAAGCAAACTTATCCGCTCCGCTAACCGAAAAAATCAACTGGCTATAAATGTCTCCCATCCTTGCCAACAAATCAGCATCATCAGAATATTTCCTGGCAACGAATGCGCCGTTGTTAACAGCCTCTCTTACCCATTTCTGATATTTTGCCATATTCGGTTTTGCCTTCTTTGCTTCTTGGGCAGCCGCTGCAAACATTACCGAAATATAGGTTGTATAATAGTTCTTCTCGTAAGGGTCCCAATAAATAGCCCGCCTCATCGCCTTATCAAAAGAATCTATCTTTTGAACATCCTGCGTATTAGCAACAGCAATTGCTCTGGCATAGTAAGTTTCTCCCAAATAAACCCTCAGCACAAAATAACCAACAATAAAAGCCAATAAGAGAGAAAGCACCACCAGAGCGTTAGTTAGCAATCTTCCTTTTTGAGATTCCTCAAACTTCACTTCAACTTTGTGCCCTTCTTGCCACCCTAAAATCCCTACAATAACCATCGCAAAGAATGCTAAGAAAAGGGGAAAATTATACAGAAAAGCAGCCGCCGCTAATCCCAAAATTACCACCCCTATTGCTGCCTCTAAAACACTTTTGCCTCTGCATATATTCAATATTGCCCTTTTGACCGCTAAAAAGAAAATAAGCAAAAGGAGAGTAATTCCCACTAAACCTGCATTGTTTAGCATAGCAAAAAAAGTGGAGCTTGGCTGGCGAAATCTAACATTCCAAACAATCGTCCGATTTAAAGACGGAGAACGGAACCTGAGAAAGTTATTGACAAACGAATTAAAACCTGTGCCGAACAAAGGATGCTCTTTGATAACCGGATAAATTATGTGCCAACTTGTCTGTTGGTTTAACCATACCTCGCTTGGCAAAGATATGCGAAAAATCTGAGACGAGGAAAGAAAAAGAAAAGCCAACGCTATAACTAAAAAGAGAAATAAGAGATTAAATTCAAGATTAGAAATTTCAAACCGCCAAAATTTTACTGCCAAATAAATTAAACCCACTGCCAAAAAGACATACCAGCAAATATTAAAGTCAATCAGAAGAAGAACAGCAAAAGAGGCGATTGAAAGAGCAGCAAAAAATATCTTCGAAAAATTTTTCTTAGCCAAGCTAGAAATTGCCAAAGACAGCACACATAGTAAAGCTGCGAAAACGCCTGTCCCGCTCAACTGCCCTAAAAAGTTTGTTGGTAACTTGGCAACACGAAGATAAACCAAGATATTCAATACTACTGCCGCCACTCCTCCTATCGTAACGCTCTTAAGTAAAAATTTTACATCCTCTTCCGAACTCAAAATATTCTTCACCAAAAAATAGAACAATGCCAAAATGCCCAAAAGGGATAAAGCCCACTGAGTTTGAGAGAAATCAAACAGGGCATAGCCGCGTTTTCCTCCAAGAACAGCCGAAATGCCATAAAAAACCAAGAAAACCAAAATAAGAAAATCTTGAAAGGTAAACTTAAACACAAATTTTCTCTCCCTCATCCGGCTAGCCCACCAAAATACATAGCCTATAAAGACTCCGCTAAAAAGAAATATTGATTTGTTAATGTGCAAATTTTGCCAAAGAGGCGGCAAGGCAAAAAGAGGAAAAATGAAAGCCATTATTCCTACCCACCAAAGAGGCAAGCGACTTAAGAATGAAGGCTTTCCTTTGGAAATATCTTTTTGCATAGAAGTTGTTTTTTCTGCCATAGAATAAATTAAAATTATTTAATAAATAAATACGACTTTTTTAAAATTTTACCACAAAGAAATTTTATCACAAGGATGCCATTGCAAGGAACACCATAGTCTTTAGCCACGAGCGAAGCACGGTGGGATAGGCAGTAAAAATGAAAAGTGAAAAATGAAAAGTGAAAAATGACAATCTAAAATGTAAAATCAAATTAAATTAAAAACTAAAAGCTCGGGCGAGGGCAGCCCTTGCCCAAAATGGGCAAGGGCTGCCCTCGCTCCGGACTCCCCCCTTTCTTGTCATCCTGAGCGAAGCGAAGGATCTCTTGGTTAATTGAAAATTACCTACGGCGTGGGGCAGGTTGAGGTGGGGGTTTCTTTTTGGAATTCGCAGCCATCAGT
>JAGGVK010000037.1 GCA_021158045.1 bacterium | reverse complement strand
GTCATATTGATTATCATACACCTCAATTATGACAGATTCACACATTAACGCGCAATGGGCCATTTCAGGCTCATTTCGCGTTAGAAAGAGAATTCATTTCACACGCATTTTGTATTATACAAGACTAGGGGTTGACAAAAAATTTTTAGGTGCGAAAATAAAATAATAAAAAAGAATTTTTGGAACAGATAGCAAACGATTTTATTGTTAAAGGTCGGCTATTTGTAAAAATGCTTATTTCAAAATAAGAAAATGGCAAAAAAGAAAGCAAAGAAGACTTCTAAGAAGAAGACTTCTAAGAAGAAGACTTCTAAGAAAAAGACTTCCAAGAAGAAGACTTCTAAGAAAAAGAAAAAAAGATAGAATTTCTGAGTAGACAAAATCCCGCTGGAAGCGGGATTTTTTTAACGACGTTCTATCTTTGAATTTTGATTTATCATTTTGCATTTTTAATTTGGAATTTAGTATTGCTTACCCAGGGTAAGCAATACTGTTATCATGAGCGAAGCGATTCCTTTCCTCCTGTCATTGCGAGGAAGGAACGAAGCGACTGACGAAGCAATCTCTTCTCCCTATTACTGTAATCCTGAGATTGCCGCGTCGTCCCGCCTTCGGCGGTCCTCCTCGCAATGACAAAAAAGGCATCATTGTGAAAAACCTCCCTCCTGTCATTGCGAGGAGCGAAGCGACGAAGCAATCTCTAGGTGCTTAGCTAAGCAACACCTAAGCAACACCTAAGCAAAGCCGAGCATTTAATTTTGAATTTTGAATTGTCATTTTGAGATTTGAGATTTGAGATTTGAATTTTATTTATCGTTTGTTGTCCATTTATTCGCAACGCTCCCCAGCAGCGTTGACAACTTGTAATCTTTTGAGATTTTAGTTAAGATTTCAATATGTCATTTCTTGCAAAACTTTTTGGAGACCCGAACGAGAAATATCTAAAAAAACTACAGCCGGTTTTGCAGAAGATAAATTCGCTTGAATCGAAATTTGAGCATCTTTCTGATGAAGAACTCCGAGAGCAGACGGAAGAATTTAAACTTAGGCTTAAAAAAGGAGATTCTCTGGATGATTTATTGCCGGAAGTTTTCTCTCAAGTAAGGGAAGCCTCCAAGCGAACTTTGCGCCAGAGGCATTTTGATGTCCAGCTTATAGGAGGAATAGCCTTGCATCAGGGTAAGATTGCTCAGATGTTAACTGGTGAAGGGAAAACTTTAGCAGCAACTTTGCCTGCTGCCTTGAACGCTTTGGAAGGAAAGGGAGTGCATATTGTGACTGTTAACGATTATTTGGCAAAAAGGGACACTGTTTGGATGGGGCAAATATACCATCTTTTAGGAATATCTGTTGGCTGTATAGTCCATAATGCGGCTTATTTATATGACCCGGAATACCAAGAAGAAAATGAAAAATTAAAAATAAAAAATGAAAAACTACAATTTGAAATTCAAAATAAAAACTCAAAATTAGAAAACAATGAAAGAGATAAAGAGAGAGATTTGGTTGGTGGTTTTAAGGTTATAGAAAGTTATCTCCGGCCGGTTTCGCGGAAGGAAGCCTATTTAGCAGACATTACTTATGGCACAAATAATGAATTTGGTTTTGATTATTTGAAAGACAATATGGTCTCTTCTTTGTCTCAGATGGTGCAGAGAGGGTTTAATTATGCCATTATTGATGAAGTAGATTCCATTTTAATTGACGAAGCAAGGACTCCCTTGATAATTTCTCAGCCGGATTTTGAATCATCAAAAATGTATAGGGAGTTTGCCCGCATTATTCCCCGTTTGAAAGAAAATATTGATTACAATATTGATGAGAAAATGAAAGCTGCCACTTTAACCGAAGAAGGGATTAATAAAATAGAAAGGATATTAGGAGTGGAAAATGTTTATGCTTCTAAAGGGATAAAATATTTGCATTATTTAGAGCAGGGGTTGAGAGCGATGGTTTTTTTCAAAAGGGACAGAGACTATATTGTCAAAGATGGTAAGGTGATTATTATAGACGAATTTACGGGCCGCCTTATGCCAGGGCGCCGGTATTCAGGAGGTTTGCATCAAGCCATTGAGGCTAAGGAGGGAGTGGAGGTAAAGCCGGAATCTAAAACTTTAGCCACAGTTACCTTTCAAAATTATTTTAGGATGTATAAGAAATTAGCCGGTATGACAGGGACAGCAATTACCTCGGCTGAAGAATTTGATAAGGTTTATAAAATGCAGGTAGTGGTAGTGCCAACTGCCAAGCCTATGCAAAGAAACAATTTGCCCGACAGGATTTACAAAACCGAAAGGGGGAAACTAAAAGCTGTAGTGGAGGAGATAAAAAAAAGGCACGAGGCCGGCCAGCCAGTTTTAGTTGGTACGCGCTCTGTTGAAAAAAATGAATATCTTGGGAGGCTCTTGGAGAGAGAAGGAATTAAACCGGAAATTTTAAATGCCAAACATCATGAGAGAGAAGGAGAAATTATCGCTCAGGCTGGAAGGCTTGGCAAGGTGACTGTGGCTACCAATATGGCTGGCAGAGGAGTTGATATAGTTTTAGGAGGCAATCCTCCATCTCTTGAGGAAGCAGAGAAAGTTAAAAAACTTGGAGGCTTGCATGTAATAGGCACAGAAAGGCATGAAGCCAGAAGAATTGACGACCAGTTAAGAGGAAGGGCTGGCAGGCAAGGCGACCCAGGCTCTTCTCAGTTTTTTGTTTCTTTAGAAGATGATTTGTTAAGAATATTTGGAGGGGACAGAATAAAATCTTTAATGGAAACATTAAGGGTTCCTGAAGATATGCCTATTGAGTCAAAATTGTTATCTCGAGCAATTGAAAAGGCGCAAGAAAGAGTGGAGGGAATGAATTTTGATTTAAGAAAACATATTTTGGAGTTTGATGATGTTTTATTGAAACATAGGGATGTTTTGTATAAAAAACGGAGAGAGGTTTTAGAACAATCTGAAAAAGGGGAACTTAGATTGCAAATTCTGGATATTGTGGCAAGAGAAATCAAGAAAGTTGTTAATTTTCACTGTGGAAGCCCTGAAGTGGAAAATTGGAACATTGAAGAACTTTTTGAGGAAATAAAAACAATCTTCCCTCTGCCTGATGAGTTTCACTTGAGATTGAAAGATATATCCAAAAAAGATTTAACAGTAGAATCCCGCAGGGAAGAGATAATCAAGTTGCTTTGTGATTTGTCGAGAAAAGTGTATGAGTTGAAGGAAAAGGAAGAAGGAGTAGAGAATATGCGCCAACTTGAGAAATCTATATGTTTGAGCAACATAGATTTTCTCTGGAGGGACCATCTGGAAAATATGGAGTATTTGCGGGACTCTGTAAACTTGCGGGCTTATGGAGGAAGAGACCCTTTGGTTGAATACAAAACTGAGGGGCATAGGATGTTCAAGAAATTGCTTAGCCAGCTTGACGAAAATATTGCCAGAACCATATTTAAACTAACTATTAGAAGATAATCTCTGCAGGAGAACTGAAAATGTAAGGCAATAATAAAAATTAAAAATGAAAAGTGAAAAATGAAAAATGAAAAATGACAATCTAAAATCTAAAATCAAATTAAATTAAAAATGAAAAATGAAAAGTGAAAACTAAAATCTAAAATTAAAAGAGGCTTTGAATTTTGAATTTTGAGATGTGATTTTGAGATTTGAGATTTGAGATTTGAGATTTGCATTTTCTGGTTTTGAATTTTGAATTTTGAATTGTCATTTTGAGATTTGAGATTTGAATTTTAACTGGGATTCTTTGCCGCATGTATCCTTGCACTTTTGACTTTTCAAATGCTGTTTATTCAATCTCTTGCCATAACTTGAATTTTATTATATGATGAGAAAATACTATGACACGGCAGTTATTACATTTTAATTTATTATTGATATTGGTATTGGCTTTTTTTAGCTTGAATTTTAGTTATCCCAATTTTCTAAATCAGGGTATTGATTTTTTGAATTCAAAGTTTTCCCTTAACTTGCCTCATTTTTGGCAAATCCCTTTTAAGTTAGGGCTTGATTTACAAGGGGGCACTCATCTGGTTTATGAGGCTGATTTATCAAAAATTAAACAAAGCGAACAAGGAGAGGCAATGTCAGGGCTAAGAGATGTTTTAGAAAGGAGAGTAAATGTTTTCGGCGTTAAAGAGCCTCTCGTGAAAGTTCAGCAGATAGGTGGGCATCACCGGTTAATTATTGAATTGCCGGGGGTAAAGAGTGTTGCGGAGGCAATAAAGATGATAGGTAAAACTCCTTATTTGGAATTTCGCCAAGAAAGGCCAAAAGAAGGAACAGATAAGATTTTAGCCAAGCAAAAGGAAATTCAGGGGAAAAGCATAGAAGAAATAAAAAAGATTGAGGATTATCAATTGGCTCTTGAAGACCCTTATTTTGAGCCTACAAACTTAACAGGCAGATATCTTAAGCATGCTAGAGTTGATTTTGACCAAACTACTTTTGAGCCTGAAGTTCTTTTGGAATTTAATGCCGAGGGCACCAAGATTTTTAAGGAGTTAACCCGCAAAAATATTAATAAGAAATTGGCTATTTATATTGACAATGTCCTAATATCCGCTCCGGTTGTTAGAGAGGAGATTCCCTCAGGAAAAGCCCAGATTACTGGTAGCTTTACTGTCAAAGAAGCCCAAGCGTTAGCCCGTAACCTAAATGCTGGCGCATTGCCCTTGCCTATAAAGTTAATTTCCCAAAAAACAATTGGCCCAACTTTAGGGAAGATTTCTTTGGAAAAGTCTTTGAAAGCGGCAGCAATTGGTTTCTTGGGAATTGCTTTGTTTATGGTCGGTTTTTACCGGCTTTCAGGCGTTTTGGCTGTTTTTGCCCTTAGTATTTACGCAGGCATTTTGTTGAGTTTATTTAAGTTAATACCGGTAACTTTGACTTTGGCTGGCATTGGAGGCGCGATTTTGTCAGTTGGAATGGCAGTAGATGCTAATGTTTTAATTTTTGAAAGAATGAAGGAAGAGATGAAAAAAGGAGAAAGTTTTTATAGGGCAGTTCTTGAAGGTTTTCGCCGAGCCTGGCCCTCTATTAGAGACAGTAATATGACTACTCTTATAGTGGCTTTAATAATGTTTAGTTTTGGAACATCTTTTGTTAAGGGTTTTGCTTTAACATTGAGCTTAGGAATTTTGGTGAGTATGTTTTCGGCTATCTTTGTTACCAAAACTTTTTTGATGAATTTTCAGGGGACAAAATTGGAGAAGATTAAATGGTTGTGGGGGTGAACTTAAAATATAAACGAATTTGCGAATCTCTTAGAATGTGCAAATGTTTATAAATTCGTGCTGATTCGTAAATTCGTTGAGGAATATGTTTATTGCTTTTGTAAAACATCGTCGAATATTCTATACACTTTCTTTGACATTAGTTGGTGTGGCGGTTTTTGCTATATTTTTTTTCGGGTTAAAGTTCGGTATTGATTTTACTGGCGGCACCATACTTAGGGTGGAATACGAAAACAATCTTCCTTCTCTGGAGAGATTACAAGACAGTTTAAAAGAGTTTCACTTAGGGAAGATTACTTTTCAGAAAGACGGCAAAAACGCTCTCACATTAAAAATGAAATACATTCCCGAAAGTACCCACGAAGAGATAATGCAGAAACTTGGAAAATTGGGCAAACTTAAAAAAGGCTCTTCCCATTTTGAAACAATTGGTCCCGCTATTGGCAGAGAGTTAAGGCAGAAAACAAAGTTTGTTATCATAAGCTGCCTTTTAGCAATAGTTTTGTATATTGCTTTTAGTTTCCGAAGAGTTTCGAAACCTGTGAATTCTTTTGTATATGGGCTTGCTGGTTTAGTGGCTTTAGGGCATGACATTGTTATCCCTTTAGGTATCTTTGCTTTGTTGGGAAAGTTTTATGGAGTAGAGGTTACCATTCCTGTTATCACAGCGCTTTTGACGGTTTTTGGTTATTCTATTAACGACTCGGTGGTTGTGTTTGACAGAGTAAGGGAAAATCTTTTAAGAAGCACAGCATCAACTTTTGAAATGGTGGTTGATAAAAGTTTAAACCAAACTCTTACCCGTTCTTTAAATACTTCTCTTACTACTTTGCTTGTTCTTTTTAGCATTTTCTTTTTTGGCGGGGAAACCTTAAAGTATTTTTCTTTAGCTTTAATCTTAGGTATTAGTTTTGGGACATATTCTTCTATGTTTTTAGCTACGCCTCTTTTGGTAAGTTATCTTAGGAAAAAACAGCGGGCAAGGAGGCGATGAATAACAAAGGAGATTGGTTATATAACTTGACTTACTATTTATTTTTTGCTTTAATACCGTAATAAATATGGTTGAGATTAGCTATAAAAAGGTATATCAGGATATTTCAAAGAATCTTTCTCAACGCCAAAAGGAAGTTTTAGAAAGGCGGTTTGGTTTGGAAGATTTTTCAAGAAAGGAAACACTCCAATCTATTGGTAGGGATTTTGGTGTAAGCAGGGAAAGAGTTCGCCAGATAGAACAAAATGCTTTCAAGCATCTGCCAGATAAAAAAAGGTCTCCAGAACTTAAGAATCTTTTTGGCTATTTTAAAAAATATTTTTCTCGGCAAGGGGGGTTTAAAAGGGAAAGTATAGTTCTGAGGGATTTGGGAGGTAAGGATTTTCAAAATTATGTTTATCTCTTCCTTAATCTCGGTGGATTTTATCGTTTTTCTGAGACAAATAATTATTATAGTTTCTGGAGTGTTGATAAAAAGTTTTTAGAAATTGTTAGAACGCTTTTGTCTCTGCTTCAAAACAAGTTTGAAAAGGAGCAAAGAACTTTGCCCGAAGAAGAATTGCTGCGTGTTTTTTCTCCTAAGTTTTCGCGTCTTCAAATTATTCGTAGCTTGGAAGTATCAAAAAAGATAGAAAAAGGCATAGATGGTCTATATGGTTTGGTTGATTGGCCTATAATTTTGCCTAAGAGAACCCGTGATAAAGTATATCTTGCCTTAAAAAAAGCAAACAAGCCTCTTCATTTTACTAAGATTGCTGAAATTGGCAACCGGCTTACCAATGAATTGGAAACATTAAGAACGCAGCCGTCAAAGCGAATTTTACCTCAAACCGTCCATAACGAACTTATCAGGGATGATAGATTTGTCTTAGTTGGTAGAGGGATTTATGCTTTAAAAGAGTGGGGATATTTGCCGGGCACTGTTTATGATATCTTAGTTCGCGTATTAAAAGAACACGAGGAAGGAATGCCTTTAGAAGAATTATTGCAGTCTGTGAAAAAGCAGAGAATAGTTAAAGATAATACTATTCTTTTAGCATTGAGCAATAGGAACCACTTTTTGAGAGATAAAGAGGGAAGATATAAAATAAGAGAGATTTAGCAAAAGGAAGAGGATTAATCTCGCCTCTAGAATAAATTGATTTGGACTCTATATGAATTTTTTTACTCCCTCGCCAATTTTAATTTATATTTTGAAGTACTCTTTGGAGGTTTTGAAATATTGGTGGTGGATTTTTCCGCCAATTATTTTATTCGGTCCTTTAAAGTCTCTCTATCTTTGGTATATTCGGGAAAGGTGGTCAAAAGAGATGAAATGGATTTTGATTGAGATAAAGTTTCCTAGAAAGATAGAACGCCCTTTTAAGGCAATGGAACAGATTTTTAGTAATTTCTGGGTTCTTTATGACCCTCCGAATTGGAAGGAGAAGTGGCTTCTGGGCCACTTTCTCATATCTTTTTCGCTTGAGATAGTAAGTATTGAAGGCAAAATTCACTTTCTTATGAGAATACCTGAGGCTTTGAGGGATATGTTTGAGAGGCCAATATATTCTCAATACCCAGACGCAGAAATTACTGAAGTGGACGATTACACCAAAGATGTCCCACAAGATATTCCTAACAAGGACTGGGATTTATTCGGTTGGGATTTTCAGATGCTTAGAGAAAATTGCTATCCCATTAAGACCTATGCGGCGTTTTTCGAAGAAAATCCAGCAATAAAGGAGGAAAAACGCCTAAGCCCTTTGGCTCCTCTTTTAGAAGGAATGGCGGCTTTAGGAAAAGGAGAGCAACTCTGGTTTCAAATTATAGCTAAACCAATTTTAGGTGAAGTGCCTTGGGTTGCCCAAGGCAAAGAAGTTATTGCTAAACTTTTGCACCGTCCGCCAAAACAGAAAGAGAGGTCTATAACAGGACAAGCGTTAGAAATTTTACTTTCTCCTCAACCATCTTCTCCTCCAGAAAAGAAAGAAGAATTAATTCCTCCTGAAATGAAATTGAGTCCAGGAGAGAGGGAAGTAGTTTCAGCGATAGAGAGGAAAATTTCAAAGCAAGGTTTTGAAACGAACATCAGAATGATTTATCTTGGTAAAAAGGATGTTTTTTTCAAGCCAAGAGTGAAAATTCCTTTGAACTTTTCTGCTAGCGTTTCTGCTCCAAACCTTAATGGTTTTAAACCTTGGAAGCGTACTTTAACTAGGGCTGTGAAACCTGCTTTTTTTCGGGACATCAAGATTTATATGAGGAAAAGGAAATTGTTTCGACATTATGTGAATCGTTGGACTCCTTTATTTCCTTATACTGGAGGAACTTTTGTTTTAAATACAGAGGAGCTTGCTACTTTGTACCATTTTCCAAGCGAAGAAGCCGCGCCTGCAGCGACTCTTGAGAGAATTGAAGCTAGAAAAGGCGGTCCGCCTCCTGGATTGCCAACTGAGTGATTAAAAGAACACCCTGATGGCCAACCTGTTCGTGATGGCGGTAACAAATAAAATGCAAATCTCAAATCTCAAATCTCAAAATGACAATTCAAAATTCAAAATTACAATTCAAAATGCAAAATTTCTTTTAATTTTAGATTTTAGATTGTCATTTTTCATTTTTCACTTTTCATTGATTTGCG
>JAGGVK010000025.1 GCA_021158045.1 bacterium | reverse complement strand
TCACTAAGCCAAACGAGACAAGAACAGTTACTCGGGCTTCACAAGAAGGGATAACCTTTACCCAAGACGGCACAACCTATATCTGCCAAGGCGGCGCTCCTGTAGTTTATTCCCCTAACAATAACAATAACAATAACAATTCAGGAAGCAGTGCTATATCTTATTTTATTGGTGGAGGAGGTGGTGCTGTTAACAATAATGAAGCGCGATTAGAAAAAATCCGTCATGGCGATGCTGATGGCAACGGCATAGTGGATATTAAAGATTTTAATCTCTTGATGATAAATTGGGGCAAAAAGTCTAATAATAGTTCTTCAGATTTTAATAGGGATGGCAAAGTTGACGTATTTGACTTTAACATCCTAATGGTCAATTGGGGTAAAAGAGTATAATAAAATAAAGTTATGTTTAAAGAAAAATACAAAAAAATTAGCGTTTCTATTTCCTTAGGGCTTTTAGCAGGAATAGCAGTGTTTTTGCCTGTTTGCGCATTGGCAAAAACATCTATTGTTTTCAGTCCGTCAATGCAAAATTGTCTGCCTGGTCATGATTTCTATGTTCAAGTAATGTTGAATCCAAACAGTGAAAGAATTTATACAGCAGATATTTTCCTTTCATATCCTTCGCAGATGATTGAGGTGAAAGACTTTACTCTTTCAAACGGATGGATGAGTCCAATTGCTAACGGGTATCAAAAAAATTCGCAAAAGGGAGAGATAGAAATTGTTGCTGGGTATCCTGGCGGTATTTCTCAGCCAAAATTTGTAGGGAAATTGTTGCTCCATTCAAAGAAAGAAGGCGGTGCCCAGATTAAAATTGGCAGAAACAGTTTGGTTTTAAATGGTAGCAACAAGAATGTGTTTAATGGAATTTCTAATATAGCCTATTTTGTTTTTCAAGAAAAAGCAGCCTCGTCTGCTAAGCCTGTTTTTCATCCGGTAAAGAAACATACCTTAAGCCAGACCACATCTTCGCCAGTTTCCACGTCTTCCTCGGTTGTTTCTTCTGCAACTTCTGTAAATTCTTCAACAACGGCATTTAATGTTGCTTCTCGCACAAACCAAACAGCGTCTTCCCAGAAGAAACGGGTATCCTTCCTAACGGCTATGATAGAAGTTTTTGC
The DNA here is from genome assembly GCA_021158045.1 of bacterium. Lineage (GTDB taxonomy): Bacteria > Patescibacteriota > Minisyncoccia > Minisyncoccales > CG1-02-41-26 > JAGGVK01. The sequence goes on along the minus strand of JAGGVK010000025.1, from coordinate 4,267 downwards.
GACGAAGCAAGGCATAATTGTTCTTATTCTTATTATTGTTGTCATTATAGTTCTTAGCGTCTTACTGTTGGTAAAGTTGGATAAATGGAATCCATTAGTGGAAAAGATAAAAAAGATGGTAAGAAAAGTAAGAGACCTCTTTTCGAAAAATCAGCCTAAGTTTCCCCAGACATAGCATATAACGAAAGGAACTACGGACTTAAAAAATAGCAGGTAAAAATACCTGCTATTTGGTTTAGAAGATTATTCAGATGGAGGCGCTCTTCCATCAAAATAAGCGCGAGAAACCAATTAAGGCAAGAGCTAAGAGCTCGTTTTTCAAAATGGCACAAAATTGTTTAGATTTTGAAGAGTTTCAAATTAAAACATTTTTGAAATAAAATCGTGCCAAGTTAGAAATTCTAAAGACTCTTTATTTCCCAGTTTCTCATTCTTGTTTTTTTGAAGGGCTGTCCTTAGTAAACAAAAACTGCAGGGTTTATTCTTGGATATGGGAAGGGTTAAGTTTGGAATTTAAAATTCAGCGGGCAAATTTTGTTTCGCCCGCTGAATTTGAATTATTGCAAGTGTTTTTTAAACTTATTTGGCAATCCATCCGCCGTCAACAACTAAAATCTCGCCGTTAACAAAATCTGATTCGTCAGAAGCCAGATAAATAGCGGCTTGAGCAATATCTTCCGGTTTGCCCAAGCGGGGATAGAGGGTATTTTGTTCCAAAAATTCTTTGGTCTGGGGGTCAGCCAACATATCTTTAGTCATTGCGGTTTTCATCACTCCGGGAGCAATACAATTTACATTAATTTTCTTTGGAGCGTATTCTAAAGCCATCTCTCTGGTCAAAGCAATCATTCCGCCTTTAGAAGCGCAGTAGGGACCGATTTTGTCAAATCCCACCAAACCGGCAATTGAGGCAGTATTGATAATTTTCCCTTTTCCCCGCTTGAGCATTTCTGGAATAACTGCTTTTGAGCAAAGAAAAACACTTTTCAAGTTAACATCAATAACTTTATCCCAGTCTTCCTCTCGTGTTTCGTGAAAGGCAGAAAATTTCAGAATGCCAGCATTATTGACCAAAATATCAATTCTGCTAAATTTTTCCAAGCACTCATTTTTCATCTTTTCCACATCCTCTTTTTTTGAAACATCAGTTTTAACAAAAATTCCCTCCCCTCCTTGATTTTCTATCTCTTTTACTGTTTCTTTTCCTCCTTCCTCTGACCAGTCAGCAACAACTACTTTTGCTCCTTCTTTGGCAAAAAGAAGGGCAGTTGCTCTGCCAATGCCAGAGCCGGCTCCAGTAATAATGGCAATTTTATTTTCTAACCGCATATTTTTATGTTAGTGATTAATAATAGTAATTAATAATTTGACCTTTTTAATAATTCGGCCTTTGCCTTTCTACGCTTTGCGCGGAGAATAAGTTCTTTTATTTATTTATTCTTTTTATTCTTTGCAGCAATTAATTGCTTTTTCAAAAATAGTTTTTAATTTATCCCAAACAGTAACTTCTCTTTTTTGTTTATTGTTGTTTTGTTTTTCTTTTCTCTCCTTCTCTTCTAAACAATTGATTTCCTCTTCACTAATGCTTTCTTTTTCCATTTCCTTTAAGCCAACTACCTTCAAATTTATTCCCCAAAAAAGAGAATATAATTTATAAGCCTTGTCAAATAGATTCTTGGCTTCTGCTTTGTTTCCTTTGGTTAACTCTTTTGTTCCCACCTCCATCAATCGCATCGAAGCTGCCAAGAGATGTTTTGATAAACACCAGTTTTCACCCTCATAACTCCTCCCAACAATCTTCTTAAGCAAGGCTTTTCTCATTTCTCTGATCTCATAAAGTAAATTAAAATATTTCTCTTTGCCTGTTTTTTCTGCTGTAAAGAAAAGATGCTCTTCAATAGAAATTAAATTCATAATAGCAATTGACAAATCTTCATCAGAAGACAAATCCAATTTTTTCTCTTTGGTTATTTTTTCAACCTTTTTGAGTAAATTTTGATAATCTTGTTCCTCTAGCATAAAAGGATTTTATTTAACACTTTGTGATGATATAAAAAATAAGGCTTAAAACAACGAGGAAAGAGAGGGGGAGAATAACCTTTTGGAATGGAAAAAATGCTCTTCCGCTGTTTTTCTTTCTGAAAAAATAATCTACATTTACTCCAAAACCGAGCCCCAAACTGCCAAAGATAATGCCCAAAAATAACTTATCAACGCCCCATAATTTATTGCAAGAAAACCCTATAAACTTTCCTATGTAGAGAGGCGAAAGAGCGAGCAAGTAAAACCCCAAGAAAATAATAGGGCCTCTAAAAAGAAAATTGATGTTTTTCTTTTTTAGCCAGTTTAAGCACCAGAGCGTAAGGGAAAGCAGAAGCCCGCCAATCCACACGCCAGAAATAGTATTGTCGATGCCCAACCACCGTGATAATCCCAAACCTCCTGCTGTTGCAACTGCGCATACCGGGCAGACTGCTCGAGCATATAGAGGGGCAGAGATGCTGCCCAGAAGAAAGATGCTTAAGAAGATAATTCTTGCCTTATTTTTTGCCATATCGTTGTTCTTTTTTATGTTTTTTTGTTTTTTAGCGCTTTATTCAGCTCTTTAATTAAACTTTCTGCGTTAATCTGATATGCTTTACAAACCTCACCCAGCTTCAATTTTCCCATTTCAAAAATGGCAAAAGGGCAACCAAAGCAGGGTATTTTATATTTGACTAAAATTTTCCGGGCGTCAGAGTTTCCTAATAACTCAGACAAAAAAGTGCTTTTTATAATTTTTTCTGCCATTTATTTTGCCAATGTATCTAAAGTGGTAGCTTCTAAATTGTTTTCTAAAGCTGCTTGTATGCCTTGCCAAACTTTTCTAATGGGGCATTTCTTTTTTTTGGGATGGAGAGCGGCTTTTCTTTTTAAGCTGGCAAGGCAATAGTGTAAGATTTCTCTCTAATGTTTGGAATATTCTTAGTAATTTAATTTTCTGGGGAGGCAAAGAAAGAAAATATCCCCCTTTAATCCCTCTTTTGGTAGAGACAAGATTTGCCTTTTCTAAATCAACCAGGATTTTTTCCAAATAATCAAAAGGGATTTTCTCTTTTTTGGAAATTTCTTTAGTAGAGATTAATTTGGGATATGCCTTTGCTAAAAGCGACATTGCTCGGAGCCCATATCTTGTTTTTGTAGAAATCCTCATTTTGTTGAAATCGCTGCGCAAATAAACCTGACTAAATTAGTCAGGTTTATTGTAACAAAATTGAAAAAAAATACAACTGGAAGGACCAACTTAAAAGCTTCAGTTGTTTGCCTTCGGGGTGCTGGGAGTCGCACCCAGGTCACAGGACCCCCAGCCCTGCATAATAACTGTTATACTACACCCCGTTTGGAACTTGAAGCAAGAAATTTTTTCTTTTTATGTTTCATTATACCAAAAAATCGGTTTGATAGCCATCACGACCGATTTTTTAATCTTACTTTGTAAACTTCCTTGATTTCCGTCCAGTGCGGTTTGCACACTATGTTGGACGTTAAGTGACCTTATTTACAACATCGCGAGAAGTTTCGTTTTCAAATTTTAGATTTTCAAACGACGTAAATTTATAATTGGTTCGAAGCTTTGTTTACTCTTTGAGTAATTCTAGAAAATCTTTTGTAGTTAACCCGGTTGTTTAATAATATTTCTTAATGTTCCTTTCTTTAGATCCATATTATGCCAAGGAATTGTAATTCCGATGTTATCTTTTACATAAATTCTATGATTACCCCTTTGCCGGGCAAAAGAAAAACCCGCCTTCTCTAAAACTTTTACTACTTTCTTTGGTTTTAAGGCGGGTAATCTCCTCATAATCTCATTAAGTATTAAACTTTTACTTGAATAGGGGCTACGATTACTCCTTTTTCTTCTTTTATTATTCCTTCTTTTCTTTCTTTCATTACTGCCAAATACAAGCCTGCTGCTTCTTGAATATTCTTCAAAGCTGCCTCGAAAGTATCTCCTTCAGAGATACACCCTGGCAAAGAAGGAATGGTAACACTATATCCCTTAGTTTCTGGTTCAAAAATAGCAGTATATTGATAAACTTTTTTCTTTATAACCTTTTTCATATATCTTTATTCTATTAATTGAAAAAATAAATGTCAAGCAATACAAAGTAGCTTTTAGCCACAAGCAAAGCGTGGTGGGACAGGCAATACAAAATGAAAAATGAAAAATGAAAAATGAAAAATGACAATCTAAAATGTAAAATCAAATTAAATTAAAAATGAAAAG
>JAGGVK010000044.1 GCA_021158045.1 bacterium | reverse complement strand
GTTATAGCCATAAGCACTACGCCCTACAGCAGTACCAAAGTCATAGCCGATAGCATAATACCCAATCGCCACATTATTCTTCTTATTATCATTCTCCCCAACTCCATTCTCAGCCGAAATCCAGTTTGTGCCATCAAAGATGAATTCCTTGATTGCTCCAGCATAAATGTAATCTAATGTAGCGGCACCTTGTTTTACTTCCAAATAACGAGTGTCATTATAAGCGCCATTGTGACGAATGATAAATCTATCTCCAGCCGAAGCATTTGAAGTGTCAAGAGTAATAGTCCTGGTAGTACCATTCGGATCTAAATACTGATACATCGCATCAGTTCCTGGAGTTAGAGTTTTGTCTGCTGATAGAGTTTCAATATTTATCCCCGCAGTTAAAGATTTTGTGGCTCTGATAGTTCCAGCAACATCTAAGGTATAAGCCGGCGTTGTCGTCCTGATGCCGACGTTGCCCGCCGAAGTGACAACGAAGGCGGGCGTTGCCCCAGGATTCTTAGCAACTTGAAAGAGGTCGGTTGTTTGGTCAGAAGCAGCTCCTGTAATTAGAGCAGGGATAGTAGAGGTTGAACCGGCTACAACATTAAGAGCAGCCGCCGGCGTTGTCGTCCCGATACCGACGTTGCCGCCCATAATCGCCATTGTGTTCGCCTGAGTTATAGTCCTTGCTGTATTATCCAAACCAATCCCGAATGAATAACTTCCATTAGCAGTTATATAATTCCCCAACGCCATTGAAGGATTTCCACTGGCCGTTACACGATTTCCTATTGCGTATGAATTAAAATCATTAGCCACTGCGTTATTCCCCATTGCCAGCGACCAAAAACCGCTAGCGGTTGAATTAAACCCCTGCGCAAAAGAATAATGATTACTGGCAGTTACATTCTGCCCAACCGCCATTGAATCAAACCCGCTGGCAGTTGTTCCATGACTTCCTACAGCAAGAGAATAATCTCCTGATGCGGTAACATTGCTTTCTCCTATAGCTAAACTAGCATTCGGAGCATTCCAGAACATTTCGCTATCATAAACTCTTGCGCCGTAAAAAATAACATCATAACCGTGCTTAGCATCTGCTCCTACCTGAACGGTTCCTCTAACATCCAATTTCGCCCCCGAACTCGCCGTCCCAATGCCGACGTTGCCATCTTGACCAATAACTATTCTGTCACCGGCCGGGTTAGTACTGGAAAAATAAAGAGTGCCGCCAATATTTTTTAACCAGTAAAGCGGTTGGCCTGCTCCACCGCCCAAACCAAAATTACCTATTTTAGATTGAGCAGTATCGCTAACATTTATTGGCGCCTCTACGTTGCCACCTGGTGGATCTTGAGTTGGTGCTGTCCAAGAAGCATAAACTAAGCTGACTACTAAAAGAGTGCTAAAAAGAATAGAAAAAGTTAATTGAAAAATTTTCTTTTTTTTCACTTTTAATTTTTTGTTTATTTTTGATGAAAACTTGAAAAAAATAGAATTACTCCTATTTTTCATTTTTAATCTCTATTTATTCGACCTTTAATAAATTTTAAAAAAATAAAAAACTTTAGCAAATAGTTTTCCACAAATTCCAAATTTAAATACGATCGTATTTAAATTTGGAATTTGGGATTTTCTTTAATTAGAATTATAATATTGACGAGTCGGAGAGATCTAGTCGGAGAGATCTGTCTTTCCTGGAATTTAAAAAATTCTAACTTTCTTTTTGAAAATTTCTCCATTTCTTAAAATTTCAAAAACTACCTCTCTTCCTTGGCAATTATTCAAAATTTTTTTAATAGTTGTTTGAGAATCAATTTTTTTATTATCAACCTTTAAAATTATATCGCCTTTCTCTAAACCAATAACTTGACCTAAAAAACCTTTCTTAACTTCTAAAACTAAAGCACCAAAAGAGATTGATAAATTAAAGATATTCTTTGTTTCCTCGTCTATTAAAACATACTGAATACCCAAAAGAGGTCTTTTTAAAAAGCTATTTTCTTGAATTTCTTTAATATCTTCCTTGACAAAATCTATTGGCAAAGCAAATCCAATATTTTCTGCCCCGTAAACAACTGCCGAATTAATACCAATTACCCTGCCCTCCAAATCAATTAAGGGCCCACCAGAATTACCAGGATTAATAGCCGCATCTGTCTGAATTAAACCATAAAGTTCCCTATCAGTTTCCTCTTCCTGAGTAATAATATTTCGAGAAAGACCTGAAATAATTCCCCGAGAAACAGAATTAGGAAAAATACCTAAACTGTTGCCAACAGCAATAACTGTTTGGCCAAGAACCAAATTCCTACTACTTCCTAATTCGGCCGGTTTAATATCTTCCCTTCTCTTCACTTTCAAAAAAGCAATATCATTAAAATCGTCAACGCCAATAATTTCGGCCCTTTCTTTTCTTTTAAAAAAATCAATAACCAAACAATTTTCTTTTTCTGAACCAACAAGATGCCTATCAGTAGCAATCAATTCTGGAGAAACAAAAAAGCCAGCACCGCCAATTGCCTTTCCTTTCTTTATTTCTGACAAATCAGAAAATTGATCTCCTTCTTCCTTATAAACAATACTAACAACAGAAGGGATAATCTTTTTAATAGCCCTAATAGTTTTTTCTTCTATGTCTTCTGTCATTTATTTTTATAATCTATAATTATCCACACTAAAACTTTCAATCTCAAAACTCAACCCAGAACCACTAAAGGATTTTGGAAATCCCGCATCCTTTAGTGGTGCGGGGCTGGGTTGCCCAGTACCCTTCAGTGGTACTGGGCAAAACTCAAATCTCAAATCCAAATCTTAAATCTCAAAACTTAATTTTCAATTAGATATTCATAGAAATACAATTGAAATTCATAGAAATTCATTGTTTAATTTAAATTCAAGATTTAAGATTTATTTACTTTTGCACTTTGCGCTTTGCGCTATAATCTTATTTAAACAACAAGTTTCAATAAATTTCTATAAGTTTCTATGAATATCTATTATATCACTTTTGACTTTTGAGTTGTAGATTTGACTTTTGAC
>JAGGVK010000022.1 GCA_021158045.1 bacterium | reverse complement strand
TAAAATCTAAAATTAAAAGAAATTTTGCATTTTGAATTGTAATTTTGCATTTTGAGATGTGATTTTGAGATTTGAGATTTGAGATTTGAATTTTAACTGGGATTCTTCGCCTAACGGTTCAGAATAACAACGAGTCCGGGTCTCGTTGACAAGAATGCCAAAACACAACAAGATGTCAAATGTTAGATGTCAAATCTAATAAATGAAAAATGAAAAGTGAAAAATGAAAAACTAAAATGTAAAATTAAAAGAGATTTTGAATTTTGAATTTTGGATTGCCATTTTGAATTTTGAATTGTCATTTTGAGATTTGAGATTTGAGATTTGCATTTTAACTGGGATTCTCGCCTAACGGCTCAGAATGACAATTGGTAGTCCTTCCATAATCGAGCAATGAGATTGCCGCGTCGTCCCGCCTTTGGCGGGACTCCTCGCAATGACAAAAAAGGATGTCATTTTGAGATTTGAGATTTGAGATTTGAATTTTAACTGGGATTCTTCGCCTAACGGCTCAGAATAACAACGAGTCCGGGTCTCGTTGATAATGCCTTATCTTTTTTTATTTTATCCCCACTGTCATCCTGAGCGAAGCGACTCTTTCTCCTCTGTCATTGCGAGGAAGGAGCGAAGCGACTCTTTCTCCTTGTCATTGCGAGGAAGGAGCGAAGCGACTGACGAAGCAATCTCTTCCTTTTTCTCGTCATCCTGAGCGAAGCGAAGGATCTATAAATTCGCATTTTTGCAATCTTTGACTTTTCTTGGTAAAATAAGAGCCATAATTGCCTTTGGCAACCAGAATTATATACTTGTAATCCCTCTTAAATTGTATAAATATGCTCTCGCCTAACGAGTTAAAAAAAGGAGTCCAATTTATATACAATAATCAGCCATACGAAGTAATTAATTTAACTTCAATCTTCAAAGGAAGGGGGCAATCGGTTACGCAAGCAAAAATTAAAAATCTAATAACAGGAAATATTCTCTCGAAAACATTTCATCCCGGAGACGAGTTAAAGGAAGCTGACATCGAAAAAATAAAACTCAGGTTTATTTATTCTAGGAAAGAGAATTTTGTTTTCTCTGAAATAAATAATCCGTCTAAGAGATTCTCTTTAACTGAAAGAACAATTGGGATTGCCAGTCAGTTCCTAAAACCAAATGAAATTGTAGAAGGATTGGAATTTAATAAAAAAATTGTAAATATAAAGGCTCCTATCAAAGTATTATTAAAAGTAATATCAGCGCCTCCAGGAATAAGGAGAGGCAGAGCAGAAGCAGGGACAAAACAGGTTGTTTTAGAAACTGGCGCTAAAGTTAACGTGCCTCTGTTCATTAAAGAAGGGGACATAATAGAAGTAAATTCTGAAACAGGAGAATATACAAGGAGAGTAGAGACTTCTTAGTTAATTATCTGTAAATTTCTTCCTAAAACAATCCGAAAATTTGACGAAATCAAAAAACTCCACTCAACCGAGTGGAGTTTTAGGAATCAGCCTCTGGCTATTTCACCGCATCCTTAAGGCTTTTCCCTGCCTTAAACTTAGGAACCTTTCTGGCAGGTATCTTCAAAGCCTTGCCTGTTCGCGGATTTCTGCCCATCCTAGCTTTTCTTTTGCTAACTGAAAAAGTTCCAAAACCAGTCAAAACTACACTTTTGCCCTGCTTAAGAGATTTCTTAATCTCGTCTAAAATAATACCCAAACAATCGCCAGCGCTCTTTTTTGAAATCTTCCCAGCTTTAGCCAATACCTCAACAATATCTTCTTTAGTAATCTTTTTTGCCATTTTTTTTAGTGCTTAAAATTATTAGCTTTCGACCTTTTTATTTTGGTTATTGGTCTTATTATAACACTTCCAATAAAATAAAGCCATATAAACACTATAACACTGCGCTTGCCAAAAAATCATTTCGCGTATTCTATAACTCGCGTTTCCCTAATAACCGTAACCTTTATCTCGCCAGGATAATTAAGTTCGCTTTGAATTTTTTTGGCAATATCGCGAGCTAATTTATAAGCTTCTAAATCATCTACTTCTTCTGGCCGGACAAACACCCTAATCTCTCTTCCAGCTTTGATAGCATAGGCTTGAGACACGCCTCGAAAAGATAAGGCAATGTCTTCAAGGTCTTTAAGGCGTTTGAGATAATTCTCTAAAGTGTCTTTTCTGGCACCAGGCCTAGCGCCGGAAATCTGGTCGGCTACTTTCACTATAATAGCCTCTATACTCTTTGGGGGATATTCATCATGGTGAGATTTCATAGCATCAATTACAGCTTGCTCTACGCCAAATTTTTCCAATATCTTAATGCCAATATTCACATGCGAGCCTTCAACCTGCTGGTCTATGGCTTTACCAATATCATGCAAAAGCCCTGCCTTTTTAGCAATATCAGCCCGTGCTCCCAATTCTTCCGCTAAAGCAGAAGACAGATGAGCCACTTCAATTGAATGCAAAAGCACATTTTGCCCAAAACTGGTTCGGAAATATAATCTTCCCAAAAGCTCCACTAACTCTGGGGAAAGGTCAACAATGCCTACCTCATATACTGCTTCAGTGCCTGCTTTCTTTATCCTTTCTTTCACTTCCGCTTTTGCTTTTTCTACCGTTTCTTCAATACGAGCCGGCTGGATTCTCCCATCTCGCAGGAGTTTCTCTAAAGCAATTCTCGCAATCTCTCTCCTTAAAGGGTTAAACCCAGATATAATCACTGTTCCTGGCGTATCATCAACAATAACCTCAATTCCTGTCAAACGCTCAAAAGCTTTAATGTTCCTGCCCTCTTTGCCAATAATTCTTCCTTTGATTTCCTCAGAAGGAAGGTTAACCGTAGTAGTAGTCAATTCCTGAGCCTGGCTTTGGGCATAACTTTGTATAACCTGAGATAATATCTCTTTGGCTCTCCTTTCAAACTTCTCATCGCCTTCATGATTAAGCTTTTGAATCCTTTCAAAAATCTCTTTTTTGTGTTCCGATTCTATATCTTTTAAAAGTTTTCCTTTTGCCTCTTCTCTTGAGAGGCCAGATATAGCTTCAAGTTTCTCTTCTGCTTCTTTCTTTAATTTCTCAACTTCCTCCTTAACCGCCCTTAACCTTGCTACCTTATTAGCAAATTCCCTTTCTTTCCTCTCAAAAAGAGAGATTTTCTTATCTAAAATATCTTCTCTCTGCAATAAAATCTTCTCTGTTTTAAAAAGTTCTTTTCTCCTAACATCGCTTTCTTCTTGCGCATCGCGCAGAACCTTTTCTGCCTTGGACTTTGCGCGAACTAAAATCTTCTCTGCTTCGGATTTAGCAGAGGCTATTTTCTTTTGAACTATGCTTTCTAAACTTTCTTTGTCCTTCTTGGCAATTGTTTGGCGAGTATAATAACCTAAAACAGCACCTATTCCCAACGCAATAATTCCCACTAAAAGTAGGAAAAGTTGAACCATATTTTAAGTTGAAATTTTGGTAAATCATCATAGAATATACGCTTGCGTGCTGCGAAATACCATAAATTAATCACCGGTAAAGCCAAAAATAATTAGCAATCAATGTTCTCTATCATAATAAATGAGATTCTTTTGTAGCATTTTCAATACAAGAGCCTATTCTGCTTCCCGTAAATTTCTTCCTGTTAAATTAGGCATTCTTCAAAAATTGCTTCCATTAGGTGTTTCGCAGAGATCTGCCAAATTTCTGTTTAAGTGTTTAATTAAATCTTCCCTTTTGTTGTATTATCTTAATCTTAACAAAAAACCACTGCCTTGTCAAAAAAAGCAATGGTTTTGTTTTAATTCTAATTTTTCGCTGAAATAACAAATAACTACTGTTTATTTCCCTTAATAACCTCATCAATGATGCCATACTTCTTGGCTTCTTCGGCTGAAAGATAAAAATCTCTGTCAGTGTCTTTCTCTATCTTTTTCAAAGGTTGGCCAGTATGGTAAGACAAAATCTTGTTAAGTTTTGATTTAACTTTAATAATTTGCCGGGCAGTAATTTCAATTTCCACTGCTTCTCCACTTACCCCTCCTGCTACTTGATGGAGCATAATTTCAGCATTAGGCAAAGCAAATCTTTTACCCTTTGCCCCTGCCGCCAATAGTGTAGCCCCCATAGAAGCCGCCATTCCTATGCAGATAGTAGAAACATCAGGTTTTACATACTGCATAGTATCATAGATTGCCAAACCGGCTGTTACTGAGCCACCGGGAGAGTTAATATAGAGTTTAATATCAGATTTCGGGTCTTTAGCCGCTAAATACAATATTTGAGCCATCACTAAATCGCTTAAAGCATCTGTTACTTGGCCCGCCAAAAATATAATTCTTTCTTCTAAAAGCCGGGAAAAAATATCATAGGCTCTTTCTCCCCTTTGAGATTTTTCAATTATCGTTGGCACAAGAGACATATTAGAATATATTAGTAAATTAATTCTTTAAACCAATTTGCTTACAGATTCTTATACCACGCACATAAATTTGCACAAAAAGCCAAAGAAAGTAAACTCGTTATTATTTCTGAAAAGGATATCCAAGGGTGAGAAGGCAATTAAATTTATATGCCCGTTATATGTTTGCAAACACTCCTGTTTCGTCTCCGCCCTGTTTTTAACAATTTGTTTTGCAAAGCAGAAATCAGAGATTCTTATTTAACAGGTTAAGAACTTGCCTTCGTTAACAACTGCATAACCTTTTCATTCTCAATAACACTTTTATAATACAATTTCAATTTCTCCAAGTCAACTGATTTCTTGGCTGTGTTAATGTCAGGATATTTTTTTAAGACTTCCTGGTTAATTTTCTCCTCAATCTCCCGGTTGCTCGCCTGAATATTCTCCTTTCTAACAATTTCTCTTAAGATTACAAATTTTTTCACATTCCTAACACTTCTAGTTGCAAAAGTTTTTTTCAATTCTTCCTCTGTTGTTTTAGCGTTTTTTAGATAATCAGTAAAAGACATTTTTAATTCTTTTTCCACCTCCTTTCTAAAGTCCTCCACCAATCTTTGCGTCTCCACATCAACCAGATTCTGGGGAACCTCAAAATCGCATTTTTGAGATATCTCTTCTAAAATTTTTTCCCTTCTTCTTAGATTTGCTGTATTTTGTTCTTCCATAAAAATCCCTTCTTTAATACTTTTTTTCAAGCCCTGCAAATTCTCAAACCTGCCAACTGACTTAGCAAAATCATCATCAAGAGGAGGTAATTTCATTTCTTGAATTTTGTTTACCCTCACCAAAAATTCAATTTTCTTTCCGGCTAAATTTGACCGTGGATAATCTTTGGGAAAATCAATCTGAAACCTCTTCTCTTCTCCTTTTCTAAGGCCTTGAATCTCTTCTTCAAAATTCCCAACAAACCCTCCTTTTCCCAGCAAGAATTCATCTTTAAAAATTCTCCCATTTTCAATTTGAGGGCTTCGGTATTCAATGGAAATAAAATCGCCAAGCCGAGCCTTCCTTTGAAGTTCATTAAATGTTGCCCTCTGTTGCTGAAGCCATTTCAGAGTTTCCATTATCTTTTCGTCAGAAACCTCAATTTTCTCCACAGGAACCCCTTGAGCAATTTTCTTGTAATCCGGCAGTTGGACTTCTGGCAAAACATCCACAACAACTTTAAAGCAAAAAGGATTGCCCCAAGCCAACTTCAAAACAGACAATTGGGGAGAACCTATAACTTCAATTTTTCTGTCTCTAATAAACTGCGGATATTTTTCTCTAATAAAAGACTCTGCAGCAAAACTTAAAATCTTCTCTCTGCCAATTTTCTTCTCCAAGATTTCTTCTGGAACCTTTCCTTGCCTAAAACCAGGAACATTTACTTCAGATTCCAATTGAGAAAATGCCCTTTTTAAAAAAGGTTTGATTTCCTCCCAGGGAACCTCAAATAGGATTCCAATTCTTGTTTTTGATAAGTTTTTAATCTCTGTCTCCATTTAACTAATTAAAATTAACTGTTACAAACTAAGTTCTTCTCAATACAGCACAATAGGAAATAGAGAACATAAGCGCTTCTCTCAAGCCTTTCAGGCTAATAGCAAGGGAATAACAACTAAGGAGATAACTCCCATAAGCTTAATTAAAATATTAAGAGCAGGACCGGCAGTATCTTTGAAAGGGTCCCCAATGGTATCACCAACTATTGCTGCTTTGTGAGATGGAGAACCCTTGCCTCCAAAATTGCCTGCCTCTATATATTTTTTGGCGTTATCCCAGGCGCCTCCAGCATTTGCCATAAACAAAGCCAGAGGAAAAGCCGTAACTAAACAACCTGCTAAAAGCCCTCCACCTGCTTCTTTTCCAAGAAATATGCCCGTAAGAATAGGCGCTAAAATAACCAAAACGCCTGGCACGAGCATAGCGCTGAGCGCTCTCTTGGTAGTCAAATCAACACATCGGGAATAATCAGCCCGGGCTTTACCTTCAAGTAAACCGGGAATTTCTCGAAATTGCCTTCTCACCTCCTTGACTATTTCCGCTGCTCCTTTTGAAACCGCTTTCATAGCCATAGAAGAGAATAAAAAAGCAATGCCTGACCCTATAAATAATCCGGCTATCAGCCTTGAGTTTAGAAAACTAACATTATTAATCTTTGCTGACTGGAAATAAGTAGCCAACCAACTAAGAGCCGCTAAAGCCGCCGCTCCTATAGCAAATCCTTTGCCAACAGCTGCAGTGCTGTTGCCAACAGCGTCTAAAGCCTCAGTTCGTTGACGGCTTTCATGAACCGCTCCTGTCATTTCCGCAATTCCCGCTGCATTATCAGCAATAGGCCCATAGCAATCAGTAGAAAGGTTAATTCCTAAAACACCTAAAATCCCCACTGAGGCGATAGCAATACCATAAAGGCCCGCAAACATATAAGCCAAAACAATAGCCACGGCAACTCCTAAGATTGGCAGGAAAGTGCTTTTCATGCCAACTTGCAATCCTTCCATAATCACTCCCGAAGCCCCATTTTGAGAGGCTTTAGCAATGCCCAAGACTGGCTTTTCTTTTTCGGAAGTATAATACTCGCTTACTTTACCAATCAAAAATCCAGCACCCAACCCGGACAAAAGAGCCCAAAAAATATTCAAAGAGCCAATAAATTTGTAAATTAAAAAGAAAGATGAAAAAACCATCAAAATGTTGGCTACTAATATGCCATTTGACATTGCTTTATGCACTTTTGTTGTTTGCGCCTGAAAACTAAGCTTCTCCGTTTTTTTTGGCAGCCTTATGAAGAAACTCGCAACTAAAGAACTTAAAATGCCAAGGGAAGCCAATAGCAAAGGCAAAAGCACTCCCTTCAATCCCAAAGATATTCCGCCAATAACCATTGCTGCAGCCAAAGATGAAACATAAGATTCAAAAAGGTCAGACCCCATGCCAGCAATGTCACCTACATTATCACCAACTTGGTCAGCAATAACAGCCGCATTCCGAGGGTCGTCTTCTGGGATGTTTTCCTCTATTTTTCCAACCAAATCAGCCCCAACATCAGCCGATTTTGTATAAATTCCACCGCCAACTCTCATAAAAAGAGCGATTAAAGAAGCACCAAGGGCAAAATCAACCAAAAGAGAAGTATTGCGAAAAATAAACCAAACTAAAGTTATGCCCAAAAGCCCTAATCCAACTACTAAAAACCCCATCACCTCTCCTCCTTCAAATGCTATCTTAAAGCTTTTAGGAAAACTTTCTCTGGCAGCTACTGCAACCTTGCCGTTGGTTTTAGTAGAAACCGTCATGCCAATAAAACCGGCTAAGAAAGAAAATGCTCCACCGGTTAAAAATATAGCCGGTCCTAAAACTGACCTCGAAAGAAACCAAAGAAAAGCTGCCACTACCACAAAAACAATCAATATCGTCCTAAACTCCCTTTTTAAAAAAGCCTTAGCGCCTTCAGCAATTGATTCGGATATTTCAACGGTCTTTGAAGAACCCTTATCAGCCCTTCTTAATTTGCCTATCAAAAATAGGACAAAAGATAAGCAGATAAGAGAAACTGAAACAGGAATATAAAGCATAAAACGAAATCCCGCAGCCTACTGATTTGCAATATAAGAAAAAATTTCTTAAATTACAAATTTTAAGCTCCAGGCTATAAATTATTTTATCGTTTTTCCTTTTTTGGCTGGCATTTCTGGCAATATCTCGCTTGCGGATAAGCTTTTAGCCGCGCTTCAGAGATTGGCTTTTTACACTTTTCGCATATGCCAAAAGTGCCTTTTTTAATTTTTTCCAAGGCTAAATTTATCTTTTGCAATTCTAACTCCAAAGTATTCTCAATTGGCAAAAGGTTGCCATATTCTTCAACCTCTTCGGCTTCTTCTTCCAAGCTTGTAGAACCCAAAGAGGGATAACGAGTGTCCCAATCACCTTTTAAATTTTTGTCCCTTTTAGCAAAGGCGCTAAGTTCTTTTACAAGCTTAATTTTTTCTTCTTCTAGTTTTGCTTTTAACTGGTCTAATAATTTCTTTTTCATATTTCAGTGTTTAGTAAAACCTATGCATTAAGAGATAAATACTTAATAAGATAGCAACAACTATAGAAACTGCTAAAACTCTTATCAAAATTTTTTGGGAAGACGAAATTTCTTTTGGCACTGGCCTGAACACAACCTCTGTTTTAGGCTTCTCAAGAGTAAAAACCTTCCCTTTGCTTTTAGCTTTGCCTTCTACTCCGGCTAAAAACTTCTGCCTTTCTTCTTCCTCTTGAGGAGAAATCTTAGTTAATCTTTCCAATACTTTCTCCTTTAACTTTCCTTCGTTTATTTTCAAAGAAGGCGTCTCTGGGATTTCAGGGGTTTTCTGAGGAACTTGCTCCGATTGAGGGACTTGCCCAGCCGGCTTTCTTTGCTCTGGGGGTTTTTCTGTTTTTTCTTCTATTTTTTCCAACTTGGGTTGAGTTTCTTTTTTCTCAGCCAATGGTTCAACAGGAGGTCGTTTTGGAAATGGAGGCTTAACTTGCCCTATCTTTTCCTCCTTCTTTTCTGTCCTTTCTTCTTTTTCTGCTTTTTTTACCCTCTCCGCTTCTTTTTTTGCTGCCTCTTCTGCTTCTTTTTTTGCTGTTTCGGGAGGCTTCCCAACCTTTATAAACTTCTTTCCTTCCGCTCTCTCTATGCCTGCTCCCCCAGATGCTATCTCTATCATTATTTTATCTACTTTCCCAACTTCTGATAATATATTTTTCTCTTCCACCTTCAAACTTTGGATATCTGAAAATATCTTCTCTCTTTTTTTTATTGCCTCTTGCAAATTCTTGTCTAACTGCCACCTGCTCTTTTCCACTTCTTCCCTTCTATCTTCAACTTTCCATCTTTTCTCCTCCAACTCTTTTTCCTCTTGAGGGCTTTCTGCTTTATTTTCTTTAGATTCTATCTCTTTTTCTTCCAATTCAATTTTTCTTTCTTTATTTACAATTTCTTCCAATTTGTTTTTTAATCCCGCTATTTTCTTATCAAGTTCTACCCTTCGGGTCTCTGCCTTTTCTATTTCTCCCCTTTTTGCTTTTAACTTTTCCCTTAGTTGCTTGTTCTTCTCTTTTAATTCATAAAAGCGAATTTTCCTCAAAACAATTTCTTTTTGGTTTTCTACCTTCTTTTTTTCCTCCTCAATTGCCTGGAGTTTCCTTTTCAAAGCATTTATGTCAGTGGTAACTTTTTCCCTCTCAGCGAATTTCTCCCATTTTTCTTTCTCTGCCTTCCTCCTTTCCTTTTCTATCTGCCACCTTGTTTGTTCAATACGATGTTTCTCTTGGGCGCTTTGAACCTGGTTCTCTTTCCGCTCCAATTCATTCTCTCTTTCTTGTGCTGATTTTTCTTTCTCTTTTAGAGCCCTGATTTCTCCGTATACGCTTTCTTCTTTTTCTAAAAGGGCTTTTAATTTCTGTTGGAGTGGCTTTTCTTTCTCTACAAGAACTGCCATCTTTTTTTGCACCTTCTCTTTTTGAGAAAGAAGCTCCTCTTTTGTTTCTTTAACTTCAAATTTCGGCTTCTGAGGCAATTTTTTCTCTATCTTTGGCTCTACCACAGGCTTCTTTGGCTCTGCAGCAGGCTTCTTTGGCTCTGCAACGGGCTTCGGTTTTGCAGCAGGCTTTATTTCTTCCTTCTCCTTTTCTGAAGGAACTTTCACCTTCATAATCTCTTCCCTTAAACGGCGAATTTCCTCCTCTTTGGCAAATTCTTTTTCCTCTTCCCCGGCAACTTTTCCTTTCTTGCTTTCAACTTTTCTCTCTAATACTCCTTGCTTTGCCCTTTCTTCCATTTCTTTTTCTCTTTTTCTAGCCTTCTCTCTAATTCTTAAAACAGCAGCTTTTGTTTCCTCTTTTTCTCTTTCTCTCGCTTTCTTTCTAATTTCTGCCACTATTTTTTCTTCTTGCGCCTTTTCTTTTGCTGCCACTGCCGCCCTCTTTACCTCCAACAAAGCCGCTCTCTTTCTTATTTCTTGCACTGCCTTTTTTTCTTCTGTTTCTTCTATCTTTTTCTTTTGAATCTGCTTTAAATCGCTCTCCATCGTAAAAACAATCCCTTTCTTAAAAATCTCCTCCACTGATAAATTTTTAACTTCGTTTTTTGTATCTTGCATAATGGCTAAAACGAGAACTTGGAGAGCCTTTAACATTTCCTGACACCTTTGGATGCTTTGGCTTAAAACCCGCTTTAATAGCCGAAAGATTGACCCTGCCCTGGCCGTCTATTTCTATAACCTTCACCGGGATTGTTTCGCCAACTCGCACTACATCCCTAACATTATTTATTCTGTAAGGCGCAAACTGGGAAATATGGCATAAGCCTTCCTGTCCAGGAAAAATTTCTACCATTGCTCCAAAATCAAATAACCGTTTAACTTTTCCCTCATAAACTTTACCAATCTCAACTTCTTGGGTTATGCTTTTAATCTTCTCTACAGCCCGAACAACATTATCTTTTTTAAAACCGGTTACAAAAACCCTTCCTGAATCTTCAACTTCCACTTCTACCTCAAACCTGTCGCCAATTTCCTGTATGGTCTTGCCGCCTGGACCTATAAGTTGGCCTATTTTAGCCGGGTTTATTTGCAAAATAGATATTTTAGGAGCCAAACGGGAAATATTCTTACGGGGCACTGGCAAAACTTTCTCCATCTTCTCTAAAATAAACAATCTCGCTTTCCTTGCTCTCTCCAAAGCCTCTTTAAAAATCGTTTCATCTATACCATCAATTTTAACATCCATTTGTATGGCTGTCACGCCCCTTTTTGTGCCAGCCACTTTAAAATCCATGCCTCCATAATGATCCTCTGGCCCCTGAATATCAGTTAAAAGACGATATGCGCCATCTGCTGATTTAACAATGCCAATTGAAATACCAGCCACTGGGCTCTTTATAGGCACACCCGCATCCATTAAGGCTAATGTTGAGCCGCAAACTGAAGCCATAGAGGTTGACCCATTAGAGCATAAAACTTCTGAAACTACTCTGATAGTATAAGGAAAATCATCAAAACTTGGAATAACAGGCCTTAATGCTTTTTCTGCTAAAGCGCCATGCCCAATTTCTCTCCGGCCGGGACCTCTCAAGGGCTTTACTTCTCCTGCGCAATAAGGGGGGAAATTATAATGATGAATAAACCTCTTTTTGCCGGTAATCTCCATTCCTTCCAAAAGTTGCTGGTCATGGGGCGAACCTAATGTCAAAATCGACAAAACTTTAGTTAAGCCTCTTTCAAAAAGGCCTGAACCATGAGTTCTTGGCAAAACGCCTGCCCTTATTTTTAATTTCCTAATTTCATCTAACTTCCTGCCGTCTGGCCTAATTTCTTTTTCTATAACATTTTTTCGCAAAATTTTATCTCCTTCCTCCTCAAAAATCTCCAGTGCTCCTTCAATTTTCTCCTCTCCATAATTTTGCCGAACCATATCAACCAGTTTCTCCCTTAATAAAGCCATATCATTTCCACTATTTATCACATCTTTCTGGTAAAGGGCTTTTTCTAAATCTTTAGCCAAAAACTTTTCAATTTCTTCTTTGAAATCCTTGTCTTGAGATGGCTTTTGAAAAGTGATTTTCTCTTTGCCTAATTTTTTTATAATTTCTTCTTGGAAATCAATAAGTTTTTTTAAATAGGGCTCTGCAAACCTAAAAGCCTGAACCAGGGTTGCCTCTGAAACCTCATTGCTTCCGCTTTCAATCATATTAATCAAGAATTTCCCTTTTTCCTTAATGCCGGCAAAAACAATATCTAAATTCCCTTCTTCTCTCTCTTCGTAAGTAGGATTTAAAATCAACTGCCCGTCTTTCTCCCCAATCCTAACTGCCCCCAAAGGGCCTTTCCAGGGAATATTAGAAAGTCCCAAAGCCAAAGAACTGCCCAAAAGCCCTAATAATGCCGGGTCGTTTTCTCCATCCCAAGAAAGGCAAGTAGCAATAACCTGAATTTCTCTCCGAAAATTCTCAGGAAATCTAGGCCTAATGGCTCTATCAATCATTCTTGTAATTAAAATAGCTTCCTCGCTAGGCCTGCCTTCCCTTTTTATAAAGCGGGAACTTCTAATTTTACCCGCAGCATAATATCTTTCTTGATATTCGCAAGTTAAAGGAAAAAAATCAATTCCTTCCCTTTCCCTGCCTAAACAAGCTGTGCTCAACACAGTGCTTTCCCCATAACTCACGAATGCAGAGCCCGAAGCTTTTTCTGCCAAATTTTCTATCTTTACCTTTAAGTTCCTATTGCCAAGTTCAATTTGAAATTCCATAAAAATAATAAAATGGCGAACTTCTGCTGTCTCAACTGCTTCTTTAAAAAATAACTCTCAATTGAAACCAGAATCTTCAACCAATTATTTAAATTAAAAATTTTTATCCGCTTTTTTGCCGCTTTCGCGCTTTAGATGAAATTACTTCTTTTTAATATTAAGCAAAAACTTCTCTGGATTTTGCTCAATATCAGTAAATTCGTCTACTGCTTCCCTTAACTTTGAAGAAGTCGTCCTACCAAAAGCAATAATTTCCACTCTCTTGCCGCGATTCCTTAGATATTCAACCAAAGGAATAAAATCGCCATCCCCTGAACAAAGGACAACTACATCAACAGAAGGCGCTGTCCTAATAGCGTCTATAACAATCCCTACATCCCAATCAGCCTTTTTCTGCCCGCCATAGAACTCTTGCAAATCCCTAACTCTTGTTTCAATGCCTAATTTTGTCAATGCTTCAAAAAAAGGTTTTTCTTCTCCAGTTTTTGTCCGCACAACATAAGCAAAGGCTCTAATAAGTTTGCGGCCATAAATGCCTACTTTCAAAATCTCCCTAAAATTAACTCTTGCCCCATAAAGGTTTCTGGCTGAGTAGTAAAGGTTTTGCACATCTATTAAAATCTCTATTCTTTGGTCTTTTGGTTTGATAAACATAATATAAAATTCAAATCTCAAATCTCAAATCTCAAAATGACAATTTAAAATTTAAAATTACAATTCAAAATGCAAAATGAATAAAATTCAAATCTCAAATCTCAAATCTCAAATCTCAAAATGACAATTCAAAATTCAAAATGACAATTCAAAATGCAAAATGAATAAAATTCAAATCTCAAATCTCAAAATGACAATTCAAAATTTAAAATTACAATTCAAAATTCAAAATGAATAAAATTCAAATCTCAAATCTCAAATCTCAAATCTCAAAATCACAATTCAAAATTCAAAATTATGAGATCCTTCGCTTCGCTCAGGATGACAGTTGGGAATCTGAATTTTGAGATTTCGCTATTTGCCCTGCGCTCTACGTAGTTCAGAATTGGATTTCAAATTTACTTTTTCAGCCCTACCTTCTTAACAACTTTATTATACCTCTTCTCATCTATATGCTTCAAATAATTCAATAATCTCCGCCTTTTAATAACCATTTTCAAAAGCCCTCTTCGTGAATGCAAATCTTTGGGGTGTTTTTTCAAATGTTTCAATAGCCGCGTTATTTCTTCTGTTAGCAAAGCAATCTGAACATCGGCAGAACCTGTGTCTGATTGGTGAAGTTTGAAATCTTTTATTATTTTTTCTTTTTCTTTTTGTGTTAACATAATTCGCTTCTCTCAAATTCAAAATATAAAATTATGGTATCAAAAATTTTCAGAGAAAATTTTGATGAATTTTGAATTTTAAATTACCATTTTTGTTTTTGACTTTTGGCTTTTAAATTTTTACGTGCTCCATCAGGACTCGAACCTGAAACCAATTGCTCATTGCTCTCGTCAAATTCCCCTGTGTAGGAAAATAGGAGCGAACAAAGTGAGCGACGTAAGAAACCGTAGGTTTCTTAAGCCGGGGGTCAGGGGAATTTGACCACCCAGTGTGCCCCGGGTAGGACTCGAACCTGAAATAATTACCCATTGCTCTCGTCAAATTCCCCTGTGTAGGAAAATAGGAGCGAACGAAGTGAGCGACGTAAGAAACCGTGGGTTTCTTAAGCCGGGAGTCAGGGGAATTTGACCACCCAGTGCCCCCATCAGGACTCGAACCTGAAACCAATTGCTTAAGAGGCAACTGCTCTTCCAATTGAGCTATGGGGGCGTTATCTTGGGGGCATATAGACTTTGCAGTTTATAGTAAAAGTGCCTTTATTCCACCACTCACCCAATGTCGTCCAGCTAGCCACTCCCATAGCCGACAGAACAGCCCCTACAATAATATAGGCTCCGTAGATTAAAGCAAGCCCTATAACAGCGTATGTCATCAACTTCTTGCCCCTAGTAAGCAAATCTGGATTCCCCCCGGCAAAATAAAACATAATCCCTCCAATCATCAATATCAAAGTAGCAATTGGGGGAACAATATAGATTAAAACAAATTTAACAATCCCATTAAACATTATAAAAAAATGGCAGAAATTGCAAGGGACATAAATACAACTCGT
>JAGGVK010000018.1 GCA_021158045.1 bacterium | reverse complement strand
CGTTACCGCCAACCTTTATCTAAAGCTCGGCTTTGCCTTCTTTATAACAGAAAAGCAAAACTCATTTTTAACAAACCCCAAATAGCTCCCACTCCAGGCCAATTTGCTGTTTTTTATAACAGAAATGCTTGCCTCGGAGCAGGAAAAATCGTCAAAAAACTATGAACTTTTAATAAAGAGACTTATGTCCAATCTGCAATTTCCTATAGATAAAAATCTAAAAATATCTAAAAATCAGTGAAGGGACAAAACATCACTTATTTAAACAGCTACTTGGTTGCTTTAAATTAGATTTAAAACTCCAATAAGGTTATGTGTTCAAGAAATAGACCAAACGATGAGGGAATCAGTGCAGTAAAATTTATCTTGTATTTTAATCAAAAGAATGCTATTTTATAAAAATAGCTAATAAGATTTATGAAATTTCAAGACCTGGTAAAACTTTACGAAAAGAAGAAAAAGCAGCATGGAGAAAATGCTTTTCAATATATCTCCGAATTATTAAGAGAGGCAAAAGAACTACACAAACAAGACTGGTTCAAATCTCCTACGCCTAACGGAGACCACGAACAATCATGGAGAGCATTCAAGGGCAAGAATTTAGAAAAATTAATTCTCTATATTATTGAAGATGAAGTAGAAAAACTAGGATTAAAAGTAGTAGATGGCAATATGATAGAAAGAACAAATAGTAAAAATCTTTCAGAGGAATTAAATCATGTAAAAAGAAATCTTTTAGTTGATTACGGCGAATTTGGCTCGCATTTACCCGATGTAGATATAATCATCTATAATCCCAAAAACTATGAAGTAATTGCCGTAATCTCAAGCAAAGTCACTTTACGAGAAAGAATTGCTCAAACAGGTTATTGGAAAATTAAACTTAGTCAAGACGAGGTTACAAAAAACATCAAAGTTTTCTTTGTCACGCCTGATGAAGATAAAACATTAAGCATTCGCAAGCCAGCTAAGAAAGGGAGAGCAATCGTTGAGGTAGACACCGATGGCAGCTACATAATGAGCGAGGAAGAAATTGAAGAAAGTGATAAAGTTAAAAAATTTGACAAGTTTCTAATAGATTTAAAAAATTTAGTTTATGCCAAAAGAGATAAAGGACAAAAAAGTTAATCAGGCAAGTTTATTACCATTAGGCTCAACCTTAAAGAAGACAGGTTTAGAAGGGAAAAAAACTCTTGCAGAGAACTTAAAAGAGGATAAGCCGCCTTTTGAGACAACTACTCTATGGGATTATCCAAAACAGAGTTACGGTAAAAAGCCCAAAGGGAATAATAAATTTCAAGGAGTAACCCCTGCATTTATTATTTGGAATATGATACAGCGCTATACAAAACCGGGCGATTTAGTTGTTGACCCAATGGCCGGAAGCGGAACAACTATTGATGTTTGTGAAGAAGAAGGAAGAAGAGCAATCGGATATGATGTAAATCCCCAACACCCAAAAGTAATTAAAAATGACTCTCGGAAAATTCCTCTTAAAGATGCTTCAGTTGATATGGTCTTTATAGATTCTCCTTACGGAGATAATGTCAGTTACTCTGACGACCCTAGAGATATTGGAAAAATTTCAGCAGAGAGTCAAAGATTTTATAACGAATTAGAAAAAGTAGCTTATGAGATTTATCGAATTTTGAAGCCCGGGAAAGTTATGGGTTGGCTCATTGGAGACCAATGGGTAAAAAGAAAGTTTACCCCTGTTGGTTTCAAGGTCTATGAGATGTTAATGGATAAAATAGGATTTGAACCAATAGATTTAGTCTGCGTAACAAGAAGAAATCAAAGTTCTAATACAGGAGTTTGGCATTACCGAGCTAAAAAATTTAATTTCTTTCTCCGTGGATTTAAATACCTAATTTTAGCCAAAAAACCTGATGGTAAAAAAATTATAAGTAAGAGAGTTCCAAAGATTAACTGGAAGCGATATAAATAAAATATTGCCATAAAGGCAGATGACACTCATCGGTATCTTAACAGTTGCAGGCTATTGTATCTTTTCACCGGCTGTTTTTTCTCCCTCCCTAATGATTATTGCCACTACTATGGCTTTTTTATTAGTCAGGGTTATTTTCCGGTCTACTTTTAACAAGAAATAAACTCCTCAAACAATCTGTTATGCTTGGCTAATCTCTGCTTTGAAGACTTCTTTCATTTTGTATCAAAGCCAGAACCAAGTTTATCCACAACTAAGATATCTATCACACGAAACTAAGCACTATTTTGGACCCAGTGGGATTTGAACCCACGACCTTCCCGATGCCATCGGGACGCGCTAGCCAACTGCGCCATGGGCCCTTTATTCTCCCAAGTTTTATAAAAACTTAGAAAGGTGAAAGTTAGGAGAACAAGTGCCCCTGAGAGGAATCGAACCTCTATCTTCGCCTTAGGAGTGCGAAGCTCTAATCCGTTGAGCTACAGGGGCGGATATATTAAAGATATCACAGAAATTTGCCTTAGGCAATAGAAATTTGTATAATTAGTTCAATAATCATAATGACTGTATGCAACAAGAATCTTATCCAATCACAAAAATCGTCAAAATGGCCCTCCCAGCAGTGGTAAGCATTGTAATATCAAAGCACCATAACATCCAAAAATTACCTTTTTCCCTCCCCTTAAAATTTGAAGGTTCCCTACAACAGCCATTAAAAAGAAAGAAGATAAAGGTGGGGGGAGGCTCGGGTTTCCTTGTAGATGAAAAGGGAACAATTTTAACCAATCGCCATGTAGTTGCTGACAGCAAAGCCGATTATTCTGTTATACTTAACAATGGAGAAAAATATCCAGCTCAAATTTTAGTAAAAGACCCCATTAATGATACCGCCATTTTGAAAATAGAAGGCAATAACTTTCCTTTTCTGAAGTTAGAAGACACATCGCAAATTGAACTTGGAGAAACAGTTATTGCCATAGGAAATGCATTGGGAATGTTTCAAAACACAGTTTCAGTGGGGGTTGTTTCTGGGCTAAGCCGCAACATTATAGCTGGCAGCACGCTAACAGGAGAGAAGGCAAGGCTAAGAGGGTTAATACAAACAGACGCAGCTGTAAACCCTGGAAACTCTGGGGGCCCATTAATAAACATTAGAGGAAAAGTTATAGGCATAAACGCAGCAATGGTTTTTGGAGCAGAAAACATAAGCTTTGCTTTACCAATTACTGGGCCTAAAAAGGATTTAGAAGAATTTAAACAGTATGGGAAAATTATTCACCCGTTTTTAGGGGTAAGATATATTCTTGTTGACAGGAACTTGCAGGAAAAATGGGGCTTGCCGCAAGATTATGGCGCTTTAATCATTTCCGAACCCCAAGGAAGAGCCATTGTGCCTAACAGTCCAGCCCAAAAAGCAGGCTTGAAAGAATACGATATAATATTAGAAGCCAATGGTAAGAAAATCACGCCTGACAATAGTTTAACTGACATTCTAATACCTCTTAAAATAGGCGAAAAAATTCCTCTTAAGGTATTAAGAAGCAAAAAAGAAAAAACCATAATGGTAACTATCGGGGAACGCCCTTGAAAATGCGCTCTTAAGTCCGTTATAAATAACATATCTAACAATCCAATATCTACAGCTAAAATAGATAAACCAAAAATCAGTTAAAAATTTAAAAAGACAGACTAATCTGTCTTTTTTAGTATCTACATTTGCCTATTGGGTGGCTAAAGGGATTTGAACCCTTACCGAGAGTTCCACAGACTCTAGTGCTGCCATTACACCATAGCCACCATAAATTAGCCTCCCTGGGAGGAGTCGAACCTCCAACCTTGACCTTAGAAGGGTCCTGCTCTATCCAATTGAGCTACAGGGAGTTATAAAAAACAAAAGCCACAAGAGCATATTAAGATTCTACCCCTTTAAGACAAATTTTCAACTTTCAAGGGCAGAATACTCCCTTTTGAATTCGTCTTGCGCAATTTTTCTATCATCCCACGGAATTTTTTTACCTCCTGCTATGCACATCCATGGCTCTAAACCTTTACCGGTAATAACAACTACATCACCTGTTTTTGCCATCTTAATAGCCTCTCTTATGGCTCTTTTTCTGTCTAAAACTTTCTCTGCTTTTCCTTCTGCTCCCTCTGCTACTTGATTTATAATCTCCATCGGGTCTTCATCATAAGGGTCCTCGTTAGTAATAATCACTTTGTCACAATACATAGACGCTAACTTCCCTAACACTGGCCTTTTCCATTTATCCCTCCCTCCACCACAGGCTCCTAAAACACATATCATTTTCGGTTCTTGATTTTTAATTTTCGGCTTTAAATTAATTAAAGTTTCATAAACTTTACGAAGCGAATCAGGCGTATGAGCGTAATCAACATATACTTTAAAGGGCTTAGCAATAACCATTTCCATTCTTCCCGGAATTAGGCGAATCTTCTCTAGGGCTCTTTTGCAAATTCCTAAATCTATGCCTTGAGAAATTCCAACACAAACAGCTGCTAAAGCATTGTAAACATTAAATTCGCCTATTAAGTTCAAACAGAACTTCGTATTGCCAATGGTAAACTCCACTCCCTTCTCAGACAATTTTATGTTGCTGGCTTTAATAAATTTATGGTTTTGAGTGCCAACATTTTGTTTTATTCCATAAGATATTTTCTCAATAGCTGGAATCTGCAAGAAATATTCCGCTGACTTGTCGTCTAAATTAATTATATGGACTTTTTTAGCTGCCCTAAAAAGTTCTCCTTTTGCTTCTCTGTATTTCTCGAAACTACCGTGGCGCTCAATATGCTCTGGAGACAAATTTGTAAAGACGGCTATGTCAAAATTGATAAACCGATGGCGATACTGCAAAATCCCCTCTGAGGTTACTTCTAAAACCGCATACTGACACCCGTTGTTTACTGCTTTTCTTAAAAATTTCTGAAGTTTCAAGCGGCCGGGCATTGTCATTTTTAAATCGTTTTTCCATTCCTTTGGACCTAATTTAAATTTGATTGAGGAAACAGAAGCAACTTTATATCCTGCCTCCTCCAAAATTCTATCAGCCAGTTCAACCACTGTTGATTTCCCATTAGTACCTGTAACGCCAATAACTTTTAATCTTCGTGACGGAAACCTATAGAGCACAGCGCCAAAAAAAGCCAGCAAAAAATGATACCATCTTAAGAAAATAGAAGGCACGAATTTTTCAACCACACCTTTTATCATTTTTTAACGCTTAAGAATAATTATTACAGATAAAATATTGCTGATTATCTCTTATCCCCCAAAATTTTCAAGGCTTGAGCAGGAGAAACTATTTTAATGTCTTTATATCTCTTTAATTTCCTTAAATGATTATCGCCAGAAATTATTAAGCTCGCCTTTCCTTCGTCAGCACACTCAACAATCTTATTATCGCTCGGGTCATCTTCCACCACTCTTAGTTTCTTCTCGGGTTTAATTAATTCACAATTGACTATTAAAATTTTTAAATATTGGTCTGTCTTCTCTTTTGGAAAATTAAATTTCGAAATTAATTTATCTTTTACTTCTTTTAAAATATTCGGTGAACTCAAAAATAAAAAATCTCCTTTAATGGCTTTTCGGAGAATTAAAAAAGGAGCGCCACGCCAAAACAAAGCAGAAATTATTACATTAGTATCTAAAACTGCTTTAATCATCAGCTAAAACATCTTGGGGTTTAATACCTCTCTCTTTGGCAAATTTTCTACCCAAGAGAGCCAGTTTCTCAAAATCTTCAAGCCTGCCCAAGGCTTTAAGCTTAGCAACTACTTGCTCAAGTCTTTTAGCCAACTCACGCTGATTTCTTATGAGTTTTTCATATTTAGTTTTTGGAATCTCAATGGTTTCCATAGACAGTTATAATTTTACCTATTCCCCTAAAATTTTCAAGGCATATTTAATTCTCTCCTGAGCGTCTTTAACCCCCTTTGGAAGTTGCGAAAGAGCATCTTTTATCGCCTCTTTTTTAAAGCCAAGATTTAATAAAGCTAAAAATACTTCATCTTCTGGAAATTTCTCTTTTTTTAAGGGAGGAGTTAAGGCTTTCAATTTTCCAGAGAGTTCCAGAATAATTTTTTTGGCTTTCTTAGCGCCAATACCAGGAATATCAACAAAAAATTTCACATTTCCTTTTTCTATTTCTTTTTTTACTTCCTCAACCTTGCCCAGGGAAACAATCTCCAAGGAAGCTTTAGGCCCTACGCCAGAAATATTCCTTAAAATTTCAAAGAACTCTAGTTCTTCGAAAGTCAGAAAACCATAAAGTTTTAAGCTCCTCTCGCCAATGTCAAGGTAGCAAAAAAGTTTGATGTTCTCGCCTTTTTCTGCTATTCTCTGAAGAGAGCTACGGGAAAGGAAGACTTTATAACCAACGCCTCCAACTTCTACAATAAGGAAATTGTCTCTCTTCAAAATAATTTTCCCTTCTAAAAAGGAAATCATAATTCAAACAATAATCTTTTTTTATCATACCTTAATTTACCAAATTTTGAAAGCCTACAAATAAAAAGAGGATTGTATTAAAAATCTGTTTTACGACAAAATATGTTTGTCGATATTTTATAAAATATTTGATTTTAGAATATGTTTAAGTTAGTTTCAAAGTTAAAGCCAACCGGCGACCAGCCAAGAGCAATCAAAAAGCTAACTCAAAATATTAAACAGGGACAGAGCAACTCTGTGCTCCTCGGTGTAACAGGCAGTGGAAAAACCTATACCTGCGCTAAAGTAATTGAAAACCTCCAAAAGCCAGCACTCTGGATTTCCCACAATAAAACCTTAGCTGCGCAGGTTTACCAGGAATTCAAGGAATTCTTCCCAGAAAATGGGGTGCATTACTTCGTAAGCTATTACGATTACTATCAGCCAGAAGCCTATATTCCCCAAACAGACATTTATATTGAAAAGGATGCGAAAATAAATAAAGAAATCGATAAGTTAAGGCACGCTGCTGTTCAAGACATCTTGAGCAAAAGAGATGTAATAGTGGTGGCTTCGGTTTCTTGTATTTATAATCTCGGCTCGCCTGAAACTTACCAAAAAGTTGCCTTAGAGATAAAAAAGGGGCAAAAAATAAAAAGAAGAGATTTCCTGAAAATTTTAAGCTCTTTGCAATACCAAAGAAACAACATCGACTTCCAGCCAGGCACTTTTAGAGTTCAGGGAGACACTGTTGAAATTTTTGTGGTTACTGGAGAGAAAATTATCCGGATTGAGTTTTTTGGAGATAAGCTTGACCAAATATTAATAAAAGAAGTTCGTGGCAAAAATTTCTCAAATTCAAAATTCAAAACTCAAAACTCAAAAATAAGAATATTTCCTGCTCAATTTTGGATAGCCCCCCAAGAAAAATTGAAGGTTGCCATAGAAAATATAAAACTTGAATTGCAAGAAAGGTTAAAAGAATTAAAAAATAAAGGAAAGCTGCTCGAAGCAGAACGTTTAGAGCAACGGACAAATTATGATTTAGAAATGCTAAAAGAAACCGGCTATTGCCATGGGATTGAGAATTATTCAAGGCACTTAGAATTCAGGAAGCCTGGAAAACCGCCATTTACTTTATTGGATTATTTTCCCAAAGATTATATTGTTTTCATTGACGAGTCTCATATGACTATCCCCCAACTGCATGCAATGTACAACACCGACCGCCGCAGAAAAGAAACCTTAATTAAATATGGTTTTCGGCTTCCTTCCTCCTTAGACAACCGCCCTTTAAGTTTTGAGGAGCTTGAAAAGAAAATAAAACAGACAATCTATGTTTCAGCAACTCCTGGCCCTTATGAATTAGGAAAAATTAAAAACCAAAAATCAAAACTGCTCGTTCAACAACTTATCCGCCCCACGGGACTCTTGGAACCATCTATTGAGATAAGGCCTGCTAAAGAGCAAGTTAAAGATTTAATTAAAGAGGTTAAAAAAAGAATAAAAAAATACCAGCGTATTTTGGTTATCACTCTAACTAAACGGTTAGCTGAAGAATTAACAGATTATTTTAAAGATGAAGGAATTAAAACAAGCTATTTGCATTCTGAGGTTAAAACCTTAGAAAGGCCTGAAATTTTAAAAAAACTGAGAGAAGGCGAATATGATGTAATTGTGGGAATAAACCTTTTAAGAGAAGGACTAGATTTGCCAGAAGTAAGCCTTGTTGCAATTTTAGATGCTGACAAAGAAGGTTTTCTAAGAAATAAGACAACTCTAATCCAAACAATGGGCAGAGCAGCTAGACATATCAACGGCCATTGCATTTTGTATGCTGAAAAGAATACCCGTTCAATGAAAAGAGCAATAAAGGAAATTGAGCGGCGAAGAAAAATTCAAATGGAATATAATAAAACTCACCATATTACTCCAAAACCAATTGTTAAGGAAATCAGAGAATGGTCATTTGTTTCAAAAGAAAAACAAATAAGCCCAGAGTTTGCTATAATTCGGGATGTCAAACTCTTAGAGAAAGAGATGAAAGAAGCTGCCCGCAATTTAGATTTTGAAAGGGCAGCTGAGATACGCGACTTGATTAAAAAAATAAAATAGTGTAACCTAAAGTATAGATATGTTCGGAAGAAAGCCGGGAAATCGCAGGCGCCCGCGCAGGACGCCACCCACCCGCCATATCCTATATTAATTTTAAAAAGAGCAGCGCTAGAGGAACGGAGCAAGCCGTGCCGCAACTAACCCTGCGTTATTATTATGCCAACTACTAAGTCCGCTAAAAAAGCCCTTAGGCAAAACATCAAAAGGAGGCAAAGGAATATTAAGAGGAAAGGGAAAGTAAAGAATCTTCAAAAGAAGATTTTGTCTTTGGTTTCCGAAAAAAAGATTGAGGAGGCTAAAAAAGTTCTACCTCAATTTTACCAAGCTTTGGACAAGGCAGTAAAAAGCAAAACCATAAAGAAAAATACAGCCTCAAGAAAAAAATCAAGGGTGAGCCAACTTATAAACAAAAACCAATCTTAAATCCTTGCCAAATTTTCAGATTTCTGCTATTAAGGTTCTCAATTCCTCCTCTGGCTTTGCCTTGCCAGTTTTAATGTCTAAGTCTGCCTCAAAAATTTGCTGGCAGATTTTTTTTAATTCCTTCAAACTAAATTTTTCCGCCTGGAGCCAATACTTCTTTAAAGCAAAAGAGGGAAGCCCCCGCAAAGCTAAAAGCTGGCTTAATGATTTCCCTCTCATAATAAAATCTTTTGTTGCTAAAAGATTCTTAAATTGGTAATTAACCATTGATAAAAGATAAAATGGGTTATCTCCATTTTTCAAATGCTGCTCTAACAATTCCAAGGCTATCTTTTTGTTCTTCCTGCCTAAATAACCAATAGTTTTAAAAATATCTACCTCAGGCGAAACAGAACACAGATATTCAATATCTTCAAGGCGAACTCTCTTCTGAGGCTTGTTTCTCAAGAAAGCGGCTATTTTATCTATTTCATTCGACAATTTCCATAAATCATTCCCAAAACTGTCAATTAACCTCTGCAACAAAACATCAGAAAATTCCAAACCGTTCTCCCTTGCCTTTTTTATCAACTGCTTTTTTAGGCTTTCTCCCTTGAGAACTTGAAATTCCTGGCATTCCGCATATTTCTCAAGAGCTAAAAATAACTTATTCTTTTTAGAGATTTCTCCTGCTTGAAAAAGCACTAAAATGATATTTTCAAGTTTAGCAAACTCTTCTATTTTCTTCAAAAACTTTTTCTCAAAATCTGTGGTGAGAAAAACATCTTCTAAAAAAACCAGTTTCTTTTTAACAAAAATTGAAGTTTGCAAGGCTTGGTCCAGAAAATCTTGGAAACTCACTTCTGAAGCGTTAACCCTTATCAAATCTAAGTTCTCGGCGTGAATTCTTCTGTAACGCTTCTCTATTTCTCTCATCTTTACCCTAGCTCGATATGTATCTTTGCCGTATAGGAATATAATCATCTTAATAATTTAACAATATTACATTTTCTGGCAAACTGGGCAATAATAGGCGCTCCTGCCGCTTATTTCTATCCTTTTTATTTTTGCTCCGCACCGAGAACACGCCTCTCTTCTATAAACCTTCCTTAACTTATCAAAACCTCCTTTCTTTCCCGAAAGTGTCCTGTAATCAGAAATCGATTCCCCTTTAACATTAATGGCTTCCTTCAAAATCTTTTGCATAGCCTTATACAATTTTTCGATTTCTTTTCGGCTCAACTCGCTTGCCTTTTTTAAAGGATGAATTTTTGCTTCAAATAAAATTTCACTAGAATAAATATTTCCTATGCCGGCTATAAAATTTTGGTCCATTAAAACCTTCTTCACTGGAGTTTTTCTTCTTTTCAAGCCTTCCTTAAACTTTTCAAAGCTAATTTTTAGCGGGTCGTCTCCCAAATCTTTATAAGTGTTTGATTCTTTAAAATCACTTTTTCTCCAAAGTTCAACTTTGGCAAATTTTCTCGGGTCAGAAAGGGCTAACATTTTCCCATTATCAAGAAAGAAAATTAAATGGATGTAAGAATTTATTCTTTCCCTCAAGGGACCAGACGCATTAGACTTCCATTCCTTCCGTTCTAAATGCCATACACCGTATAGGAGATGCCCAGTTAATTTTTGGTGCAAAAGTAAAGTGAGATTATCTGATAAGTCAAAAATAATATTCTTGCCTTTCCTCCAAATATTTTCTATTGTTTTATTTTCTGTCTTTTTTTTAAAAATTTTAAAAATACTTCTTTCAGCATCCTGCTTTGAGATTTTTTTAGCAGGCATTAGATGAATCATTTTAGGAAAGTCTGTCCAGATATCCTTAATTTTTAATCCGGGGATTTTTTCTTTTTTCATCTCACGAATTGTGGTTTCCACTTCTGGAAGTTCGGGCATACTAAAAATAACAAAAATCCTATTTCCCCTATGCCAAAAAACAAATAACGGATTTTTGCATAGCGCAAAAATAGGACTCAATGTTTATTTCTTCAGCAAGTGTTTTACTTTATCAACAATCTCGTTTGGAGTAAAATGGGCTTTAACCAAAAAGTCAACTGCTCCTAATTTTAAGCCCTTTTCTATATCCTCTCTCTGCCCAAGGTTAGAAAGTATAATAACTGGAATGGCGCTTAATTCTGGTTTTTCTTTCACTTTTGAGAGAACTTCAAAACCGTCTATGCCGGGTAGAATTAAATCAAGCAAAACTAAATCTGGCTTTTCTTGAGACACTTTCTTTAAGCCATCTTCACCATCAACAGATTCAACAACCTCGTAGCCAACCTGCTCAAGTTTTCTTGCCATTAATTCTCTTAAAAACCTGTCGTCTTCAATTATTAATATTTTGGCTGCCATAGAAACTGCTAACCAATCTCTAATTAAATCACAAATACCTCACAATATGCCTAATATGAATCATCCTCTAATTATTTACTGAATATTCGCGAACAAACTAGTGATTGGCTAGCACGCACATTTACCCTATTTCCTTTTTGACTTTTTCCATTACCTCTTGGGGGTCAAATTCTGTTTTTATAACCCAGTCCTTTGCCCCCAACCTCTTAGCTTTATCTATTTCTACAGGCTGTCCGGAATTAGAAATAATAACAATAGGAATATCCTTCAAGGAAGGGTCTTTTTGCATCTCTTCCATTACCTCAAAACCTCCTTTCTCGGGCATAATAATATCAAGCAAAAGAAGGTCTGGTTTTTCTTTCCGCATTTGCTCTAAAGCCTCTTTACCATTTTTGACTACCGAGACTTCATAACCCTGCTGAACCAATTTCTGTTTTAAGAGAGAGTAAAGAATTTCTTCGTCCTCTGCAATCAAAATTTTTTTTGCCATATTTTTTATTTGCTTTGACCTTTAAGATAAATGGTAAATTGACAATATTTATCGCCTTTCCCTTGACATTTTGTTTCTTCAACCACAACTTCGCTTATTTTCTTAAAATTTGCCGTTAAAGAGCCTTGCTTTTTAATTACTCCATCAAGATAGCCCTCTATAAATCCTTCTTTAAAAAAGCAGATTGTTTGAGAAATATTTGGCACAGAACTAACTAAGGAAGAACTGTGCACCCTAAACTGCGCTTTTTCCTTTTCTGGCAAAACTTCAATTTCTACTTTACCATCTTTTAATTTTTCAATCAATACCTTAATTTCTCCTAATAAAGACGACAGCTCTCTTGTAACGCTATCCTCTCCCATCCTCCTGCCAAACTTCATTCCAGCAAACCTTAAAGCCGATTTATAGCCAACCGAAGCCCATTGTAAAGAAAAATCAACTATCCTTAGCAATCTCAAATCTATTAAATCGCCTGATTCCTTCCTTAAAACTTTAGGCGGTTTGCCTTCTATGATGTTTCTAAGGTCTTCTTGCAAATCTTCAATTATCCTTTCCATTTACTTAATTACTTTAAAATATATTTTTTAGCCAAAAGATAAGCTCCCCATACTAAATACACACCTGCTATTATCTGCACAAAAAAGAAAACAATAAGCAAAACCTGCCCTACCACCCACTGATAAAGAAGAGGAACTTCAATAAGTTCATGGATTGTAGCCCAAATTAATGCCGTCCAGAAAACTTTCCACTCTAAAGGAATGGGACGAGAACCGTAGAATTTTTTAAGATACTTTATGATGTAGATAGCTGCAAAAGCAAATCCGCCTACAATCGGAATATGAACCAAAATCATATACAAACTTAAACCAATAGAGGGAGCAAAATTTAGGGGATTTAAAGCATGAAATTCTAATAAAGGCATATTATTTCTATTTATGGTGTTACTTCTTTATAAAGCAAATAAGCACCCAAACCAATCAAAAAACCGCCTAAAGCATGAGGAATGGCTAAAATGAAATTTGACTCTATTAAGCCTGCATTGGGCCATTCGTAATAACAGAGAAGTTCACCAGTTTCAGCTATAGCCGTAATAAAAAATCCTGCTAGAATACATTTCCAAGATTTAGAGACTGCCCTTTTCTCGTAATAACCTCGGGTGTAGCGGATAATATAAAAAGTGGCAACAACAAAAGTCACGGCTGCAAAACAAAGGCTAAACAATATAGGCCATTTCAGCCAACCTAAAGATTGCCCCATTAAAGTATTTAAATCAAAATATTTTATTCCAATTACAGGAGGGTGGGGATTAGCGGGAACTATAGCTAAATATGGAAGAAACTTAGATAATTTTTCCCTAAACATATTTTACCGCCTTGTTTTATTTTACTAGCGCAAAGTTAAAAAAGCAATAGTTGACCATTGAACCGCCTCTACAATTACCACTGTTAAAAGCCCTATCAGGCCTGCTTTTATAAT
The DNA here is from genome assembly GCA_021158045.1 of bacterium. Classification (GTDB taxonomy): domain Bacteria; phylum Patescibacteriota; class Minisyncoccia; order Minisyncoccales; family CG1-02-41-26; genus JAGGVK01. The sequence goes on along the minus strand of JAGGVK010000018.1, from coordinate 36,350 downwards.
AACTAATATTAAAATTGGAAATTCTATAGCCTCGATTACCCCTATCATCACACCCCCTCTAATCAAACGTTTATAACTTAGGATTAGCCAAGTCTGAATTATATTTATTATAACAAACAAAATAATTAAAGCAAACATTAAAAACCCAGAATCCAAAAATGTAAACAAAATATCAGATGCCAAAAAAGTTATCTCTTTACGGGTAAAGAGAAGTAAAAGGTTGTCCCTTTCCCTTCTTTTGACTTAAACCAAATTTTGCCACCATGCGCTTCAACAATATTTTTAGTAGTAAAAAGGCCAAGCCCTGTCCCTACCGTCTCTTTTCTTATTGCGTTTGGCGACCTGAAAAACTTGCTAAAAACTCTCTTTTGCTGGCTTTCTGGAATGCCAATGCCAGTATCCTCAACAGAAAAGAGCACCTCTTTATGTTCTTTGTCATATTTTATTGAAACTGTCACCTTCCCTCCCGCAGGAGTGTAATGAACTGCATTTTCTATCAAATTCTGCACAGCCAAAGAAATCTTCTCAGCGTCCACTTTAACCTCAGGTATCTTATTACTGGGAAGCAAAAGATGAAGGGTAAGTTTCGACTTCTTAGCCACATCCCTTAAAGCCGAGATTACCCCCTTCACTATCTTTATAAAGTCTGCTTTCTTTATATTGTAAAGAAACCTCCCTTCTTCAATTCTTGTCACGTCTAAAAGGTCGTTAATCAATTTTATCATTCTTTCATTGCTTTTATAAGCCTTCTCAAGAATGTTTCTTTGGTCTGAAGAAATCTTCCCAATGTCTCCATCTAAAAGCATCCTCAATGTCCACTTAATAGCTGATAGCGGCGTTCTTAATTGATGGGCAGAAATAGAAACAAATTCTGTTTTCAATCTTTCAACGGTTTTTTCCCTAGTCACATTATGTAAAATAACCAAATTCTGGCTTTTCTTCCCCTTGATAATAATAGGTATTGCGGAAACTTCAAGAATTAAATTTTTCCCTAAATCCAGTTCTTTCCTAAAAAAGCCTCTGATTTCCTTGCCGAGAAGCTTTACTAAAGGCTGCAAGGATTTTACCTTTCTTAAGTCACTTAACGACTTCTCTATTATATCTTGCGACCTTACGCCAAAAAACTCTTGGGCTTGAGGATTAATCAACAAAAGCAAATTATGGTTGTCAAAAAGCAAAAGTCCATCAGTAAAATTCTCTATAATAGCCAATGTTCTATCCCTTTCTTCTTCTGATGCTTCCCGAGCAGCCTGGACATCCTCAAGAATATTCATCAAAGCTTCCCTAGAACGCATAAGGTCTTCCGTTTTTTGCTGAAGCTCTCTTGTCTTTTTCTTCACGCTTTTTTCTAGCTCTTCCTGGAATTTTCTGAATTCAGTGATGTCTGAAAGGGCGACAAAACAACCAACATAACGACCCACCTTGTCTATCCTTGCTTGAGCTGAAAAATCAACTGATATTTTTTTTCCTAACTTGGTTAACAATGTCAGTTCCCTAGTGGTAATAGGCTTTCTGCTTCCGGTAATTTTCTCCAACACAAGAGCAAGTTTTTCTTTCTCTAAGAACAAACTTTTCAAAGGCTTTCCTACTACATCAACCACCTCAAATCCTGTGAGGTTAGTGAAGGCTTTATTAATATCAATAATAATACCTGCTGGATTAACAGTGCAAACAGCTAAAGGCAAGAAAGAAGAGAAACTATTTAAATACGAGGTGAGGTCGTTTAGGTCGCTTTGAAGTTCCTGGCATTCTCTTTCTTGCTCCTTATTCTCTTTTTTTAAAAAAACCGGGCACATAATTTAACTTTCCCAATGTATTAAAAACTCATGATAAGGATCACCTCTGTTCATGCATTTCGTTTCTTTAATAGCAACATTCTTGCTTCTTATCACATACTGGCCTATTCTTAAGAAATACCCAGCATAAAATACGCACATAACTGGATGGCACCAATGATATAGTCGTAAAATAAGGTATTTCTCTTTTGCATTGAACACAGCAGCTTCCACTCGCCCTTCAGTGAAGTGTTCTTGCCAATACTTCGGGGCTTCTTCAAAAACTTTTCTTAAACTTAAAAATGTTTTCATCAGCAATCTTACAATGAAGGAAAACTTCGGGGCTGAATTCCCCATTTGAAAAATATCCCTGTCCGTCCAATGAAACACATAAGTCGCCACCAAGACAACTGAATCAGCTAAGGCAGTAGGCACAAACTCCAAGGGACTAAACTTTTTCAAATCTCTTATAGGGTGCCCTAATTCTTCCAACTTATTTTGAACTTTTATCAGCCCTTCTTTGCCTTCCATCGCTTCAATGCATTGGAAATGATTCTTGATTGTCTCAGCCCTTACTTTTCCTTTTGTAAATTTCCACAACTTTTCCATTTCTTTTCTAAGCGATGAATTTTCCAATATTTGATTTATGGTCATATTATTTAATACCGCTGTTAATTATTCTTTAAGGTAACCTTCTTTTTTAGTTCCTCAATTTCTTTCTTCAATTCTATCATCTTTAACTCTCTGCCAACGGTAAGTTTATAAAATCTCTCCAAGCCCGCTGGGTTCTCATTCTCACTTTTGCCTCTAAAACTTCATTTATTGCCTTTAATTGTTGATTTTTTATTCTGCTTTTGGCTAAGGCTCTTGTCAAAGAGCCTTGTTCCGAAATTCTTATTTCTAAATTCTCTCCAAAAAAGATACGACACTTCCCAGCAATAAAAAGCGTAAGCACTTTCAGAACTAGTATTGAAACAAGAACCATGCACGCTTTAACGGCAGAGAGCTGCAAAAACATAAAGACATATCAAAATGCAACGGGGATAGGTTTCAGGATAATTTTCAAAACTGCAAAAACGAGAATCATCCCTAAAATTACATATTTTCTAAATTGCGCTTCTTTATCCAAGTTCTCTAAAATTATTTTCCTTGCCATCTCTTTTTCTAACAACGCTTTTCTCGCTGCTGATTCTATCATATTAAATATACAAGCGTTTCTAATCATTTTAGCACAGTTTTAGCGAAAACAAACATTAAAAATTATCACCCAACACTAATTGCTTTTTAGTTTCCGATTCAAGGTTGCTTAATCTTTTCAGAAGCGTTGAAAATTCAAATTTTTTTAAAAATCTAGCCACCTTCTCTTTGCCATAACCTTTTAGGCAACAAGCCTCTAATTTAAAAACAATCGGCACTTGAGAATATATCTTAGAAAGTTTTCTTGAAAGAAAAGCTTGGTTTTTATATTTTTTGAGTTTATCCAAAAGGCCCTGGCTAACCGCCAATTTTCTCCCCGCAGCGATGGCTCCATACAAATTGTCTAAGCTGCCGAATTCTTTAATTAATTTAATTGCTGTTTTTTCTCCAACTCCTGGCACTCCGGGAATATTGTCAGAAGGGTCTCCTCTTAGGGCTTTGAAATCAATAAGTTGACGAGGCAGTAATCCTTGAAATCTCTTTTTAACTTCTTCCACATTGTAACTAACAGTTTCTTTAACGCCTTTTTGAAGAAAATAAACCCTTGCTTTTTCTGTAACCAATTGTAAAAGGTCCAAATCGCCACTTAAAATTACTATCTCAATTTCGTCGTTATCAGGCTTATCTTTCTGCAAGGTTTTAGAAATCGTCCCGATAATATCGTCTGCCTCAAACCCTTCTTTTTCAAAAATCGGCACATCAAAACTTGCTAAAAATTCTTTTATCTCGGGAATTTGTTGACTGAGTTCTGGAGGAGTTTTGGGCCTTTGGGCTTTATATTCTTTAAACTCCTTATGGCGGAAAGTAAGGGCAGGGTAATCAAAAGCTGCAGCAATAAAATCCGGCTTTATTTCTTTTAAAACTTTAAGGAAAACAGATGAAAATCCATAAAGAGCATTAACTATTTTACCATCACGAGTAGTTAGAGGAGGTAAAGCATGAAAAGCGCGATGGATTAAAGAATTACTATCAATGATAAGAAATTTTTTCTTGCCCATAAAATAAAAATTAAAAATCAGAAAGAAAAGAAATTACTTTTCTTTTTTCTTTGCCTAAAAAAGAGAACCTTAACCAGATAGTATTAGGAGGCATAATTTTCTTAATACGGTCTGCCCACTCAACGCAGACAATATTGCGAGGGTTAGAAATAACCTTTTTAAAGCCAATGTCTAAAATCTCTTCTGGTTTTTTTATTCTATAGCAGTCAATATGAAAGAAATCGTTAAATTGCTTTGTTGCTGAATTGTTAAATCGGAATCGCTTCATTATTACAAAGGTCGGGCTTAAAATCCTCTCTTTCAAGCCAAGGCCCTGAGCAAATCCCTGCAAAAAGGTAGTTTTTCCGCTTCCAAGATTTCCTTGAAGGCCAAAAACAATCGCTGCTTTCTTGTGCTTGCGCACAAGTTGGCTCTCGGCTATTTCTTTCCCTAAAATTTTCATTTCTTCTGGAGAATTAATAAGAAATTTTTTAGTGCGCAGTTTTTTATCTTTAGTTTTATTTGACATTGAACTGATTTTGAGGTAGTTTTGTATAATCTACAATCTAATTAGCGTTAAAACAAAATGGAAAATTTTAGCCAAGCCCAAAAGATAATTTCGGGAGCTCAAAACATTCACCTCTTGCCCTGTCAGAACTTACGGGCAGATTCATTTCCCGCTTCTTTGGGCTTTTTTTACAGTTTAAAGGATTTAGGGAAAAATGTAAACCTAATTTTCAAAAGAGTTCCAAAAAAATTTCAGTTTCTAACCAAAGAGTTATCCACAAAAACGCTTACTCAACAATCATTAATAACCATAAAAGAACAAAAAACCAAAATATCCCAAATCTCCTACGAAAAGGAAAGCGGAAAGTTAAAACTCTACTTGGAAAGTTTCCCTAATCCTATCCAAGAAGAAGATTTGTCTTTTGAGCCATTATTCTCCCCAGACCTTTTAATAACCATAGGAATAGATAAATTAAAAGAGGTGGAAAAAGTTTTTCCCAAAAGCAACCTCCAAATTATAAACATTGATAACCAAACCGGAAACGAAAACTATGGGCAAACAAACCTAATAGAGGCAAAATCCTCTCTCTCGGAAATTGTCTTTGATTTTCTAAACTCAATAAAAGAAAAAATCCCGCAAAAAGCAGCAGCCTCTCTCTTGGCAGGAATAGTATCAGCAACTAATAATTTTCGCAACCAGAAAACCACCTCCCAAACTTTTGCAAGGGTAAAAAAACTAACAGAAACTGCAGATTATCAGGAGGTTATAACAAATATCCTAAAAGAGCCTTCAAAGAGCCAACTTCAGCTTTTAGGGAGAATTCTTGGAAAAGCCAGTTTTTATAAAGAGAAAAATACCTTCTTCTCTTTTTTGGAAGAGAAAGATTTTAGAGAAACTTTTTCCAAAGAATCAGATTTGACTTTTGTTTTAGAAAAACTTAAATATGAATTTTTCTCAAAAAACTTTCTTCTCTTATGGCAAGAGCGTAATTCTCCCTTAAAAATTAAAGGCGTTTTCTACTGCCCAGACAATTCTTTAAGAGAAAAATTCCTAAGGGCATTCGAAGGGGAGGAAAAAGGAAATGGCGTGTTGTTTCTTTCCCAAGAAAACGATTTTAGTTTATTAAAAGAAAAGTTCCTAAATTTATAAACTTATGAGAACAATTGCTGGCGAGATAAAAATTGAAGGAGAAAAATTTAAAAAACTACAAAAGGAAATAAGGAACGTTAAGGAGCTAAAAGAAAAAATTGAAGAAGTTCTACAAGGCTCTATAACAGAAGTTATGGCAGTAATTTTAGGGGGAGCAATTTCCCTAAGGGCTTCAGACATTCACTTAGAGCCAGAAGAGAAAAAGGTTAAGCTTAGAATGAGAGTAGATGGTCTTTTGCACGACATAATATTTTTAAACCCGCAAGAAGAAAAACCGCTTCTTTCAAGGATAAAGCTCTTATCAGGCATTAAATTAAACGTTACTTCCAGGCCTCAAGATGGCAGCTTTGAAATAATAACAGGAGAAAACAAAATAGAAGTTAGAGTATCAACTCTCCCTTCCGAATATGGAGAATCAGTAGTAATGAGAACTCTGGACCCAAGAAATCTCATAGAGATAGAAGATTTGGGATTAAGGAAAGATATGCTCCCTATTCTTAAAAGAGAAATTAAAAAGCCAAACGGGATGATAATTGTTACTGGCCCAACCGGTTCTGGAAAAACAACCACTTTGTATGCCATTTTAAAGAGAATTCGAAATCCTGAAATCAAAATTATAACAATAGAAGACCCCATTGAATACCACTTAGAAGGAATTTCTCAAACGCAAGTGCATCCTAAAAAAGGCTATACTTTCTCTAACGGATTAAGAGCAATAGTGAGACAAGACCCTGATGTTATTCTTGTGGGAGAAATAAGAGATTTAGAAACAGCCAAGATAGCCATACAAGCCGCTTTAACAGGACATTCAGTTTTAACTACTTTGCATACAAACGATTCAACAGGCACCATTGCCAGGCTTCAAGCATTGGGAGAAAAAGCCATAAATATCGCCCCAGCTATGAATATAGCCATTGCTCAAAGGCTTGTTAGGAAAGTTTGCAAAAAATGCGTAAAATTTTCTCCTCCCACAGATGAAGAAATAAAAATCCTTAAAAAGGAATTAAGCTCTTTGCCTAAAGGGATAAAAATTCCAAAAATTGATAAAAATTTAAAAATTCCAAGGCCCCAAGGCTGCAAATTCTGTAATTTCACTGGTTATAAAGGGCGAATTGGAATTTATGAATTCTTTGTTGCTGACGATGATGTTAAAAATTTCATCTTGAAGTCTCCCTCTATCACTGACTTAAAAAAATTTGTTATTAAAAAAGGAATGATTCCTTTAAGGAAGGATGGCTTAATTAAAGTTATCTCTCAAATCACAACATTTGAAGAAGTAAATAGGGTAACCGCTCCACCAAAATAGCCCGAAACTAATTATTGCCTCAAAGTTGCTTTAAAGTTAGAATTTTCCCGGGGAGTAATTAAGCCAAAGCTTAATTATCCATTCCAAAGAAAAATCCCAAATTAGTTTCGGGCTAGCTTATATTGTAATATATTAATTTAAAAATGTCAAGTCAAGGCTCAAAAAATGAACTAGATAATTTAGACCTTACTCTCCGACCTCAACGATGGGAGGATTACGTTGGCCAGGAAAAGGTTAAAAAAAATATCAGAATTATCATTGAGGCAGCTAAACAAAGAAACGAACCGCCAGAGCACTTGCTCTTTTATGGAAATCCCGGCTTGGGAAAAACAACTCTCGCCCATTTAGTATCTAAAGAAATAGGAACTGAAATAAGAATTACTTCTGGCCCTTCTCTTGAAAAAGCCGGTGACTTAGCAGCCATATTAACAAATTTAAATGAAGGAAGCATTCTGTTCTGTGATGAAATACATCGCTTAAACAAAACCTTAGAAGAATATCTTTATCCGGCAATGGAAGAGTTTAAACTGAATTTAATTTTAGGCAGAGGCCCTATGGCGCGCACCACAGAATTAAAAATTCCCCGCTTTACCCTAATTGGCTCAACCACTCGCCTCTCTTTAGTATCAGCGCCTCTCAGGTCAAGATTTGGAGTTATATTTGGATTAAACTTCTATAACTTGTCTGATATTGAAAGAATCCTCCAGAGGTCAAGCCGAATATTAAATATTGAGGCTGATGACGATGCCCTAAAAATTATTGCTAAATCATCCCGCTTTACCCCCAGAACCGCTAACCATCTCCTTAAAAGAGTAAGGGATTTTGCCCAAGTAAAAGGGAATGGTAGAATTACAAAGGAAATTACAAAACAGGCTTTTGATTCGTTAGAAATTGACAATATAGGGCTTTTGGCAGAAGACCGGCGTATTTTAAAAACAATTATTAACAAATTTAATGGTGGTCCTGTAGGCTTAAAAACATTGGCGGCTGCAACCGCTGAAGAAGAAGACACTATATTGGATATCTACGAACCTTACCTAATGCGGCTTGGTTTTATTATTAGAACTCCCAGGGGAAGGGTGGCAACAGACCTTGCCAGGCGGCATTTGGGTTTAAAGGCGCAAAAGAGAAAACTTTTGTTCTAAACTATTTTCTAAAGATAGTTGCAAAATATAATGATTATAACTCGGCTAATTTTTTTTATTTTGCTTCTGGGTTTGAGTTCTGAACCGTTTATTTCTTTTGCTTACAACCCAAATGTAGTTATTAATGAAATAGCCTGGATGGGAACAAAAGTTTCTTCTAATGAAGAGTGGATTGAGCTTTATAATCCAGCAAACAAAGAAGTTGATATTTCTGGCTGGGAAATTGAAAATGCCGGAGTCAAGAACAACACTTTAGAAATTTCTGCTGGCAAAATACCCGCTTATGGGTATTTTTTAATTTGCCGGAAAGAAATCGGCAACTGCGACTTGGTAGAGAGTAAATTATCGCTCCACAACAAATATGATAAAAATGGTAAGCTTGTTTTGAAAAACAAAGCCGGAGATATTATTGATGCTACCCCTGAAGCAGTTAACCAAAAATGGCCCGCTGGCAATAACCAAAAACCAAAGAAAACAATGGAAAGGATTTGCCCTTTGGCTCTTGGGTCAGAACTCAAAAATTGGCAAACCAGCCAGAGTCCAGGGGGAACGCCAAGAGATAAAAACAGTCCAGTTAAAATAAAGCCAGAGCCAGAACAAAAAGCAAAACCGGAACCGATAGTTTATCCCAAAAATATTTTCATTAACGAAATTTTACCCTCCCCAAAAGGTTCTGATGCCCAAAATGAATGGATTGAAATTTTCAATGAAAATAATTTTGAAGTTGATTTGTCCGGCTGGAAAATTCAGGATGTAGTTGGAACAATAACAACTTACTCATTTCCGAAAGGGGCAAAAATTCAAGCCAAAGGTTTTTTAGTTCTCCGCCGACCCACTTCAAAAATTACTTTACAAAATAGCGGCGATACCTTAAAACTTATTCAGCCAAACGGAAATATCATAAACAAAGTCACTTATAAAAAAGCGCTTCTAAATCAATCATATAATCTCACACAAAAAGGTTGGCAGTGGAGCCAAACCTTAACCCCTGGGAGGGAAAATGTTACTGAGCAAATAAAAGTTAAAGGCTCAATGCTTTCGGCAAGTTCTAAAAAATCTAAAGCACTGAATGAAAAAGCAATAGCCAACAAAAAAACCATCTCTAATAAAACCGCACTGGCAAATATTAACAAAAATATAAACCAAGAATTTAAAAAAGGAAATCAGCACCCACTAATAACCTTTTTTATGGCTGTAAGCATTGCTATAGGTTCTGGAATTGTTGTCTTAATTATCAAAAAACGGGTAAATGCATAAGGAGAGAATCTGCTAAAAATAAACCCAACTTCATTGAACCAATATTAAACCAATATTGATTTTAAAAAACTTTTAGGCTAAGGTGTAATAACAGGTATTTAATTCAAAAAATGAAAACCAAAACAAAAACTTTATTTTATACTTTTAGTTTTTAGTTTTTAATTTTTAATTCTATTTAAACCTATGAGCGGACATTCGCATTGGGCAGGCATTAAGCACAAAAAGTCCTTAGAGGACCAAAAAAGAGGCAAAATATTTTCCAAACTTGCTCGCCAAATCACAATTGCGGCAAAAGAAGGAGCAAATCCTGACACAAACCCAAAACTTAGGCAAGCTTTAGAAGAAGCTAAAAGTTTTAATTTGCCAAAAGATAATATTGAAAAAGCAATTAAGAGAGGAACAGGAGAAATTGAAGGAAAAAAACTAACAGAGGCAAGTTATGAAGCTTTAGGACCAGGAGGAGTAGCCATTATTATTGAAGCCATAACCGACAACAAAAACCGCACCTTGTTAGAAATAAAACAGATATTGCAAAAGCACGGTGGAAAACTTACCCAGTCAGGTTCCCTTAAATGGCAATTTAAGAGAAAGGGAGTTATTACCATTGAATTCTCTGGCGAAAATCCTGAAAAAAGTAAAGAAGATTTAGAATTAAAAGCAATTGAAGCAGGAGCTGAAGATATTTGGCAGCAGAAAAATAGCAATCTTTTAGATGTTTACACAAAACCAGAAGAATTAGAGAAAGTTAAAGAAAATCTTAAATCTCAAGGCATAAAAATTAAATCAGCCTCTTTAGATTGGGTTCCGAACCAAGAAATTGAGGTATCGGAAAAAGACAAAATCAGCTTAGAAAAACTCTTTGAGGAACTTGATGAAAATGACGCTGTTCAAGACATTTACTCAAACTTGGTAAGTTGAATTGAAAATTCCCAGTTCCCACTGCAACTCTTAACTAAATTATGACCATTTTAGGTATTGACCCAGGCACAGCCACTACTGGATTTGGCGTAATAAGAAAGATTAAAAAAAGAAAAACAAAAAGCGAAAAAAATTCACTGGAGTGTTTAGGATACGGCGTTATTAAAACTAATCCTTCTTTAAAACCAGAAGAAAGGTTAAAGAAACTGCACTTTGAAATTTTAAAGCTATTAAGAAAGTACAAACCAAAAGTAATGGCAATTGAAAAGCTTTATTTCTTCAAAAACTTAAAAACAGCTATGCCAGTAAGCGAAGCCCGAGGTGTAATTCTTCTGGCAGCAGCAAGAAAAAAAATTAAAATCCAACAATTCACGCCTCTTGAAGTTAAAATGGGCATTTGCGGTTACGGGAGAGCAGAAAAGCAACAAATACAAAAGATGATAAAAGATTTGTTGGATTTAGATAAAATTCCTAAACCTGACGATGCTGCCGACGCTTTAGCAATTGCTATATATTGCTCAAACTCAATAAAGCCCTCTAAGAGAGCAGGACTTTTCGTAAGGTAGCAAAAAAATGAAAAATGAAAAGTGAAAAATGAAAAATAACAATCTAAAATCTAAAATTAAAAGAAATTTTGAACTTTGAATTGTCATTTTGAGATTTGAGATTTGAGATTTGCATTTTGGCTGGGATTCTTCGCCTAACGGCTCAGAACGACAACGAGTCCGGGTCTCGTTGATAACATTTTTTCGTCATTCGTCATTCGGGTTTCGTCATTTAAAAAGTCCTTGTCTTTTTTATTTTATCCTCACTGTCATCCTGAGTGAAACGATTCCATTCCCCTGTCATTGCGAGGAAGGAGCGAAGCGACTGACGAAGCAATCCCTTCCTCCTATTACTGCAATCCTGAGATTGCCGCGTCGTCCCGCCTTCAGCAGGACTCCTCGCAAGGCAATGAAAAATTAAAAATGAAAAGTGAAAAATGAAAAATAACAATCTAAAATCTAAAATTAAAAGAAATTTTGAACTTTGAATTGTCATTTTGAGATTTGAGATTTGAGGTTTGAGATTCCTATTGCTTACCCAGGGTAAGCAATACTGCCTGCCCTGTAGCGAACTTGTTCTGCTTCAGGGTCATTTTGAGATTTGAGATTTTGCTTTTCTAAATTTGCATTTTGAATTTTCTAATTTTGCATTTTGAGATGTCATTTTGAGATTTGAGATTTGAGATTTGAGATTTTGGTCATTGGTTATATACTCTATGTCTTAAAATGAAAGAACCAGCCTCTTGACAAGAATATTATAAACATGCTATAATGAAGAACGAAAGGAGGTGGGAAAAATGAGCTTTTTAAAAAGAATTATCCTCAGGGTAGTAATCTTGGGGATAGGATACAGTACAGGTTGTGGCCTTGTGCTGTTAAGAAACAGCACAATGCCGATGGCCTGGAAGACAGTTCTCGGTATGGGGGCTGCTATAGTAATTTTATTTGTAATTTTTTCTGCTGCTTCTATAGAAGCAGCAGAAAAGTAGCAGAAAATTCATTACCGCTTGTTTGCGCTCAACAAGCGGTTTTTTATATATACAATCAACTTTCCCTCCTAAGGACAGTCCAAAATTGCCAAATAAGCCTAATCAAGACTGAGCAACAACTAACTGTCATCAGCCGTTTATTTTAGTTTTGAGTAAGAAGAATTACTTGCTCTCTATTCTATTACTTCTAAGAATCTATCAAATTCTTTTAAAGAGTCTCTTGAGAGAAAGATTGGGAAAATAGACAGGTAAGAAAAATGAAAAAGTAATAGGCAGGAACTATTGACAAACAAAATTAAATATGCTATAATCAGAGTGCTTTAGAAGAGAAATAAAAATAAACTATTGACAAGGAAATTTGAATGTATTATAATAGAGGTACTTAGAAAAAGGACAGACATATAGAGAATACCTTGACAAAATCCCGAAAATATACTACAATTAAATATTATCAAGTTTCGAGGAGAGAGCGAAATTGTAGAAATGCTGCAATAGGCGACTCTCTCTGAGAGTCGCCTATTATTTAGCCCTTTTAACAATATAAATAACCTCTTCCTCCTGCTGAACTAGAGCAAAGATTGGTTCAGGGGAGAAGGATAGAGGAGGGAGAATAAGGCTCGAATTAGGCTATCCTGACTGTTTGTTAGCCAGCCAAACAATCATCTACATCAAACAGATAAAAATGTTCTTCTCTATCCTTCTCCCAAGAGGAGAGAATTAGCTCTTTAAAATACAGGTTTTGTGACAATCAGGGGTAAAAAGTGAGATACAACTGAGGTTAACCTATCACATCGAGGAGATGGAAGGTCAGTTTCGGTTGCCTCCACCTCTCTCAACCTTAGTAATGAGTGCGCCCGTGCACTTTCATTGGCGGACGCGCCAGCCAACACTTGCTGTCCAAAAGTAAGCGATTGGTTGAAAGTGCACGGTGCACTCCTTGCTAAAAAAAAGGAGAATAAAAAAAGCCCGCGCAGGCGGGCAAAGGAGGTGAGAGCACAATGAAAATTGTGCTCTGTGGCCCGCCACGTAGCGGGAAGAGTTGCCTGCGAGAGGGATTGAAGCAGGCAATCAAAAGAATTCCGGGGGCGCCGTATCCCTACGTAATTACGGCGTGCCCGGACGGCGAGGGCGCCTGGTTTCAAGAGACTGCAAACCGGTCGCCCGAGGAAGCCCGCCGCTTAAAGGAGGAATATAAGGCCTCCTTAAGTGGGTTTTCTCCTGAGTTTGTCAAGCGGGTGGCAGACTCAGTCGTCAACTGTCAACTCCCGCTCACTCTGGTGGATATTGGCGGTATTCCATCAGTGGAAAATAAAAAAATTTGCAAAACCGCCACCCATGCCATCATCCTGGCTGGTGACATGGATAAGGTACCCGAGTGGAGAGCGTTTTGTTCAGAACTCGGGTTAAAGATAATCGCTGAAATTTTCAGCGATTATCATGGCCAGGAAGATACCGTTCATGGTGTGGGCAAGGACGGTATCTTTAGAGGCTCCATCCATTACCTTGAAAGAGGTGAGGATGTGAGCCAGCGACCCTGTGTGGTCGCACTTGCCCAATTCCTCGTGCGGATGGCAACCGCCGAGGAAAAGTAATTTTGCCCATCGTCGATTGGAGACGATGTAAAAATAAACCATAGGGGGCTGAAAAAGAGGCTTAAACTAACAATCCCTTAGTCCAGAATTTGCCATTTTATTCTGGGTGAACATAAGGAGGGTAAAAATGGCTAAAGAAAAAACTTATCACATTACCCTCGAAGAGGGCGATGTGTTGAGGGTCGGGTTTGGCGACCCGGCTCAAAATGACCAAATCGTCCGTGACGCGGTTGCGCGTCTGGACGAGATGGTCAAATCAGGTGAGCTTGCCGGCGGCTCCCTGATTAAGATAAACGGGCCGGCGAGTCTCCCAGTTGCCATCGCGATTGGGCACGCGGTGGTCCACCTCTACGAGGTGGTGGCGGTGTTTGACCCCAAACTGGGAAGGTATGTTGTCGCCGTTTCTCACGGCGATAAGTACCGCCCCGGTGACTTAATCGATTAGTACCGAAAAAAGAGGGTAGGGGCAATGCAACTCTACTCCTACTCTCTTCTCTTTTTTATAAGAAACCTTGGGAGAATATTGGGGACGAAAATTTTGCCCTCAGTATTCTCTCTGGGTTATCAGAGAGGAACCTTAAAAAAATGAGAACCGGCAAAGATGAAAGATGCCGGAAAGGAGGAAAGAATGATTGAAAAAATGAAGAGAATAGAGACGGAACTGAACCGTCTCTTGGTAGGAAGAAAGGAAGTCATCCGGGGGCTAATATGTGCTTTGCTGTCAAAGCAGCACGGCATATTATTTGGCCCTCCGGGGGAAGCGAAAAGTATGTTGATAGAGCTGCTGTGCCGGACCTTGGATGGAGTGACCTACTTCAAACACCTACTCGCACAGGACACTGTTCCAGATGACTTGTTCGTTTCGGATAGGGACTATGTTGAACAGGATCTCGGTGACGGCAGAAAAAGGATTGAGATTACTCCACGCGGCGAAGGAATGCTCCAGCAGGCACACATTGCCGTATTGGAGGAAATCTTCCGTTGCAATCCGGCTACCTTGAACGCTTTATTGCTGTTGATTAACGAACGGAAATGGACACTAAAAGGACGCCAACTGGACTGCCCTCTAATTTCTCTTTTCGGGGCAACGAACAATGCTCCAGAAGAAGATTTGGAGGCGTTCTACGACCGGTTTATGTTCCGATTCGTAGTAGGACGGATAAAGGAAAAGTCCGAAAGGATTCGGATGAGGCAGTTATCGTATCTGCGGAGGAAAGGCGATCCGAAAGGAAAGTTCGATGCTCCCAAAATTTCTCTTACAGAACTCCAACAGTTGCAACAGCAGGTGGTGGAAGTTGAAGTCCCGGAAACCATAGACGAAAAAGTAGAGGAAATTATTGAAAAACTCTATGACCAAGGGATTGTTGTCTATGGCCGTAGGGATGTCCGACTGAACCTAGTATTGCAAGCGCACGCGTTACTGGAAGACAGGCAGAAAGTGGAAGAGGAAGACCTGCTGATGCTTCAGCACTGCTTGTGGGATGAGCAAAAGGATATTCGGAAAGTCAGGGATGTCGTATTGGAGGTGGCAAATCCTTTAGCACTTCGGGCTCAAGAACTTCTGGATACAGCAACGGAAATCCGTGATGAGGCACTCGGTGAACAGGATGAGAGCAGAAAATCCAAATTAGGAACTGAGGCAAATGCAAAACTCAAAAACATCCGAACGAATGTGGTAAATCTTCTGGATGAGGCGAAGCGGGCTGGTGCACCTACTGGGAAAATTGAGGATGTGAAGGATGCGGTGGAACGGTACCTCCGGGATGTGGTTAAAGAATGCCTTGGGATTGAACTCTAAAGGAGGCGGAAGATGAAAATGAAAAGAAGAGAGGAAGAAATCCAGCAATTCCCTTGGGCAATCCGCTGTGACAGATATGATCGGGCAGCATTTTCCCAGTTGAAACAGAAGTCGGAAAAGTTGGTGGAAATGGAACGAAATGGAATTCAAACTCTACCGGTATTTTCGGATTTGATACAAGATATCTACTCAGCGCTCTACAAAGCGGATCCCCAACTGCGGAAAGCAGGGGCAGTGGTTCCTTCGCGACGGGTTAATCGGATGCTGATGGAAAAGTTATTGGCCACGAAGCAGTATCCAGAGTTACGGCAGTATACTGAACTGGACGAATTTGGTTCTGCGATGGCAACTCTTACCCTCGGACCAGTAGCGTTGGAACTGATTCCAGAAGAGACAAAACAGAAAATTCAGCAGCTACAGCAACAAGAGCAGAAGAGCCAGCAGTTGCAGCAGCAGACACAGGATTTGCAACAGCAAGCAGAAGCAGCGCAGGGACAGGCAGATGACTTACAACAACAGGCGCAGACTGCAACTGGAACTCAAGCTCAACAGCTGCAGCAACAGGCACAACAGATGCAACAGCAGGCGAATTCTCTCGGACAACAGACCTCTCAAGCCCAAATGACGCTTGATGAGGCAAAACAGCAGTTGGAACAGATGGCAGATGGACTGGAACAGGACTTACAGCAGAATTCGGAACAGTTCCGGAGAGGAATGCGGAAAGCAGCAAAAGAAGCAGCGGAGAATGCGAAGGAAACGAGTGAAATGTTGGAATCCTGGGGAGTAGAACCGGGTGAAATACAGAAACTGGATTATGAACAGAAACTGGAATTGAAAAAGAAACTGGAATCGTCTTCAAAACTAAAACAGATTTCCAAACTCTTAGGGAAGTTCAGACGGCTCGCAATTGCGCGACAGAAAGAGAAAATCCAAGCTCCAGCTGGAATGGTAGTCAATGTTCGTCGGGGAAATGACTTGGATAAGGTTATTCCTTCAGAAATGCAATTCTTAGCTCATCCTGTACTGAAAATGGAATTCTTGCGGAAATTCGCTAATCAGCAGTTGTTGCAATACGAAGTGGAGCGGAAGGAGAAACTGGGTGAGGGACCGATTATCGTAGGAATTGATAATTCTGGCTCAATGGAAGGCGCGAAAGAGATTTGGGCGAAAGCGGTGGCACTTGGATTGTGGCAAGTTTCCAAGTCAAAACGACGCGACTTCGTCTACCTGATGTTCGGAAGCAGAGATGACCCGATAAAGGAGTTTTGGATTCGCACAGGAGAAGCGAATTACAAGAAACTGATTCAGATGGCAGAATTCTTTCTGGGTGGCGGTACGGATTTTGAAAAACCACTCGGGAAAGCACAAGAAATTGTGGAGTCCGGAAAGTTACCGCGGGCTGATATCTGTTTTGTGACCGATGGGGAATGCGCGGTGTCGGATTCGTTTCGAGAGCAGTTTCAGGAATTCAAGAGGAAAGAAGAAGTTCAAGTAGTGACAGTTCTTGTTGACGTTGGTAGCTCGAGTCGTGCGGCAGCAAAAGAGTTCAGCGATGAGATTGTTCTGGTCTCGGAGCTGAACTCGGAGGAAGCCGGTGAGGTCTTTGGTAAAGTCTGACCGAACCGGTTAGCCAGCATTGCCCTTGGCTGGCCGTAAAAAACAAAAGGGCCGCACTCGTAAAATAAAAATAAAAGAGGGAGAAGAGCTTGCACTTTCTTCTCCCTCTAACCAAATTTTCCTGGAATTCAGATTTTGGTCTGTAAAAAACATAGCCTAAAACCTGAACTTCAGGTTCAGAAGGCACTTTAAAAAATAAAAAATCACCTTTTGTCCGTCTGGCACAGACGAGCAATCCCGAATTTCGGGAAAGGAGGGAAAAGATGGAAAAAGTGCGTAAGGGATTGAAAGAGGCAATTGACCTTTATAGGTCATTGCCAGCAGCCACCTTTTTCAAAGGCCTGACCGGTTACGGTTTCAGGCTGGAGAATGAGGTGGAGGATATTGGTGAACTGGAATCGGACTGTCAAATCATCCACCCAATGTATTTCTTTATCGTGGGTGGAGAAAGAAAGGGAAGGAAAACTCTGAAAGCGGAAAATGTAAAATCTGCTGTGGAGTTCTTTAAGGCCCATGCTCTGGCAGCAGTTCTGCGGGTAACAACTGGAAAAGGTGTTCGGGTTGTAAATGGAATGGCTGAGATTAAGGATATTCTTGAGGCGACTACAGATGTGATATTCGAACTGACACATTATGGGGGCAGATCGCTTTGCCCAACTCTAAAGGTTAAGCTCGGCAAAGTAATTGACCCAACGGTCAAGTGGCAGAGCGGTTTTGAATACCGGACTCACAAAGGACAGGAATTGGAATTGACGCGGCACCTGGCTGAGACGGAATTTACTTCTGAAGAAAACTGGAAGCAGGCCTGGGCAGATGTGGAAAAGGAAGTCCGTCGATTAACTCTCCTTCATTGTGAAGACCAGCTTAAATCTGGTCACATCAATGGGGGGGATAGAATCCGGGCTTTCTTGGCGCAAGAGTTGACCTCGGTTCTCCCAGAGGCAGAAATTGACCGGCAGTATGGCTATGATTACGAAATCCGTCATGGGGTAGTTATAGTTAGAAAGTCGCTTCGTCCATTTGAGTATCAAGACGAAGCAACTTTTCAAACGGCAATGGATGCTTTTTCAAAAGAGTGTATGAGAGTTTACACTCTCCATTGCCAGTCGGTTGATAAAGAGGGCCGGTTTGGCCAGCCGAGTTCGGAGGAAGCCGAGTTAATGGAAATTGATGAGGTTTCTTTTGAATGCGATGAGCGTCGTTCAACTGAAAAGGAAGAGCGGCTTATTGCCTGGCACGAACGGAAGCCGGTTTTTCCCCAAGATGGCTGGAAACCTGAAAAAGGCAAAACCTATCGGGTATTTCTGGCTAAACGGGGAAGGGGGCTGCGTGCGATTCCAGCAGGACCGAAATATAGAGAACAGATAACGGAGACTGAGGACACGGATACGGTTGAAATTAGTACAGTTCGCATTGAGTATGATGGTACGGAAAAATCTCTCGGATCAAGAGAAGTAAAACTTGAGACTCGAGAGGTTCCGGAGGAACGACAAGAATACAAAGTTGTTCTTTCAGAAGCCGGAGTGAAAGTCCAGATCATCAAGAAGAAGTTTCTTTGCGAAGAGAAACAGAAAGTAAAGTATAACAAAGATGGTCTGGAGTGGAGTCGGACAGGAAAGGAAAAATTGGTTTCGAAAGAGATAGTAGCGGAAGAGAATCCGTTGGAATGGAATTGTTATCGATACGATGGCAGTGAGTTCTACAATCACAGATTGGACCCGGTTTGGGATCCAGGATGGGTTATCAGAATTTCAGCTCTTTTGAAATCCGGATGGAACGAAAAATGGGTGGAAACAGAAACAACTCTTGAGAAACTTCCCAAGGTTGTAAGGACGCAAATTGAGGAATGGTTTCCGTTGTGCAAATGTGGACGCCAGCGGTATGAGTCAAAGGGGAAGGATAAGCGCTGTAATCTCTGCCGGCAGGAGGAGAAATGCGAAGGATGTGGAAAAGCTGGAACCTACCCGACTGTTTCCCCAATTTCTGGACGGAAACTCTGCTACAAATGCTTAAGTCAGGAAAAAAGAGAAAAAGCAATTTCTCTCTTAACCCCGGAAGAACTGAAACAGATACGGAATGAGGCGAAGGAACTGTTGAGTGGGAAATGGCAGAGCAGAAATAGTTGGAGAATGGGGAAAGATATTCTTCCTGAAATTGCTTCTCTGCCAGAAGAAGCACGGTGGAAAATAGAAGATAGACCAGATTGGGAATGGTTTTATGTGACAAAGGATGGATTTCTCTATGGATCAAAACTGGCACCCCAAAAACTAGAAAAAATTTCTCAAATGAAAACCCAGAAGGAAGTTGCTACGGGGATAGGACTGATACTATATCCTTTCTCTGCTGATGAATATCAATTGCTAGAAGAGGAGAAAATTAGAGAGTTAAAAGTTCAAGTTGGAGAAGAGACAGTTTTGGTAGAATTGATCCGCCAGCCGGAAAGACTGAAAATGGAAGCGGAGAAAAAGCTCTCCAACCTTCAGAAGTTTCTGGAGGAAGTTGAGGATAATACCTTTCTTAAATATAAAGAGAAAGAGAATATCCAAAACTTTATCCGGAAAAGCGAAGCAGCTCTAAGGAAGGAGAATTTTAAAAAAGCCTTAGAGCTGGTTAACGAGGGTTCGGAGAAGACGAAAGGGTTGCAGAAACTGCTAGAGAAACGAGCGGAATGCACAAGGAAAGTTGAACAGGCAATTGCTAAGCACTATTCCCATTGTCCTCTTTGCGGAAAAGAAATGGATGATGGTGAATGTAGAGCTAGTCATGAGCTGGAAAGGATTGAGTTCCCTGAATATGATGAGGAAGGATACCCGATTGAAGCAGCAGTGCTTTCTCAAATTGTTACAGATACCGGAAAAGTGGTAGCTGAACTTCGTTGTTCTTGTGGTTCTCGCCGGAGAGAGGTAGGCGAGATCTACTTACTTACTGACTACGATTTAGACGATAGTCGCTGGACAGAAGGAGAGATATTTGACTCCCTGGAATTCAAGGATTTCAAGCGGATTCTGAACCCGGAAGCAGTAAAGCTGAAACGGACAGAAAGGGAATTGGAGCAAGCCCAAAGAGAATACGAGGAAGACATAAAAATTGCTCAACAGCAAGGTTATATCCGGCTTCGATTCTCCAAGGGCAAACATCCCAAAACTGGCGAAGACCAGTGGGAGGCAATTACTAAAGACGGTAAATTAACCGTGAAGTACATTGTTGACCGCTGGGGAAGTCAGCCGGTTGAGGGGAAGATGTACTATTGCAGTTTGGGTCGAGAGTTAATAAGTGGTTCTCGGTTCAAATTGGTGATAGTGCATTTAGAGCCTCCATTTCCTGAGGAGGCGGAACGAATAAGGGGATTGGAGCAGAAACTGGAAGAAGCGAAAAAGAAAGCTGATTCCAGTGACCCAGTAACTGAACCTTCTGAGAAAGAAGGCGAAGTTACCGAAGAAATACTCCAAGCTCTTAAAAATAAGTTAGAAGGAGGTGATGATTGAGATAAATGGCTGATTTTCGGTCCAGCCAAAAATAAAAAACCGAATGCACTTTAAAAGAAAAAAAAGGAGGAGAAAGATGTTGCACTCATCTTTCTTCTCCTTCTACCTATCTTTGGAGTTTAGATTTTGGTCTATAATGTAAAATTATAAGTCAAAACCTGAACTTCGGTTCAGTAGCAGTTTTAAAAAAGAATAAGGAGGGATTATCCGTGAAAAAAATTTTATGGATGAGCAGGCACCCTTGGCTTCCCAGTCAAGAGAGGGAGTTAAGGCGGATTTTCGGAGAGATTAAAATTGAACAGGTTCCGAATCCGTTTGCTTCAGCAGAAGAAGTAGTAAAGATATTCAAGCAGGGTGGATACGATGAAATGGTAATTGTGGCTCCACTCTCAATTATTACTCGGATTTGCGATATGGGAGTTCATCCTCTCTGGGCAGAAATGGAAATTGTACCGGAAGAGAAATCAGAAGTAGAAGCAGCTAGCAGATATTATCGCTTCAAAAAGTTCCACAGGATAAGAGCGGTAAAGCTAGAGTTTGAAAACCTCGACCCTGCGGCTAAACGCCGGGACGAGGATTGAAACATAAGGAAGGAGGTAAGAGTTTACTATTATTCTTCCTCCTTCTACCTCTTTTTCAGTCTTCAAAGCCATTTTACGGAGGTCGGGCCTCCGTAAGCTATTCCGGATTTAGGAGATTAGAAATAAAAAAATCACCAACAATGGTGAAGTAGAAGTTCTTCAAAATTTTGCCCGATAAGAAACTTGGTTTTTGGAATGTAAATTATTACCGCCGATTCACTTTTGCTTCAAGGATGCTCACTCTTTTTTCTAAGATAGCAAATTCGTCGCGATTAATTTTCTGTTTAAGTTCATGTTTAATAAATTCAATATCAACTTTAATGACTTCTAGGGTTTCATCAATTTTGTCAAATCTCCGATCGTGTTCTTGTAATTTTTCTGTGTTAAGCGTAACTCCTTCAGCAACTTGTTTTATTTTATCTTCCAAATTCTCAGCCACCACATCAAAATGCCGATTAGTTTCTTCTTTGTAGTCCTCTAAAACTTTTTTGATATTTTCTTCTGCCATAGATGCCTATTTTAAGCGAAGCGAAAAAATAGGAGGAAGTGATGGGTGGATTGTAGTCTAATTTTAGATTATCATATTAAGAGTCAATGTCAAATCTTATCTCCTAAGTTCGGAATATGTGTTATTCTGAATTTAGGAGATTAGAAATAAAAAATCACCGATAAAATTGGCGGATAGAGTTCTCTGAAATTAAACGCTAATTGTTATTCTGCAGTTAAGACAGGAGGTTCCCCTTTCTTAAATTGAGCCTTGAATGGTAAGGGAGTCTCGGAGAAACATCGAGAATTTCAATAGCAATGATTTTTCTGTTTCTGTCGCAGTCTCTATAGTTGTGCTATTTTGTAATAAATGGTGATAACGGGCGCAATCTCAAAATTTGACAGCGAGGAAATAAAATAGTCAAATTAAAATAGGTTTTATTTTAGCAAAATCTGCGTTTTCTTTTCTTTAGAGAGCTGCCAGTAAGTTCTAGCCCCTCCCCCGGAGATGGCTGGAAAGTTAGATCGAACATTAGTTTGGAAGGTTAGCAATCTCTCTCCTCGCCTTCTAAGAGCTAATGCTCGTATTATCCTAAAACTTGCTGGCAGCTCTCTGGAGAAAATCCCCTCTTTTAGAATTCAGGAGTAAAAGCAATTAAGTCAAATGAAAAGTGAAAAATGAAAAATGAAAAATAACAATCTAAAATCTAAAATTAAAAGAAATTTTGAATTTTGAATTGTGATTTTGAGATTTGAGATTTGAGATTTGAATTTTGGCCATAGGTTATTTTTCGTCATTGTTGCTTAGCTTGTTGCTTAGCTTAGCTAAGCAACGCCCTTTAGATTTTTTTTAAGCGCAAGGGCTTGACAAGGCTGTTTTAAAAAATATAATGGTTTTCAATAAAGGATAAAAGGCCGAAGATATTTTTTAAAATCCAACTTATGCAAGCTAATTTTAATCCTTTTGAAGACTCAGAAGAGAATACTGACGAAAATTTTCCCGAAGATTTCCCAGAAAACAGCGAAGATGTTTGGGGAGACGAAAACGAAGAGGAAGACTTTGACGAAGAAAATAATGATGAATTTTAAGAAGCCACAGAAAAGAAAAAACCTAAGCCCTTGTTTTCCACAAGGGCTTTTAAAAATGTTGAATAGATAGTAATATATTTGTAAAGGTAAAAATAAATCCACAACAAGATAGAAGCAATACTATTTAATGGGTTCGGAGCTTGGATAATAAATGAATTCTATAAACACGAACAAAATTTAAATTTTTTATAATTTATGGCTAAATTAGTCCATCATAAAACTGTCTATAAAAAAAACAGGAATTGGTTCAAGATTCTATTGAAAATATTCCTTGTTTTTTTAGCAATTATATTTTTTGGCTTTGTATTATTTTTAGTTTATTCACTAAACGACCTTCCAAGGCCAGAAAAATTCGCCGAAGGCGATATCCCCCAATCAACAAAAGTTTATGACAGAACTGGAAAAACGCTCCTACTCGAAATTTCAGGAAAAGAAAGAAGAACAATAGTTCCTTTAAGCCAAATACCAATGAAATTAAGAGAAGCTGTTTTAACAGCAGAAGACAAAAGTTTCTACCAACACAAGGGCTTAGATTTTAAAGCCATTCTGCGCGCAATATTGGCTGATTTAAAATTAGGAAAACCGTTAGAAGGCGGTTCAACAATTTCTCAGCAGTTAATAAGGTCCTATTTTTTAACTAGAAATAAAACTCTTAAAAGAAAAACAAGAGAAGTAATTTTAACTTTAGAATTGGAAAGAAAATATACGAAAGAGCAGATATTAGAATGGTATTTAAACATAATCCCTTTCGGAGGAAATATCTATGGAGTAGAAACAGCTAGTGAAGTTTTCTTTCATAAAAAAGTTTCCGACATATCTCTATCAGAAAGCGCTGTATTGGCGGCTTTAATCCGTTCTCCCTCATATCTTTCCCCTTATGGCGAGCATTTAGAAAGGCTTCAACAAATAAAAAATTACATTCTCAAAGGAATGAAAAAAGCTGGTTATATCACCGAATCTCAAGAAAAAGAAGCGCTCGAAGAAAAAATAAAATTTTTCAAAAATGTCAATATTATTAAGGCGCCACACTTTTCTTTAATGGTAAAAAGGAAACTTGAAGAAATGTATAGCAAGGATTTTTTGGAAAAAGCCGGGTTAAAAGTTTACACAACTCTAAATTGGGATTTTCAGGAAAAGGCGGAAAAACTTATAGAAGAAGGCGTTAAATACAACAAGAGGTTTGATGCCCATAATGGCGCTTTAGTGGCTCTAAACCCAAAAAACGGAGAGGTTTTAGCTTTAGTTGGCTCAAAAAATTGGTATGGAGAGTCAGAAGATTGTGGTAAAGAAGGCTGTAAGTTTGACCCTAAAGTAAATATAACCACCTCCCTTCGCCAGCCGGGCTCTGCTTTTAAGCCTTTTGCTTATGCCACCTTTCTCCAAAAAGGATTTACTCCTAATACACTGCTTTGGGACGTAAAAACAGAATTTAACCCAAACTGCTCCCCCTCTGCTGAAGAACTTACTGATAAATACGGAATAAAATGCTATCATCCAAAAAATTACGACGGCAGGTTTAAGGGGTTGATTAAAGCTAAAGAGGCATTAGCCCAATCTCGAAATGTGCCGTCTGTTAAAGTATTATATTTAGCTGGAGAAAAAAATACTTTAGAACTTGCTAAAAACTTAGGAATAACCACCTTAAAAAATCCCTTAAAATACGGCTTGTCTTTAGTCTTGGGTGGAGGAGAAGTTACGCTTTTAGATATAACATCTGCTTATGGGGTTTTTGGAAGAGACGGCAACCGAACCTTTCCACGTTTTATTTATAAAATAGAAGACAGTAAAGGCAATATTTTATTCAAAGAAAAAAATAGTTCCATTAAAGTGTTAGAAAGCAATGTTGCTAGAGAAATTTCTCAAATTCTTTCAAGTAACAATTTAAGAGCGCCAATGTTTGGCATAAATTCCCCATTATATATAAAAGGTTATCAAGTAGCGGTAAAAACCGGCACTACTCAAAAATACAATGATGCTTGGATAATCGGATATACGCCTTCTATTTCTGTTGGTGTTTGGATTGGAAATAACAACAACGCTCCTATGAAAGGCCCAGGCGTTACTTTGGCTGGTCCTATATGGCACGAATTTATGGAATTTGCTTTAAAAAATTTCAAAAAAGAAAGTTTTGAAAAACCAAAAGAAACACTAGTTGAGAAGCCTATTCTTAATGGAAAAACAAACAATTTAAAGCCGCATTGTATTTTGTATTATTTAAACAAAAAAGACCCTTTAGGAAAGGAAAATTCTAAGGATGATATCCAATTCAAAAATTGGGAATACGCTGTCTTAAAATTCAACCAAGAGAAAAAATAATTTTAAAACAAATATTACAATTAATTGCGCAAGTAAGGCGCTAAATTAAATTAAAAATGAAAAGCGAAAAATGAAAAATAACAATCTAAAATCTAAAATTAAAAGAAATTTTGAACTTTGAATTGTGATTTTGAGATTTGAGATTTGAGATTTGAGATTTGCCATGGGGGTTCTTCGCCTAACGGCTCAGAATGACAATTGGTAGTTATTCCATGACGAAGTAATGAGATTGCCGCGTCGTCCCGCCTTCAGCGGGACTCCTCGCAATGACAAAAAATGGATGTCATTTTGAGATTTGAGATTTGAGATTTGCCATGGGGGTTCTTCGCCTAACGGCTCAGAATAACAGATAAGGAAGTTCAGGATGATAGTTAGGGAAATTTAGAATAACAGTTAAAAAGTGTTGCCTATATAATTATTTATTATACTAACTTGCTTTTATGGGCATTAGTATATAGAAATAATCATCACTCCCAACCGGTTTCAAAACTCCTGGACCTTCTTCATTGCTTAATTCTAATACTACTTGAGAACTCTCAATATTATCTAATCCTGCTAAAAGGAACTTATAATTAAAAGATGTCTTAATATCCTCTCCTTCTATTTTAGCAGGAATATACGATTCGTTTTTTCCAAACTCAGAACTTTGGGAAAATAACCCTAATTTATTCTCCTTAGAAAAAGATTCTAATTTAACCTCTGAAACCCTTCCACTAAACAGCCCTGCCTCTTTTAAATTTTCCTGAAACTCTTCTTTATCTAATAAAAGTTTGGTTTTAAAAGATTTAGGAATAATCTCTTGGTATTTAGGAAATTCTCCATCAATTAAGCGAGAAAAAACTTGAACTTTTGGTTTAGAGAATTCCTTTTGAGGTATCTCAAATAATATTTGGTTTTGTGATAAAACAATATTTATTTTTTCTGACAAGTTTTGGCTTAAAATGCTTATTAACTGCCTTGAAGTCTCTTGGGGAAGGATGAAAGAAACTTCTTTTTTGAAATTACTGTCTAAATTTATAGTCTTTTCAGCCAATCTAAAACTGTCAGTTGCTACAATTTTTAGTTTGTTTTTTTTAGAAAAGAAATATAATCCAGATATTTCTGGTTTAATTTGGGATAATGATGGAATTTCTACAACTTCGGTTATTCCTTTTTGAAGTTTTTCGCTTGAGATTTCATTAATATTCTCTCTCTTTATTTTGGGGATAATAGGAAATTCCTCGGGAGGCATCCCTTGAATTTGAATTTTACGATTTATAGTTTTAAGGATTAAATTTTTATTGTCTGAACTTTCTATTTTGATATTTTTTTCCCTTA
The DNA here is from genome assembly GCA_021158045.1 of bacterium. Lineage (GTDB taxonomy): Bacteria > Patescibacteriota > Minisyncoccia > Minisyncoccales > CG1-02-41-26 > JAGGVK01. The sequence continues at coordinate 10,303 of JAGGVK010000018.1, read as the reverse complement.
AAAGATTGATAAGATTAGAGAAAAAGGCAGCTGGGACCGTTGTTTTCCCTTCTTTATCTATTACTTTTGATAAAACCCACCAGCTTACGCTTAGTTCAAGATTTGTAGCATCTAATCTTAAGAAATTACCTTCACAGGATAAAAGGATATTATTTAAAATTGGCAAGCTTAAATTTTTCTTAGCAATTCTTTCTAAGCAATTTAAAGCTTCTTTTAGGTTGTCTCTTAAAATTTCAATTTTCATAAATTTAATATTATATATTATTAATTTTAGATTATTATTAAGAGAAAGTAAATAAAAGTGGAAGGGTGTCAAATAATTAATAATTTAAACGTTTTCTTTTTTTCTTTTTTGTTAATTTTCTGTTAATAAATTTTGGAGAAAAAAGGAATGGAGGTTTTTAATATTTCTTCCATTATATTTATACCATTTTTTAAAGAAGATAATCACAGTTTTTTAACCTTTTTTCCTCAGCTTTTTATTTTTAGATTAATATATTGTAAATCCTTTGTTTAATTAAATTTAATTCAGTTACCAAATTATCGTCTACATCTAACTGCTGCGATATTTTTTTGCATGCGTACATAACAGTTGTATGGTCTTTTTGGGCAAATTTCCTACCTATAGATGGATAAGATTCCTTTAATTCTTCTCTTGCTAAATACATAGCTATCTGGCGGGCTTTAACAATTTCTTTCCGGCGGCTTTTCTCTAAAAGAGTATTGCTTTTCAAATTATAAAAATCAGAAACTGTTTGTAAAATTTTTTTCCAGCTCGTTATTCGCGAAGGTGAGGCTATTAAATTTCTGAGAAGTTTCTTTGTAGTTTTTAGGTCTGGAGTTATATTATTTATTCTCTCGAAAGTTATTATTCTGTTTAAGGCGCCTTCTAACTCCCTGATATTCTTTTGGATGTTTGTGGCAATGTACTCCAGCACTTCCTGGGGCAAGTTTATATTATTTTCTCCACATTTTGATTTTAAAATAGCAATACGTGTTTCGATATCCGGCAATCCTATGTCAGCAATCATTCCTCCTTCAAACCTCGACCTTAACCTTTCCTCTAAAGCAGGAATGGCTTTTGGAGGCTTGTCGGAAGAGAGGATTATTTGTTTATTTTTTTCATAAAGCTCATTAAATATATGGAAAAACACCTCCTGGGTTTTTTCTTTGCCGCTAAAAAATTGAATATCATCAACAATCAAAACATCAAGTTTTCTGAGTTTTCCTTTGAAGTCCTCAATAGTGTGATTTTGTATGCTTTGCACTATGCTTGAAATAAATCTGTCTGAAGGAATATATTGTATATTTGCTTTTTGGTTTCTTTTTAAAATTCTATTCCCTGTAGCTTCTAAAAGATGGGTTTTCCCTAATCCAACGCCGCCATAAATGAATAAGGGGTTGTAAACCATTCCAGGGTTTTCAGAAATAGCCCAAGCCGCTGCTCTTGCTAATTCATTAAAGCCGCCAACAATAAAATTGTCAAAAGTATATTTTGGGTTAAGGTTTGTTTTTTGGTTAATTTTAAAATTCTCAAGTTTTAATTGGCTTGTTTTTATTTTTTCTTCTTCTTTTGATAGTTTTGTTTTTGTTTTTACCTTTAATTCAGGTTCTTTTGTTTTAACGATATAATTAATTCTTCTTATTTTTTTATCTATTGTTCTTAAAACTTTAAGTATGAGATTGTTGTATTTTTTTTCTAACCATTCTTTAGAGAAAGCATTGGGCACAGAAACAGTAATCTCGTTGTTTTTTTTAGAAACGATTTTTGTATTTCGGAACCAGGTGGAAAAATTCGCCTTGGATAAGTGAAATTGGATTTGAGCAAGCACTGCTTGCCAGAGTTCTTCGTTGGTCATAAATTGTGGCTGAAACTTATAAGCCAAATATATAAAACGAAGTTTGTTTCTAAAAGTTAAAAACTGAGATAAAAGCCTTTTTATATTATCCTCTAGAACATAGACTATAGCAAATGCCTTGAAAAATCAAGAAGAACGCTTGCTTGTTTAAAAACTGTGGATAATTTGTGAAAATAGGAATGGAGATGTTTGGGCTTTGTGTTGTCCAATATCTTAATTTAAACATATATCTGCGTATATTAGAATTCAAGATTGCTTCGTCAGTCGCTTCGCTCCTTCCTCGCAATGACAGAGGAGAAAGAGTCGCTTCGCTCCTTCCTCGCAATGACAAAAAGTGTTGTTGACATAGAAAGAAAAAAAGATAATAATATTCTTATATGAGTATCACCTATCATCCTAAAAAGAAAAAAAGGAAAAGAAAGCACGGTTTCCTAAAGAGAATGAGCACGAAAAGCGGCCAGAAAATTGTTGCTCGAAGAAGAAAAAAAGGAAGAAAAAAATTGTCAGTTTGATGTTTAATGAAAGTCTATTTTTTAAGAGATTGATTCAAAAGGAGCAGAGTTTGAGCCAAGTTGCTTTATTTAATTCTGCTCTCTAATAATGCTGTGGCAGTAAAAATAAAAAGGATTAAAAAGAAGGATTTTAAGGGAATTCAAAAGAATGGAAAGAATATTAGAGGTGATTTTTTGGCTTTAAAATTCGCCGAAAACCGCCTGAATTATTTTAGGGTTAGCTGCGTTGTTAGTAAGAAGGTTGAAAGAAAAGCAGTGAAAAGGAATAAGATAAAAAAAAGGCTAAGGGAGGCTGTTAGAAGAGTCGTAAAAGAAGGAAAGGGTTACGATTTTATTTTTTTTGCGAAACCGAAAATTAAAGAGAAAAAATTTGAAGAAATTTTAAGAGAGATTGATAAAATCTTAAAGAAAGCAGGACTTTATTAAGAAAATCAAAAAACTTATTTATGTGGATTGTAACTTTTTTTAATATCGCTTTATACAAGCCCCTTTTCAATGCTCTTATTTTGATTTATGAATATTTTCCCGGACATGATTTTGGGTTGGCTGTAGTTATTTTGACTTTGATAATAAGAACTTTGCTTTTTCCCCTTTCTGTTCATTCTTTAAAAAACCAGAAAATAATGGCTCGCCTTCAACCCAAAATTAAGGAGATTCAGAAAAAATATAAGACATCAGTTGAGCAGTCAAGAGAATTGATGGCGCTTTACAAGAAAGAGAAAATAAATCCTTTTTCTGGCATTTTGCCTCTTTTTGTGCAATTGCCAGTTTTTATAGCCCTCTATAATGTGTTTTTGAAAGGCTTAAACCCCAAAGTAATCTCAGCTACTCTTTACTCCTTTGTTCCTCCCCCAGGAGCAATTAAGCCAACATTATTTGGCATACTCAATCTTTCAAAAGGAAGTCTGGCTCTTGCTATTTTAGCAGGGGTTTTGCAGTATGTTCAAACAAAAATTATGCAAGGGAAGCAAAATAAAGGAGATGGCAAGGGAAGCGAACTTTCTCGCGCGTTCCAGTCGCAAATGCTTTATTTCTTTCCAATGCTGACAGTTTTTATTGTTTGGAAATTCGGCTCTATTATTGGCTTGTATTGGGTTTGCAGCACATTGTTTTCTATTGCAGAAAGTGTTATAGTAAACAAGAAGTACGGCAGAGTTAATTAATTTGAAAATATGTTTAACAAAGAAATAATTAAGCAGACAAAAAATATTTTAGAAGAGTTTTTTGAAAAAGCGGGCATTAGTTGCGACATTGAAATTAAGCCCAAGGACGAAAAGGTTATGGGGATTTCTCTAAGAGTGAACGAGCCTCAAATTTTAATTGGCAAGGGCGGGGAAACTCTTTTTGTTCTGCAAACGCTTTTAAGGAAAATTTTAAGGAAAAATGTTGGCGATTTTTTTGTTGATTTGGATATAAACGATTATAAGAAAAAGAAAATTGACTACTTAAAAGAATTAGCAAGGAATTTGGCTGACGAAGTTTCCTTGAGCAAAAAAGAGAAGATGCTCCAACCAATGCCTGCTTATGAAAGGAGAATTATACATTTAGAATTATTAAAAAGAGAAGATGTTAAAACAGAAAGCATAGGCGAGAGATTTGAAAGAAGGGTTGTTATAAAGCCGGCTTGAAATTTACTGGAATTAAAAACCTAAACTAAAAACCGCGCTCTCAACGCGGTTTAATTTTATTTTAGAAGCGCAATTTCTATTTATTATTTATAAGGATAAATGGCAATGCTTGTGGCTTCCTTTTTAATAGGATATGCGCGAAGGTCAGGAACATCACTAACAAAAGCGTTTGTTATTCCTGGACCTGCCCGGCTTCCGTAACTTGACCAGCAATAATAAGGTCTTATAAGTTTACAGTTGTCTCTTCTGTTTTCAAATAAAAGGACAAGGCACCTGCCTTTTATTTCCATTGACAGCACATTGTCGTTCCAATCATCTCCGCATATATCTTCTTTATCAATGGCTTCTGGCTCAAAAATAAATTTGTGTATTTCGCATTTTTCATTAGCAGTTGTGGAGGCTTCGTAGTTTACTTTTTTGTAGAGGGTAACTGTGCAAGTTGCTTCAGAACTTGTGTCTAATTGCGCAATACCTAAAGAAAGGGAAGTCCCTCCTAATTCTCCATATCTGTCTTGTTTATTAATGTCTACCATTTGTGTAGAAGTGGCAATATTTCCGCAAGTGGAAGTAGAAGCAGCGCCGCTATTAAGGTAAGGACCTATGCCTCTGTATCCGCAGCCAGAAGTGACTAAAGAGCCAAAAGAGCCATCGCATGTTGAGGTAGGATTACAATCTCCTCCAGGCACTCTTTGCCTTTGGAAAAATACTCTTGCTCCTTTATCTTTTCCCCAGAAATTTTTTTTGTTGTAAAGAATAGATAAGAAATTTGTTCCTGGCCCATTTTTTATTCTTATTTTTGTTGGATTGGAAAAATCATAAAAACTAAGGTCAGGTATTGGCTCGGTAACTGGGCCAAACTCTATTAAATTTCCATCTGTTTCTTTATATAAATAAACTCCTGGGCCTATGCCTTTTATTTTCATAGAATAAGCCCTATCCATACCTGCACGATATACATCTGAAAGCAACTTAAGAGTATCGCCGTTATAATATATAAGATTTGTGCTTGTGCCGCTGAAATTAAGTCCAGAATAAAGAGTAACCTCTATTTTGTCTCGCGGAGAAAGAAATTTATATTCAGAAGGTTCAAAATCTCCAAAGTCGCTTACGCTTGTGAAAAACACTTTTTCCTTTCCACTTGCTGTATCTTTTAGCAGTATGCCTTGGTAAGGGAGTTTTACCTTTCTAACTTTGAGCACAGTAAGGCGAGGATTTACAGTGTTTAAAATAACAAAAGAACCGAGCAATATCGCCAGTCCTAAAACAGCGCTGAAAATTCTGTCTTTGGCTTCGTTTAATAAGGCAGGTTTGCCGGTTGATGTCAGAAAAATAAATCCAGCGTAAACCAAAGCGCCAAAAGCAATAATTGCCCCGATAATTAAAGAAAAATTGAAAATATATTTAATGTATTGGGGAGCAGTTGAGGTGGCAGTGATAGTGATTTCGCCCTTTTCTGAGGGTATTGAAGGGTAGTGGACTTCAAGCCCTTGGGCAAAAACAAAATTTGTTGTAAAAATAGCAAAAAAAATTGCTATTAAAAAGAGAAAAATTATTTTTTTGTTTTTCTTTATTGGGTTTATTAACATAGTTGCTAACCAATTGAATTTTTAATTATGCAATTCTGAAGAACAATATTACTCAGGAATAAACTGGTTGTAAACATGGCAGCAAACCCAGTTTAATCTATATCCTCCGCAAAGGCATTTTAGAAAATCTTTTTCCCAAGGTTCCAAGGGCCGGTTTAAACTTTCAAGAGGGGGGCTAGTGCCTATTTGGGCTTGGGCATAAGGAATAGAAAAGAAAACATTTTCAGGAATTTTGCCTTGTTTTGAAACTTGATGAGTTGTTTTGGAAAATGCTTTAGGGTGAAGAAAAGCAGGCGCAGCAAAAGAGTGCTTCCTCCAAAGATTGCACAAGGGAAAACTTAAAGAGACGCTTATTAGGAAAATAATTGTCAAAGCCAAAGCTGATGATTTGTTCATACTATATATTATAAACTAAAAATTCAAAATCTCCAACAACCCAGCGGCTACTAATTTTGGATTGAATGACAACGAGTCCGGGTCTCGTTGATAACACATTTTGAGATTTGAGATTTGAGATTTGCATTTTCTGGTTTTGAATTTTGAATTTTGAATTGTAATTTTGAATTTTGAGATGTGATTTTGAGATTTGAGATTTGAGATTTTACTGGGGTTCTTCGCCTAACGGCTCAGAATGGCAGTTGGTAATCATTCCAAGTAAAACAAATGACAAAGAATCCTGAGATTGCCGCGTCGTCCCGTCTTCGGCGGTCCTCCTCGCAATGACAAAAAGGAAAGTGCTTATCACAGGACTCCTCGCAATGACAAAAAAGGGATGTCATTTTGAGATTTGAGATTTGAGATTTGCATTTTGATGGGGGGGATTCTTCGCCTAACGGCTCAGAATAACAACAAGTAACAACGAGTCCGGGTCTCGTTGATAATGTTCTCCAGTGCGCTAAATAATCTAATCTGGTTCCTTAACACAAACGCAGAAAGTGAACCAGTTTGTCCACCCGCAGTTTAAAGCATACTCTTTTTGTCCTTTTATAGTCCTATAAGCATAAACGCTGCTACCATCAGGCATCTCATTATCAGGTCCAATATATCTTTTTACTCTGAACACGTTATCTACAATAATCCCATAAAGAGCGCCTTCGAAATTATGGTTTTGGCAGAGAGTATTACAGCTGTAGCCACGGTCAGTACCACGGTTTGACCAGTAATAGCCAATATCTTCTTTATTTAAACACCTGCCATTATAGCATCCGTAGAAAATCGTATAATTCATCTCAGAACTTGTGTCCTTACCAGTGGTGTAGGTAAACGTTTTTTGCGGACAATCCGAACATCCTAAATAACGAACATCTCCCTCTTCAGGTACGGGTGTCTCTTTGCAATTTTCGTGTGGGGAATCTGACGCTACCACTTGGTAATATCTTCTCTTTATAGGAGAACACTCTCCGCTTTTACATACCTTACATATTCCACAAGATGTGTTGTCCGGATAGTTTTTGCATACGGCTTTTGACCGGTCAGGCGTTGGAGAATCATTGGGGTCAGCGTATTGGCATACTCCGCAAGTGGCTATTGTTGCGTCTTCGCTTGGATTCTTTGTATATGTCCCCTCGGCGCCGCAAGAATCGCCTGTGCAATATATTTTTCCTGCTTTCCACCAGTTAGTGTCAGTTATAGATTCTGTTCCTGTTGTGTAATACATATAGCCAATATATTTATCTTTGCCATAAACAGTGCAAGTGCCCATATTGGTTCCTGTGCAGTTTTCCTCCTTGATATAGCAGCAAGTCCCGCAACTGTATACTTGCGTTGATGTTGGCTGGGAATCGCAATCTGAGCAATTAGGCTCTTTGCATTGCCCCATTTTTTGGCACCTGTTTTCTGTTAAAGGCTTTTTTGTCCAGCAAACCTGAGTAGCAGTTGGGCTTTCTATGCCAGTTTTCTCATAAGTGCCGCTGCAACTAATATCTCCGCATTTTTCATCGTCTGTTTCTGTAGGATAATTTAAGCAAACCATCTTGTCTTTGCATTCTTTAATTTTTTCTTCAGTAAACGAATAATCGCCTCCAGGAAAAGAATCTGTGCATTTCATTGCTTGCTTTAATGTTATTTCTCCTTTCAAAGCGGCTCTTTGCTGGGGCACAGTTTGGAAGCAAGCGTCAAACTTTTTCCTTGATATATCTAATTTTCTCTTGATGAATTCCAAGAGGGTTATTTTTGTAGTTGTGCTTTCTCCAAGGTTCATAATATCATCAGTAACATTTTCTGTTTTCTTCCTTGACAAGCCAACAACATTTTCAATGTTTTCAACAGAAGAGGCAAGGCGGTTGTAAGTGTCTTTTAAGATTTCATAGTCAAAATCTATGTTTGGGCAGGGCCTGCCTGAATAAGTGTTAGCGAGAAGGCTAACTGAAGGAGAGGGAACGCTTTCGGGAAAAAACTGAGGGAAAAGGTATTTCAAAAGAGCAGTGAGGTCAAACGACAAAGCGCTGTTGACGCAAAAAGGGATTTGGCTGTTAAAGGAGGCAGGTATTCCGAAGCAGGTAGCTGTTAATGCTATGGTTATTGGCGAATTAACGCAGAAAGGCGTAACTTTATCAGGCCCGCAAGAGCAAGAAGAAGTTGGGGAGCCTACTTCCCCTAAAACGCCTTCTGCCGTTTGTATTTGCTGGGGAATAATTTGATGGATGGTTTGAAGGTTTGTGTAAATAACATTGAGAAAATCAACTGTTTTTTCAGTGGCTTCGCCAATAGGGATGCTGTCAAAGCAAGTGCCCGCAGAGCCGGCAGAAAACTCGTCAACAGGGCTTTGGGCGAATGTTTTAGAACTGTGGGAAAGATGAATTGCCAGTCCAAGGCTGGCAAAAGAAAGGTTTGCTGCTATAAGAAAGCCTAAAACGATTTTTATGTTTTTTTTGAAATTTATAGGTTGCATTTTAAGGAATTTTCACAAGATTTTATTTGCCCTTTGTTATCAATCAGGAGAAGAAAGAACTTCCCCTAAATAATCTGCTGCGGAGTTAAGAGGGAAAGAGAGCAACCAAGTAAGAAGCCAATACCAAACACTGGGTGACCAATTGCAAGCAGCAGGTATACCTGTATAGCAGAACATTCCAAAGCACAAACTTTGTCCGCAAAGTGATTGGCTTGCGTTATTAACAACCAATTTGCTGAGATATCGTATCCACATATCTGCGCCAGACTGGCCGCCTATTTTTAAGGCTTTGTTTTTGATTTTATTTAATGCCTCCATTTCTTCCGGGCTTGCTGCTTCGATGATATTCTCTATTTCCCTTATTTCTCTCCTTATTGTATAGTGTGCTCCTTTAATTATCTTTGAACCCAAACTCAAATCAGGAAATATAGTTTTACCCCCTTTGTAATTTGTGCATTCTCCAGAAGTGCATTTGAAAAGTGTAGGATTTGTAGGAGTGCTTGTGTCAGGAGGCAGGCTGTCTGACTCTGAAGTGGTTATTTTAAGTTCGGGCAAGGTCAACTCTTTCGTGCATTGAGAGGTTGATGCCATCAATCTTTGGTAATTGTTCAAGATATTATTTTGATTTTCTATTTCACCAACGTGCCAAGTGCCAATATCAACAGAAATAGTAGGAGGAATAATAAGGCGACTAACAATATCCCAGAGAGTTCCAAGGAAATCAAAAGCCTTAAAAACACTTTCAACCTTTCTAAGAGTGGGTTGCAATTTATTTTTAGTTAAGGACTTAATATCCTCAATTGTGCTTGAAACTGCGGTAGCTTTCTCTATAAGAGAGCTTATTTCAGAGTTTATTTCGTCAGAGATATCGTCGTCAGCGCTTTTTATTTCTTGAAGTTTGTTTATCAAGTCTGTGGTGCTTGCTTTTATAATGTTTAATTTGTTTATAAAACAGTCAATAGTTGTAGCCACAGTGCTGGTGATGCAAGTTCCGCTAAGGTCAGGCTCTTCCAAGTCTTGGCAATCGTGCGCAGAGAATCTGTCGCCTTTTTCTGCTAAGGTGTCTGGCTCGCAAGCAGGCGCCGGTTCGCCGCCTCCTTTATTATAGAAAACAAAAAAGGATGTTTGTAGAAGAAAATATTCCTTTTCAATGTCTTCAAACCCTTTTTTTATTGGTTCTATCTTCCCCTCAGCGCTGCTGGCTTTGATTTTATAGGCTTTGGCAATGCTAACAAGTTCTTGGGCAGCATTGGCAATTTTAGAAACAATATCAGCAAATGAATTTATCTCCTTTTCTATATATTCTGCTTTTTCTTGGATTGTCTCGGTGTCGCTGCATTTACCACATTTGCCACTGTTATTGTAAATGTTTTCTGCATCAGAAACAATTTTATTTTTTAAATCTGTAGTTGAAGAATCCAAATCTGAACTAGTGGAAAGGATATAGTCCTTTACTCTTTCTACAATTTCCTCAGTTCCAGAGGCGTCGCCTATATTATGTCCTTTAAGATACTTGATTTTATTTCCAATAGGGCCTATGTAATTTTTAATTTCATTTTGGATATCTGCTGAACTTGGGCAGATAACATCTTGGTCGCAGACTGAAGAAGGAGAGGGATGAAGAGGACGATAAACGCAAATATCTTGAATGTCTGCAAAAACTTTACTCTTGCGGTAAGAAGAATGCCCGCTACATCCTGCGCAATCTTTTATATCTTTCGCGGTTGAGGATATGCTTTCTAAAGATGAAGTTGAAAAAGAAGTTGTGGAAATAAATGATTTTATAATTCCTACATCAAGGCTTGTGCTTGCTGTTTGAGAAGCGTCT
>JAGGVK010000019.1 GCA_021158045.1 bacterium | reverse complement strand
TTTACAGAAGGAGTAGGGTTAGGCCTTTATGTTTCCAAGAAGTATATAGAACTCCATCATGGCAAGATATGGGCAGAATCTGAAGGCAGGGGGAAGGGTTCTACCTTCTATGTGGAATTGCCGATAAGCGAGAATATCAGTTGATAAACATGCAATTAATTTTTGGTTTTTGATTCATGGTTTGTTTTTTTGTTTAACATATAGATTTTTATTTGACACTTAATTTTGAATCTTTTATGGTTGGTGTATATGAGATTTTTTGTTTCTACATCAATTGATTATGTAAATTCTACCCCGCATCTTGGCCATTGTTTAGAAAAGGTGCAAGCGGATGTGATTGCTCGCTATTTTCGCGCGCAGGGCGAAGATGTTTATTTTTTAAGCGGCACGGATGAAAACAGCTTGAAAAATGTTAAAGCGGCTGAAGTTCATAATGTTTCTACTGAAAAATGGGTAAACCGGAATTTTCAAAAGTTTTATAAATTAAAGCAAGCGCTGAATTTGTCGTATACTGACTTTATTCGCACCACACAAGAGCGGCATATTGAGGGTGTTAGAAAATTATGGCTGGCTTGTAAAAAAGACATTTACAAGAGAAAGTATAAAGGGCTTTATTGTGTTGGAGATGAAAGCTTTCACAAAGAAAGCGAGTTGGAAAATGGCTATTGTCCAGGCCATCCTGGAGAGAAACCAATTTTAGTTGAGGAAGAAAATTATTTTTTTAGGCTATCGAAACATCAAGAAAAAATTAAAAAATTGATAGAGGCTGATATTGTGAAAGTGGTTCCTCTGTCCCGGAAAAATGAGGTTTTGAATTTTATTAAGCAGGGCTTGGAGGATATTTGCGTTTCTCGTTCAGCAGAAAGAGCGCATCAATGGGGAATTGATGTGCCCGGTGATTCATCGCAAAAAATTTGGGTTTGGTTTGACGCTCTCTCAAATTATATTAACGCTTTAGGATATGCAAAGAACGCAAGAGACTTTGAAAATTTTTGGCAAAAAGGAGAGAAATTGCATATTATCGGCAAGGATATTTTAAGGTTTCATGCGGTTTATTGGATTGGTATGTTGCTTTCAGCAGGGATTGCCTTGCCAAATCAAATATTTGTTCATGGCTTTATGACAGTTAATGGAAAGAAGATGTCAAAAAGCGTTGGCAATGTTGTCGACCCTTTTGAACTTATAAAGAAGTATGGAGCCGACCCAGTAAGATATTTTCTGCTAAGGGAAATCCCTCCGGCTGAAGACGGCGATTTTACGTATAAGAAGTTCATTGAGCGTTATAACTCAGACCTTGCCAAAGGATTAGGCAATATGGCAGCGAGAGTTTTGGCAATGGCTGAAAGGGTGAAAAAGGAATTCAAAGCGCGAGACCTAAAAGCGCAAAACGAAGTTCAGAAAGAAATTAGCAGAATTGAAAAAGGGTTCAAGGCTGCTTTGGTGCAATTTAAGTTTAATAAAGCCTTGTTTTTAATTTGGGAGTTGGTAGGTTTTTGCGATAAGCATATAGACAAAAATCGCCCTTGGGAGAAATCCGAACATCAAGAAAGGGATATTTGCGATTTGCTCCTTATGCTATTTCATATTGCTAAAATGCTCCAACCTTTTTTGCCACAAACTGCAGAGAAGATGTTTTCTCAATTAGGAATATTGCCTCCAGAAGCGAGAGAGGGAGTATATCGGTTTCGTATCAAAAGAGGGAAGGCGTTGTTTCCAAAGATTTAAGGTTAGGGGAGCGTATAAGAGTGTTTAGAAAATATTTACTATGCTTTTTGATACTCACAGCCATTTGAATTTGCCTGCCTTTGATAAAGACAGGTACGAGGTAGCAAATAAATGCTTAAGAGATAATATCTGGATGATAAATGTGGGAATTGATTATGAAAGTTCTCGAAAGGCAGTTGAAATTGCTCGACGCTATAAAGAGGGCGTTTTTGCTGCTGTTGGTTTACATCCGGAGAATTTAGGCAAAGAAGTGTTCAGAGGAGACAGATACAAGGCTTTAGCTGAATCTCCAAAGGTAGTTGCTATAGGGGAGATTGGTTTGGATTTCTGGCAATTGCCAAAGGAAAAAGAAAAACAAGAAAGGCAGAAAGATATGCAAAAGAGAGTTCTGGAAAAAGAAATATTATTGGCTCAAGAATTAGGTTTGCCGATTATCTTTCATTGCCGCAAGGCTCACAATGAACTGATAGAGATTTTGAAAAATATAAAGGGCAAAAAACTTTGTGGAGTGATTCATTGTTTTACCGGAAATATTACTCAGGCAAAAGAGTATTTATCAATGGGTTTTTATTTGGGCTTTGATGGCATAATATTCAAAATGGATTTGGATAATGTGCTCCAGAAAGTGCCGATGGAAAAGATGCTCGTGGAAACAGATTGCCCTTATTTAACTCCTCCCCAAGAAGGCAAAAGACGCAATAGGCCGGAGTTTGTGAAATATGTTGTTAGGCATATTGCAGAAGCAAAACAGATGTCTCTAAACGAGGTGGCTGCAATTACCGCTCAAAATGCTAAAACTCTTTTTTGCTTGGAAAAATAAATTATTTAATGTATAATTTTAAAGGAGGCCAGTATGAGAACGAATTTTGAACAACCAAAGTTCTTTATTGAGAAGGAAAGCGCTGAGAACAAAGAAAGAAAGCCAATAGAAAAGCTCGAAAACCTATCTTTAGAATTAGCAGAGAGGCTTAAAAAGCAGGGCATTCCGGTTGACAAGGAATGCAGGGTGGATATGAGCCCATATACTTGCTGTTATCCTAAAAACAAAATTGTGGCAGATAAGAAGTATGTAGAACAAATGGAGAGAAAATGGAGAAAGGAGATGGAAGAGAAAAATTACACCGCTGAAGAAATTGATAGGTTAGAAAGGGAAAACAAAGGAAGAAAATTGGAAATGCTGAAGACAATTATATTTAACAAAGTGTTTAGCAAGAGGTTTATAGCTGTCAGGACTTCTCGTTACGATGACATTGTCGGTGGAGTAGATAATATTTTATTGGATAGAAAAACAGGCAATGTGATTTGCGCTTTAGACGAAGTGGAGAGTGTAAATTTTAGTAGGTTGGAAAACGACGAAAGATACCAAAAAAAGGTAAAAGAAACAGAGAATAAAAACAAAGAAGGAGGTGCTACAATAAAGTATGGATTAACAATTAAGGGAGACAATGTTGAGCTAAAAAAACTTAAGCATCTTCCGATATTTTATATTGTTTTGGGCAAAAAGAAGTTAGATGAGGGCGTTGATAAGATGTTGCCCTCTTTAAAGAGAACTGGCGATTTTGAGGAAAAGTTAGGTGCTTATTTTGCGCACTCCCTTGCCCAGCAAAGCACGAAGTTAATCCTTGAGCAGGAAAGCCTGCATCCGAAACTCAAGGAGCGTCTTACGGCTTTTAATCGTTCGCTAAATAATATTTTCAAGGAGTCGTAGAAGAGTGTGGAATTATGTAATTTTTGTGATTTATATATTCTGGCATCTTCGCCTTTCTAACTATTAACTAAAAATATATGATAAAAGCAGATACGCTTATTATAGGAGGAGGTCCAGCAGGCATTTTAGCTGGTTTAGCGAACAAAAAGTTGTCTCCAAAAAGCAAAATTCTTTTGGTTAAAAACGAAAAAGGCATTATTATTCGTTGTTCAGAGCCGTATGCAATTGCTGGCAAAGTAAGATTAAGCCAAATTGTGCATCCAGACGAAAAAATGCTTCAAAAAAATGGAATTTCTTTTTTGGTTGATGAAATAACCGGTTTTGTGAATTTTCCCCAAAAACGCATTGCTACAACTAAAAAAGGCAAAAAGATAGAATTTAAGAATTTAGTTTTGGCTACAGGGGCTAAACCATTTATCCCTCCTATTTTGGGCATTGAAAACGCAAAAAATGTTTTCACTTTAAGAGATGCTGGAGATGTAAAGAAAATTTCTAAAGCAGCAAAAAAAGCCAGAAAAGTAGTTATTATTGGGGGTGGGGCTATTGGAATAGAGGTGGCATCTTTATTAAGAGAGAAAGGGAAAAGCGTTGCCATATTAGAAGTTGCTTCCCAACTGATGCCGGGAGCTTATGATATAGGTTTAGCAAATAAGGTTAAGGAAATTTTAGAGAAAAAAGGAATAAAAGTAAAGTTAGGGATTCAGGTGAAAGAGATTAAAAAGAAAATGGTTGTCACTTCAAGAGGGAATATCGGTTTTGATTTGGTAATTTGTTCTTGCGGAGTAAGGGCAAATGTTGAGTTGGCTCAAAAATTGGATTGTCGGTTGGGAAAATTTGGGATTTTGGTTAACCAGTTCTGCCAGACCTCGCAAAAAGGAATATGGGCAATAGGGGATTGCGCCCAAGCGAAAAGTTTCATCACGAAAAAGCCTATTCCGTCGCAGCTTGCAACAACGGCAGTTTTAATGGGGAAAATTGCAGGAATGAATATAGCAGGAAAAAAAGAAAAACTTGAGGGTGTGTTGAATCCAGCGGTCTCTTGCTTTTTTGATTATGCTGTTGGCAGAGTAGGCTTAACTGAAAAAGAAGCAAAAAATGAAAAGATAAGTGTGAAAGTTGCCAGCGCTCAATCAACTAACCAATATCCATCGCAAATGAGCGCTAAACCATTAGAGATTAAGCTGGTTTTTAACCAGAAAAATAGCCGGTTGATTGGTGCTCAGGTTTTTGGAGGCAAGAAAGATGTTGGCATGAGGATTAATTTGCTCAGTTTAGCAATTAGCCAGCGCTTGACTGCTGAGAAATTATCAAAACTTAATTACTGCGCCCATCCTGAGGAGACCCCTCTGCCTTTTGCAGAACCAATGATAATGGCTGCCGAACAGGTTGTTGACGTTTTGAGGCATAGAGAGGTATAATTATAGAAAGCAAAAATTTATTGGCGCAGGAATAAAATAAATAAACGGCCAATGATTTTAAATCTGATATTTAATTGTTAATTAGCTAAAAAACTATGAACCACAGAGAAAATCCTTCTCCTGATGATGTGTGGGAGAGAAAGCCGGAGAAATCGGAAGAGGAACAATCAGCCCAAGAAGAAAAAAAAGAAGGGGAAGCAAGAGAAAGAGAAGAGGAAGGAAAAGAACAAGAAAAGAAAAAGCAAAAGAAAGAAGGGATGGAAGAAGCAGGAAAAGAAAAAAATGAAGGAAAAAAGGAAGGAAAAAAGGAAGAAAGAGTGAGTGAGAAAATGCTGATTTATAGGGCAAAGATAGAGGAAGCAAATCTTTCTTCGGCTGAGAAAAAGAAACTTCTCGATAAGTTGGCGTATGTGGAGAGTAAAAAAATTGGGGAAGAGTTCGCAGATAAAATTGAAGAAGTTTTAGAAACAACTGTTTCTGCCAAAAAAGAGGCTCTTAGAACAAGGAAAAAACAGGAGGCAGAAATTGAATTCTTGGCTAAATCTTTAGGCATACACAGGGAAGTGATAAAGCAAGCCATTGAAAGACAAGAACAGATATTGCAGGAAAGGGCTTTATTCTTGGTTGAGGAAAAGGCTCCTAAGTGGAAGAAATGGGCTGGAGTTTTGGGGCGAGCAGGAATTTATGTAGGGGCAGGGATAGGCCTTAGCGCGCTTACTGGTGGAGTGACAGCAGGGGTTACATTAGGGGCTGCGCGAATGGTAGATGCTTGGATAAGCGGCCGGAGAGGAAAGAGAAAGATGAGAGACGCTCAAAAGATAGCCCGAGAACTTTGGCAGTCAGGGGGAGAAGGCAAAAACGGAGTAAAAAAAGAATTATTTGAGAATGTGTTAGCGGAACTAGCCGTGGCAAAGCAAGAACAAATTGAAAATAAAGAGAAAAAATATTCTAAAATAGGAGAAGAGATTCTAAAAACAGAAAAGGAATATGAAAAAACTAAATCCCTTAAATTAAAAGAGAAATTAGAAAGTCTTTACAAAGAACGGAGAAATAATCATTTGTCTGCCTTGAGAAAGTATTTATTAGAAAAAGGGGAATTGCCAGAGGAGGAAATAGAAAAGAGAATTAAATTAGTTAAAGCGCTTGAGATTTCTGAGGAGAAGCAAAGATTTTTAGAAGTAGATGTAATGTCCAGAAAAAGAAAATTCCTTAGCAAGCTTGCCAAAGGAACAGAAAAGGTTTTTAGACATCCTTTAATAAGAGGCGGAAAAACGCAGAAAGCGAGATTGGTAACAGCGGGTGTTTTTTCTATAGCCGGTATTATTGCTCGAGCATGCCCAATAGCAAGAAATGTTTTACTTGGCTATGCCGGAATGAGGATTGGAGAAGCAGGGATGGAGTATTTGATTAGGAAGAAGAAAGGGTTTGAGGTATTAAGAAAAATTTCTGCAGCAGACATAATAGAAGAAGAAAAGAAAGGAGGTGTTAGCAGAGAAACTCTTGCTCGTGCTAGAGCCCAACTTTTTGATGAGGAATTCAGAAAGAAGCAGCCAGAGGAATATGCAAAACTTAGGGAGAAAGTTTTTGAGGTTGAAAGGGAAAAGTTAGGGAATAAGGAAGAGCGTGTTGAAGAAGCCAATGAAAATCTTGAAAAAATAATTCGCCAGAAAATTTCGAAGGAAAAACAAGCAGAAGCATTGAGGATAGCCGGCAGAGTAGGCGGTTTTGCTGCTGGCTTTTTTGCTGGAGAAGCATTAGCACACTTAGCTAAAGCCAAGCATCAGCCAGAGAAAAAGCCTGTGTCAATTCCTAAAGAACAAGAGAAGCCAACTCTACCGCCTTCTGAAGAATATCGTTACCAACATTTCCAGACCAATAAACCTTCTCCAGAGCCAGTTGTCCCTCGTCCTGGAGAAACGCCTCAACCGTCGGAAGTGCCGGGGGGACCGCCTCTGTCTCATATAGAGCTGAAGCCGGAAATACCAAGCGTAGAGACCGTTGAAAAAGGGGATACTCTTTGGTCTCTTGCTGAGCGGCAGGCGGAAAAACATGGCTTATTTGATGATTTAGGGAATACGCAAGCGGATGAGGCAAAAAAGATATTTATCATAGATGCCTTGAAAGATAAGATTGCTGAACATCCCCTTGCCTATGGAATACATTCAGGAGACCCAAGTTTGATTCAGCCGGGCGAGAAAATAGATTTTGCCGCGATTTTTAGTAACGATGAAATCAAAAACAGAATTTTGGAGCAAACAAATAAATTAACCGCTGAGCAAATTCATAATATTCTCCAGAACAAAGAATTTCTTCAAGGAATTTTTGAAAATCCTTCTGCTGCCAGCAATGAGGATATAACCAAGGCAGTCTATATGATGGGTGGAGAAGATAAGGCGCCTATAGGGTTGGTTGATGAGATGCATCGGAGAATAATGGAGAAAGCAATCCCTGTTTCTGGCTCAGAGCATTCAATTTATCATCAAAAACTTCTTGATTTACAAAAGAAAATAGCTGAAGGAGGAAAAGGGATAAATCCTGAAAAAGAGGCAACGGTGCCGGGTATGGCAGAAGAACCCTCTAAAAATGTAAGCAATGTATCTCCTGAATTAACCCAAGGAGATGAAGATATCAATATTCCTCAAGGGATTGGCAGTGAGGAAGCGCTTCAGAACAGGGTGTCAGGCGCTCCAGAGGAAGGGGCAAATGTTTCACATATTCCTCCTGAGACAATTCAAGGACATAAAAATATCTCAGAAGGTCCTAAGATTCTTAAGGGAAGCGAGAAAGGCATACATAGGGAAATGCCTAAAGAAGCATTTAGGGAAAAGATTTCCCGGATGGAAGGCGCGCATAAAGGAAAAGAGATTTTTTCTGCAGCAACAGGCAAGGAGGAAATATCAAGGACCCATCATATTACTCCTCCAGGAAAAGAAATAGGACAGGTAGAAGGCGCTCCTCCATATGTGGTGAGAGAACCGGGGATTTACTATAATAATAAAGATACAATTATTGTTTGGCCTAAAAGCGGAGAGATGGGAATTCGCATAAAACATATTATTGGCCCTGTGCATACATATACAGTAAGGGCTTTAGGAAGGATTCCCGAATATGATTTGCCTTCTCAAGGCGATGAAATTGTAAAAGCGGGCGCTGGTAAGGAGCTTTGGAATTTTTATTCTCAATCTGAAGGAATAGGGGGGAGGGCTATTCGGGAGTATTCTCGTTTTCAACACGATTACAATCTTTTATTGCAAGAAAACAAAGTCTTACAGGTTTTAGAGAGTTCTAAGAGCGGGGTCCCTAAGCAATATGCGGAAGTTTTAAGAGACGCAATTAACAATAGTCTCCAAAAATGGGTGGATAATCTTGGGGTAGAAACGATAAAGAAGCTTTTTAAGCCAGAATTCCTGGAAAGAATAGGCATTGAGCTGGAAAATAAATAATATAAAGGCTATCAAAAATTTAAATAATAATTAAGCAATAAAGGTTGAGAGTTAAACAATTCATATTTCTCTATGCAAGTAAAAATAAATACAAGCCATCTTGAGCTTGAGAAAAATCCTATTACAGTCTTTGTAGATAAATTGGTGAAAAAAGCAGGCATTGTTTTGCCTGAAGAAGAACTGTTTTTCTACAAAAAGCGGCTGTCGGAACAACTTCAGCGCCGATTAGGATTAATTTCTTTGGATAATTTAGACAAAAAGGGAATGGCTGATTATGTAAAGATGGTTGAGAAAAAACCCACTGAAAAGCAAATGGAAAACTTTTTTGTAAAGCATATTCCTAACTATCGGGAGATAATAACTAAAGCATTAGACGAGTTTGCAGAGGATTTTTTGAAAGCGGTCAAATAATTTTCTTAAAAAGTAATCAAGGTAGCCAAAGTAACCAAGATAACTAGGATAACCGTTGATATAAGTAAAGGGAGCATGCTCCCTTTTTACTTGTTAAAATGAAAAAAAATGATAAAATAAAAAATAATTTTCTAAAGAACAAGGCAAACACAATCTTATCAAATGAAAGTAAATTAGGGGCATTATGAAAAAAGCATATCATCCCCAAAAGATAGAAAGGAAATGGCAAAAGGAATGGGAAAGAAGGGGTATTTTTCGCACCAAAGACAATTCCAAAAAACCAAAAAAGTATATTTTGGTTGAGTTTCCTTATCCTTCAGGGGCAGGTTTACACTTAGGCCATTGCAGGCCTTATGTTGCTTTGGATATATTAGCAATTAAAAAAAGAATGGAAGGTTTTAATGTTTTGTTTCCTATGGGATGGGATGCGTTTGGTTTGCCAACAGAGAATTATGCTATTAAAACCGGAATACCTCCTGAGAAAGTTACAAAACGCAATACCCGTATTTTTAAGCAACAAATGAAAAGAATTGGTTTGAGTTTTGACTGGTCAAGAGAAATAACAACTAGCGACCCATCATATTATAAATGGACTCAGTGGATTTTTTTGCAACTTTTTAAGCATGGGATGGCATATAAAAAGAGAATACCTATTAATTGGTGTCCGTCTTGTAAGATTGGATTGGCAAATGAAGAGGTTGTTAATGGGCGTTGCGAGCGGTGTGGCACAAAGGTTGTAAGGAAAGAAAAAGAACAATGGATGTTGCGCATTACCAAGTATGCTGAGCGCCTTATTAGCGATTTAGATAAAGTTGATTTTCCTGAGCGGGTAAAAACATTAGAGCGCGACTGGATTGGAAAAAGCGAGGGGCACGAGGTTGAATTTCAACTTTTTGGTTTGGAGCAATCAATTACTGTGTTTACAAGCCGCCTAGACACCATTTTTGGTGCAAGCTTTTTGGTGCTCAGCCCCGAGCATCCGGCTTTTCCAACTATTCTTCAAACAGGAAAAATTAAAAATAGGAAAGCTGTTGAAGCATATATTGAAAGAGCAAAGAACAAATTAGAAAGAGAACGCTTGGAAAAAACAGCCGAGAAAACAGGCGTTGAAATAGAAGGAATAAAAGCAGTTAATCCTGCAAACAATGAGTTAATGCCTGTTTTTGTTGCTGATTATGTTTTGGCGCATTATGGCACAGGAGCCATTATGGGAGTTCCTGCTCATGACGAAAGAGATTTTGATTTTGCCAGGCAATTTAATTTGCCCCTAAAGGAAGTGATTTCTAATCCGTCTGAAAAATCTCATTTTGGGTTTTACCTCAGTGATGGCAGGTATAGCAAGCCGTATACGGGAGAGGGGATACTAATTCATTCGGGAAGGTTTGATGGTTTGGAATCGCCAAAGGCAAGAGGGCGAATATTTGAATTTCTTAAGCAAAAAGGAAAAGCCAGAAAAGCAGTTCACTACAAACTGAGAGACTGGGTTTTTTCACGGCAGCGCTATTGGGGAGAGCCCATTCCCCTTATATACTGCCCTAAGTGTGGATGGGTGCCGGTGCCGGAAAAAGACTTGCCTGTTAAATTGCCAAAAATTAAAAACTACAAGCCTACTTCAACAGGGGAGTCTCCTTTAGCAAAAGTAAAAGAATGGGTTGAAACAAAATGCCCTAAATGCGGTGGGCCTGCGAGGCGGGAAACTGATGTGATGCCTAATTGGGCAGGGAGCAACTGGTATTATCTTCGCTATTGTGACCCTAAAAACAATAAAGAGCTTGCCTCTTTTAAAAAACTTAGATATTGGATGCCTGTTGATTGGTATAACGGAGGAATGGAACACACAACATTACATCTTTTATATTCGCGGTTTATTTTTAAATTCTTGTGGGATATTGGCGTTGTGCCGAAGTCAATTGGTCCTGAACCTTATAAGAAGAGGACCTCTCATGGTATGGTTCTTGGAGAAGGAGGGATTAAGATGTCAAAGTCAAAAGGCAATGTTATTAATCCCAATGATGTCATTGATGAATTTGGAGCCGATACCCTGAGAGTGTATGAGATGTTTATGGGCCCTTTTGAACAAGCAATTGCTTGGGATACGAAAGGGGTGAGGGGAGTGCATAGATTTCTTCAGAAAGTTTGGGCAATATGCACGCAAGAGTTGTCTTTTGTAGATGCCAGTAAAAAATATGCGACTTTGCGGGCATTAGAAGTTTTGTTGCATAAAACTATCAAAAAAGTTTCTGATGATATTGAGCAAATGAAATTTAATACAGCGGTGAGTGCTTTGATGGAATTTTGCAATGAATGGTCTCGATTGCAAAATAATCAAGCGGCTTTGGCTCATACAGGCCAAAAGAAAAGAGGAGTTCTTTCAAAAAGGGATATTGGGAAATTTTTGAAAATTTTATTGCCTTTTGCACCTCATATGGCTGAAGAACTCTGGCATCTTTTAGGGTACAGAAGTTCTATCTTTAAGAGTAAATGGCCTCGATATAATCAATTGATTATTAAAGAAGAGAAGGTGAATGTGGTGGTGCAGGTTAATGGGAAAAAACGCGCGATTCTTGAAATGCCGCGGGGTTCTTCTCAAAAAGAGGTAGAAAAAGCAGCCCTCCAAAATCCGAAGGTAAGAAAATGGGTCAGCAAGGGAAATATAAAAAAGAAAATATTTGTTGCTGATAAGATTTTAAATATTGTAATTAGGTAATGAGATTGCCGCGTCGTCCCGCCTTCAGCAGGACTCCTTGCAAGGCAATGAAAAATGAAAAGTGAAAAATGAAAAATGACAATGTAAAATCTAAAATCAAATTAAATTAAAAATGAAAAGTGAAAAATGAAAAATAACAATCTAAAATCTAAAATTAAAAGAAAT
>JAGGVK010000006.1 GCA_021158045.1 bacterium | reverse complement strand
TCTCAAATCTCAAAATGACAATTCAAAATTCAAAATTAGAAAAGCAAAATCTCAAATCTCAAATCTCAAAATGATATCTCAAAATTCAAAATTCAAAGCCTCTTTTAATTTTAGATTTTAGTTTTTCATTTTTCACTTTTCATTTTTCATTTATTAGATTTGACATTTAACATTTGACATCTTGTTGTGTTTTGGCATTCTTGTCAACGAGACCCGGACTCGTTGTCACATCTCAAAATGCAAAATTGCAATTCAAAATTCAAAATTAGAATGCTTGGTTTTGCTTAGCTAAGCTAAGCAACACCTAGGGATTGCTTCGTCGCTCACTCCGTTCGCTCCTCGCAATGACAGGAGAGAGGAATTGCTCCTTCCTGCAATGACAGGGAGGGAGGTCCTCGCAATGACAAGGAGAAGGAGTCTCTTCGCTCCTTCCTCGCAATGACAGGGAGGGAGGTCCTCGCAATGACAAGAGGGAGGTCCTCGCAATGACAAGAGGGAGGTCCTCGTAATGACAGGGAGAGAATCGCTCCGCTCGTTCCTCGCAATGACAAAGGGAAATGCGCTTTGAGCTTAAATGTTTGAGAATTAGAAATTGAAGTTCTTATTGCTTATTCAAGCCAATCAATAATAAAATGCGGGGTAATGAATTTGAAAAATTAATAGTTTTTGATGTCGATGGAGTTCTAATATCAACTCAACTAGGCGCTTCTAAGGATATTTTAGTGAACTTAGGAAAGAAAAAAGAAGTGGAGTGTTTGGATAGAGAATATCAGCGGAGAAAAAAGAAAGGCCCTTTTGGAATGGAAAAATTGATAAGGTTGTATAAGGGATTTGCTAAAAAACAATTGCAAGAGGAATCTCTGAAGTATTGTCAAAGTCATTTAATGAAAGGAGCAAAACGATGCTTGGAAAAATTAAAAGGAAATGGTTGGAGGCTAGGGGCTCTAAGTTCGAATATGCAATTTGTGATGAACACCCTATTGATGATTTTACCCTTAGATTTTGCTGAAGGCACTAAAATCAAGTTTGAAAGAGAAGTGTCAACTGGCGAGATTTTGAGAGTTGTTACTCGTTATGAAAAAGCAGAGATTTTGGAGAGAAAAGTGAAAAATTACGGGGTTAAGAAGGAAAATGTTGTGGTTGTGGGCGACTCGATTACAGATTTGCCTATGGGTGAAAAGTCAGGATTTTTCGTTGCTTTTCAACCTAAAAGCGATATTGTTAAAGAGAAAGCTGATTTAGTTGTGGACCATTTTTCGCAACTTGAAGCAAAATTATTATGATAAGAATAAAAGAAAAGCCGGTTGTGTTTAAAAACCACAAAGGAAAAAAATTGTGGGGAGTATTAACCCAACCTATAGGTGCTGGCAAGAAGCCTGCTGTTTTAATGGTGCATGGTTTTCATCAAACTAAGTCGCAGAGAAAGTTTGTTGAACTTGGAAAGAAACTTGCCCGGAATGGGATTTTTTCTTTAAGGTTTGACTTCTCCGGATGCGGTGATTCGGAGGGGGATTATAAAGATGTTTGTATAGCAGGCGAAGTAAAGGATTTAAAAACGGCTTTTGATTTTTTAGCAAGGCAAAAAAATATTGATAACCAAAGAATTGGTTTTTTAGCCCATAGTTTGGGAGCGGTAGTTACAACTCTTTTTTTGTTGAAGAGACCGGTAGCAAAAGCCTTGGTTTTTGTTGCTCCGGCTTTTCAGCAAAAGAGATTGATGAAGTTTTGGCTTACTGCTCAGGATATTAGAAATTGGAGAAGTAAAGGATATTTTGATACTCCTAAATACAGAATGGACATTAAATATCTTCAAGAATCTCGAGATTATAGCCCTCTCGTTTCTCAAATGAATTTTCCTATTTTAATTTTGCATGGTGAAAAGGACAAAGATGTTCCAAAGGAATTTAGCAAGGAGTTAATGAAATACTTGACAAAATCCTCAAGGAGAATTATAGTTAAGGAAGCAGACCACAAATTTGAAGGATACACAGCCAGAAAAAAGTTTATATCTTTATCATCAAAGTGGTTTGAGAAATATCTTCAGTCTCATACATAAAAGATTTCTTAAATCACCACTATTTGATGAAAACCTATCCTAAAAAACTGATAGTTTTCAGCACTCTCTTCAAAAGCAAAGTTGGCGCTATTAAGGATTTATTGATTCTTTTACAGAAAGAGAAAGAAGTTAAGGAAATAGACAGAATTTATCAAGAAAAGAAGTTTTTCGGCCCTTGGGGCTTGCAGGAATTAGGAAGATTGTACAAGGGCTTTTCTAAAAGCGGATTAGAGAGCCTTGCTTTGCATTATTCCCGGAATAATTTAGTAAACGGATTAAGGGAAGCAGTGATGAATTTGAAGAAGCGAAATTTCTTAGTAGGCGCTTTAAGTTCCAACCCTCAATTTGTCATGGATAAACTGAGAGAAAAACTACCTTTAGATTTCGCTGAGGGCACTCAATTAGATTTTTATCAAAACATAGCCAATGGTAAATTGTGGAGAGAACTTGACCGATACAAGAAAGCTGACCTATTAAAGAAAAAACTAGAAAAATATGGGTTGAGAAAAGAGGATGTAATACTCGTAAGCACTCCAAGCATCGTGCACCTACCAATGATAAAAGAGGTAGGTTTTTTTATTGGTTTTGACCCTACAACTGATAATATCTCCGAGGTGTTTCGAAATCTTTACTCCTCTGGAAATAATTTCCCAAAAAGAACGCCGGAAGGATGGAAAATTACCCAAAATATCAGAGGTACCAGAAAAATAAGCAAGGGCTAAAACAGAAAAAGGACTTTTTAGATTTGAGATTTGCATTTTGAGTTTTTGGATTTGATTTTAATTGCACAGTTAGACTGTGTATATATTTTAAGTGATTCAAGGTTTGAAAAGGGATGGTGAAAGTGATAGAATGGCTAAAGAAAAGCAGGTCTATTAAATTATGGTGAAAACAGGCTCAAGGCGCACATTTATTGCTATAAATATTCCCTCGGATATTAAGAAGAGGATTATTGCAAAACAGAGAGAAATCGAAGAACTCTTTCCTGAAGAATTCAGGGAGGGCAAACTTTGCCGTTGGACGAAAGAGGAAAATTTGCACATTACCCTTTGCTTTTTGGGCAATGTTCCTGATAGAAAACTGCTTGATGTTATTCAAGCGGTGAAAGAAGCAACAAAGGCAATAGAACCGTTTGTTATAAATTTTAATAAAATCGTCTATGGGCCTTTAAACAAAATGCCTCCGCGTATGATATGGCTTTTGACAGAAAATTTGCCTCTTCTCAAACAGCTTGCCCGCAATCTGCAGAAGGAACTTTTGGGTTATGGATTGCATCCTGACATAAAACCATTTACTTCGCATATCACTTTAGCCCGGTTGCGTGCTTGGGTGTGGCGACAGATAGAACCTGAGGAAAGGCCAAAAATTGAAGAAGAATTTAAGGCAAATTTTGCGGTAAATTCTGTTGAGGTAATGGAAAGCCGCCTTAAACGCACAGGTCCGGAATATATAATTTTGGAAAAAATACCTCTGATGACTTGCAGTTAATTTATTTTTTAGTTGTTTTTAATTAGTTGCTCTCTAAATTTTTGTTTAAGATTGCTTCTATATGCGCGTTCATTTTATTGGTATTGGCGGAATAGGAATATCTGCTTTGTCTCAGTACTATTTGGCAAAAGGCCATCAAGTAAGTGGTTCTGATTTAGTTTCTTCTGAGATTACAGATTTTTTGAGGGATGAAGGCATCAGAATTTTCTGTGGCAGGCATAAAAAGGAAAATTTGCCTAGAAATGCGGATTTGGTTGTATATAGCCCAGCAATTAAAAAGAGCAATCCGGAATTGAAAAGGGCTAAGGAATTAAAAATAAAATGCCAAAGTTATCCTGAAGCATTAGGCGAATTAACAAAACAATACTTTACAATTGCAGTATCAGGAACTCATGGCAAAAGCACAACTGTGGCAATGACAGCTTTGATTTTGATAAAAGCGGGCTTTGACCCCATGGTTATCATTGGAACAAAATTGAAAGAATTCGGCAATACAAATTTTAGAATGGGAAAAAGCAAATACCTTCTTATAGAAGCCGATGAGTGGCAGGCTTCATTTTTAAACTATTGGCCAAAAATTATTGTTTTAACGAATATAGAAAAAGAACATTTGGATTATTACAAGAATTTTAGCAATGAATTAAAAGCGTTTTCTAAATTTATTTCACATTTGCCCAGAAAAGGGATTCTTATAGCCAACAAAAAGAACAAAGTTATTTTAAACTTACTTAAGTCTCATTATTTTATTTCCGGCGCTAAGATGCAAAACAAGCACGTTTTGAAAAAGCAATTTAAAGTCCAAAATTATCTCCCTAATAAGAGAGACAGCAATCTGTTGAAGAAAATTTTGAAAGTGCCCGGGGAGCACAATGTTTATGATGCTTCAGCGGCTCTAACTTGCGCCAGGGCGCTCCGGATTCCTGATAAAATATCGTTTGCTGCCCTTTCAAAATATAAAGGAGCCTGGCGGCGTTTTGAAATTGTAAAAGCGGATATGCGCAGATATCAACGCGCACTAACGCGGAAAGTGACAATTGTTTCTGATTATGCCCATCATCCTACCGAAATTAAAGTTACTCTGGAAGCAGCGCGGGAAAAGTATCCTAAAAGGAAAATTTGGTGCTGTTTTCAGCCTCACCAATACCAAAGGACTTATTATTTGTTTAAAGATTTTGTAAGAGTCTTTAGAAACGCCCTTGGAGATAATTTGATTGATAAACTTATTATTACAGATATTTATGGTGTTGCTGGTCGGGAGAAAAGCGGAATTAAAAGAAAAATTAGTTCAAAGAAGTTAGCCAAGAGCATTAACAGTTCAGAAGCAATTTATTTAAAAAAAAGCAAACTTTTGAACTATTTAAAAGATAATTTGAAAGATAGAGAAGTTGTAATTGTTATGGGCGCTGGGGATATCTACAAATTAGTTAAATAATCAACTAAAATTTGATTTTCCCAAGAAACTTATTTAATATGAAATAGGGAAAGGTCAAATTAGATTTGCCGATTATATGAAAAAAGTTTTAATAATTGAAGACGAGAAATTATTGAGGGATATGTATGCTCACAAGATTTCAGAGAGGGGTTTTGAGGTTTTCTTAGCCGATAGCGCAGAAGAAGGATTGAAAGTGCTAAAAGAGAAAAAGCCAGACCTTGTGCTTTTGGATATCCTTTTGCCCGCAAAAAATGGAACTTTTGTTTTAAAAGAGCTTAAAACATCCCTTGATAATTTAAAGCCAAAAGTAATTGTTTTTTCCAATTACGACGACCCTGTTATAAAGAAGAAGGCTTTGGATTTAGGAGCAGAAGAATACTTGATTAAAACGCAGTTTACGCCCAATGGAATTCTAGAGGAGATAGAGAAGTATCTAAAATAATTAAATTTAGTTGAATTTTAGTTTGGTTATATAAAACTGAGTAATTTTTGATTTATGCAAAGAATTTTTGCCATTGAAGCTTCAAAGCATATTGATGAACAAGTTAAGGTTTGCGGATGGGTAAGCAGAAGAAGAGACCACGGAAAAGTTATTTTTATTGATTTAAGAGATAAGAGTGATTTAGTTCAAATAGTATTTGCTCCAGATTTGGAACCAGAAGTTTATCAGTTAGCGGAAAAATTGCGCGCAGAGTGGGTAATAGAGGTGATAGGTGAAGTTAAAAAAAGGCCTAAGGGAATGGAAAATCCCAAAATTGCCACGGGCAGTATTGAGATTAAGGCAAAAAAAATAAAGATATTAACCCAAGCCAAAACTTTGCCATTTTCAGTGCAAACAAGCGGATACGATATAAGCGAAAAGTTAAGATTGAAATACAGGTATCTTGACATTAGGCGCCAACGATTACAAGAAAATCTCCGTTTTCGGCACCAATTCATAAATCTTATTAGAAACTGGCTTTCAGAGAGAGGTTTTGTTGAGATAGAAACTCCAATTTTAACAAAATCAACGCCAGAGGGAGCAAGGGATTATATAGTGCCATCAAGGTTAGAGCCGGGTAAATTTTATGCTCTTCCGCAATCGCCTCAGCAATACAAACAACTTCTAATGGTAGCTGGCATAGAGAAGTATTTTCAGATAGCAAGGTGTTTTCGTGATGAAGACACAAGAGGGGATAGGCAGCCAGAGTTTACTCAATTGGATTTAGAAATGGATTTTCCAACTCAAGAAGATATATTACGCATTACAGAAAATCTCTTTAAAGAGATAATAGAAAAAATAGCCCCTGAAAAAAAGATATTGCAGTTTCCTTTTCCTCGCATAACTTATGAAGAGGCTATTAGAAAGTATAATTCTGACAAGCCTGACTTAAGGCCCAACAAGTCTGATAAGAAAACCTTAGCATTTTTATTTGTTTGCGACTTTCCGCTTTTTGAATGGAAAAAAGAGGAAAGAAAATGGGGGCCAATGCATCATCCTTTCACTAGGCCAAAGTTTAATCCCGGAGAAACAATGAAAGATGTTATAAAGAGAATTAACAAAGAGCCCGAAAGAGTTATTGCCCATCAGTATGATATTGTCCTTAATGGTTCAGAGATTGGCGGGGGGTCCTTAAGAATTCACGAATCCGAACTTCTTGAAGCCATTTTTGAATTTCTTGGCCATAAGAAAGAGGCGATTCACCAAAAATTTGGCCATTTGCTGGAAGCGTTTACTTATGGCGCGCCTCCTCACGGAGGGATTGCTTTAGGATTGGATAGAATATTAATGGCTTTGAGGGGAGAAAACAGTATCCGCGAAGTGATTGCTTTTCCTAAAACAGGCGATGGAAAAGACCTTATGATGCAAAGCCCTGCAGAAGTGTCTGCTAAACAGTTAAAAGAGCTCCATCTTGAAATTAAAAAATAATGCCTGAATTAATAACGAAAAACATTAAACTTTTATTAGCTGCTATTTTGCTTAGTTTGCCTTTTTGGTGGTTTGTAAATGATTTTCAAAAGAATGCTGAGAACTTCTTGTATTTTAAAATTCTCAGCAGCAAAAAGCCAATTATTCTTACAGCGCACCTTAATTCCTCTCTGGTATTAAAATCAGAGGCTCTGCGCCCAAAGAAACGCATTGTCCCTGTTATTGAGGAAAGCTTAGTTTCAAATACGCCTGCAACTGCTTTCTTGTCATACTTGGTTAAGGAGAGAGGAAAAGGGGAGTTGCTTTTTTCAAAAGGGGCTAATAGAAAGTTGCCTATTGCTAGTTTGACAAAATTAATGACAGCCTTTACTGCAGAAGACATTTATCCGTCTTCAACAAGAATCAAAATTAGCAAAGGGGCTGTTGCAACTGAGGGAAATGCTGGAGGATTGCGCCCGGGGGAAGTATTCAAAATGAAAGATTTGATAAAGATTATGCTTATAGAGTCAAGCAATGATGCTGCTCAGGCTTTAACTGCCCCTGTGGGCACTAAGGCTTTCACGCATCTTATGAATCTTGAGGCTAAAAATCTGGGCTTACAAAATACACATTTTGTAAATCCTACAGGGTTAGGAACGGAAAATGGAGATAACGTTTCTACTGTTGAAGACTTAGAAAAGTTGGTGGAATATTTAATTTTTCACAAGCCGGATATCCTGCGCGCCTCTGCTATTAAAGAAACACGGGTTAGGTCTGAAAGCGGCCTATGGCATCACTTAGGAAACACAAATATTCTTTTAGAAAAATATCCTAACATAATTGGCAGCAAAACAGGTTACACAAATAAGGCTAAAGGATGCTTAATAACAGTCTTAAAGGATACAATCCATAAAAGTTTTATAATAAATATTGTTTTAGGTTCAAAGAACAGGTTTAAGGCTATGGAAGATTTAATTGAGGGTGTATATAAGTATGAAGGTATTGATTGAGCTTCTGTAATCTGTGGTTTGGAACTTAAGATTTAAAGAATATTATGTTTGTTGTAGCCACTATTAAAATTTTGATTGTTTCCACCACGGCTTTTTTATTATCTCTTTTTTTGGCTCCTCTTTTAATTAAATTTTTGTATCGATATCATCTTTGGAGAAAAGTAAACAAACGAAAGACTATTGATGGCAGGGAAGCCGCAGTTTTTAACAAGCTTAACGAAAAAAGAGAAAAGGGGGTTCCCCGCTTAGGAGGCCTTTTAATTTGGTTGGTTACTGTGTTCAGTGCCTTTTTATTTTCAGGATTGTCTGTGGTTGCTAGCCATCTTTTTAACGATGATTCATTAGTTTTTTGGTTTAGGAAATTAAATTTCCTTTCAAGGGACCAAACATGGCTGCCTTTGGCTTTGCTTGTGGCGGCTTCGTTTTTAGGGCTTTTAGATGATATTTTGCAGATATTTGGCAAAGGAAAGTATGCAGGCGGGGGATTGCGTTTTACCCGAAGATTGATAGCAATGGTTTTTATAGGGCTTTTAGGCGGTTGGTGGTTTTATAGCAAATTGGGCTGGCATACCTTGCATATTCCTGGTATAGGCGACCTTAATATTGGCGTGTTGTATATTCCTCTTTTTGTTACGGCGGTTTTAGGTTCATGGGCTGGGGGAGTGATTGACGGCATAGATGGATTAGCAGCTGGCAGTTTTTCCATAATGTTTGCTGCTTTTGGCGTTATTGCTTTCTCTAAATTCCAATTTAACTTGGCAACTCTATGCGGTGTGTTAACAGGAACACTGTTAGCGTTTTTGTGGTATAATGCCCCTCCGGCTAAGTTTTATATGGGAGAAAGCGGAATGATGGGCCTAACTACCAGTTTGGCGGTTATTGCTTTTTTAACTGATTCGGCAGTAGTTTTACCAGTTATTGCCGGATTGCTGGTAATTGAGGTTTTATCTGTAATTTTACAGCTTATTTGGCGGCGTAATTTCCATAGAAAATTATTTCTTTGCGCTCCAATCCATCATCACTTGGAGGCTAAAGGCTGGAGCCCCACTAAAATTACAATTCGTTTCTGGATTTTAGGCATAATCTTTGCCATTGTGGGGGTAATTTATAGGTTGCTTGGATGATTTTTAGGGGCGAACTGAAAAGGCATTAATGCAAGTAATATTAGGAAATTTTACATAAAATCGCTAAAAAAACAGGAGATATATTTTTTATGTTAGAGCCAAAAAAAATTAACACTTTAAGGAAACAGTGCCCTAAATTTGTCTACGAAGGGTATAACTATGGGATATCTGGAAATGATTTTTTAATTTCTTTTAACTTTCAAATACCTCCGCATTTTTCTTTCTCACCAGAAGTTAAAATTAAGAATATTCCTTCCGCGAGAGTAAGTTCTATTAAAAAAGAGGTATTGGACAACTTTGTTTTCCACTTGGGGCTTATAGAAATGTTTAGTTATTGGAAGTTGTGTGCACCTAGGAAGATTGACATTAGGGCAGGGTTTTTAACGAAGCCGCAAATTGCATGGTGGAAAAAACTCCTCTTAAATGGCATGGGAGAGTTTTTTTACAAGAATAAAATAAATTTTACCAAGGAGAACTTTTTAGAAATAAAAGTTGCTTCTCTCTGTTATAAAAACTCCAAGAAACAAAAGCCGCTTTTAGGAAAAGTGACAGGAAATTCTGTTTTAGTGCCAGTTGGAGGAGGCAAGGATTCAATAGTTACTTTAGAGATGCTTAAAAAATTAAAGCGAAAAATTTACCCTTTTTCTCTCTCGCAAAACAGAGTTTCAAAGGAAATAATTGAATGTTCCAGCCAAGGAAAAAACAAAATTTTGGCAGAAAGAAAATTAGATACGAAATTGTTGGAATTGAATAGAAAGGGGTATCTTAATGGACACACTCCTTTTTCTGCTTATTTGGCTTTTTTATCGGTTTTGGTTTGCCTGCTTTTTAATTGCAAGCATATTGCCTTTTCAAATGAAAGAAGCGCTAATGAAGGAAATGTAAAATATTTTAGCCGGATGATAAACCATCAATATTCTAAAACTTTTGATTTTGAAAACCGCTTTAGAAATTATTTGAAAAAATACCTTTCAAAAAGCATTAATTATTTCAGCTTTCTGCGCCCTCTTTACGAAATTCAAATTGTTAAAATTTTCTCTAAATTCCCTAAATACTTTCCGTTGTTCTTAAGCTGCAATGAGGCTTTCAAAACAAGTTCAGGCAGAAAGAAGCCAACTCTTAAATGGTGCGGCAAATGTCCAAAATGCTTGTTTGTTTTTGCTTCCCTTTATCCTTTCTTAGGTGCCAAAAAAACAACCCAAATTTTCCATAAAAATCTTTTTAATGACAAATCATTGCTTCCGCTGGCTAAGCAATTGGCAGGTTTAGAGAAAACTAAACCCTTTGAATGCGTAGGCGAAAAAAAGGAAAGTTTGGCTGCTTTTTACTTAAGTTTTAAAAAGGTTGAAAGAGAGAGCAAAAATTTTTATTTGTTGAATTTTTTCAAAAAAAATTTCTTTCATAAGGGCGCAGAGTTGAACTTCTTAGCGCAGAGATTGTTAAATGGCTGGTCGGAGCAGAATAATTTACCAAAGAGTTTTGAAAAGTTATTAAAAAATGAAGTTAAGCGACTTAAAAAATAAAAAAATACTTATTTTGGGATTAGGGAAAGAAGGAAAAGACAATCTTAAGTTTTTCAGGGATTTTTTGCCAAAAAATAAAACAATTGGAGTAGCCGACAAATTACCCTTTGAATCTTTTGATTCGAAAACAAGGGAAATGCTTCAAAAAGTGCGACCTGTTAAATTTTGGTTTGGCAGAGACTATTTGAAATCAATTAGAAAATATGATGTTATTATAAAAACTCCCGGCATTCCCAAAAGTCTTTTGGAGCCTTATCTTACACCGTCTCAAAAAGTTGTTTCTCAGACAAATATTTTTTTTGAAAACTGCCCTGGCGAAATTATTGGTGTTACAGGAACAAAGGGCAAGGGCACAACAACTTCCTTAATATACCAAATTTTAAAGCAAGCAAAAAAGAAAGTTCATCTTGTGGGCAATATTGGCAAACCCGTGCTCTCATTTTTAAAGCGCTCAACAAAAGGCGACATTTTTGTTTATGAATTGTCCTGCCATCAATTAGTAGATATTAAGCACGCTCCTCATATTGCCGTCCTTTTAAATATTTGGCCAGAGCATCTTGATTATTACAAAGGTTTCTTGGAGTATGTAAAGGCTAAAGAAAACATTACCAAGCATCAAACAAAAAAAGACTATTTGGTGTTTAATGAAAGAGATAAAATTGTAAGGATGGTTGCTAAAAAATCAAAAGCGCGCAAAATTCCTTTCTCCCTGAAACGGAACCTCAAGAAAGGATATATTGTCTATGGCTTTGGAAAGAAACAAGAAAAAATTATCAAAGCGGGAGAAATTCAATTGCTTGGCAAATTTAACTTGCAAAATGTGATTGGCGCAGTTATTGTCGCTAAAATCCTTGCAATCCCCACAAAAACCATAAAGGAGGCTCTAAAAGCTTTTAAACCCTTGCCTAACAGGTTGGAGTTTGTAGGCTCTTTGGGAGGCGTTGATTTTTATAATGACTCTTTTGCTACTGCTCCTCAAGCGGCTGTAGAGGCAATTAAAACTTTTAAAGGCAGAATTGGCACGGTTATGATTGGAGGGTATGATAGGGGATTGGATTTTAAGGAATTAGCAAAAACAGTTATTCGCGCTAAAATTAAAAATGTGGTTCTTTTTCCGCCAAGCGGAGAAAGAATTTGGCAAGAGATAACAAAGCTCAAAAAGAGAAATTTGCCTGATAAGTTTGTGGCTCATAATATGAAAGAAGCGGTTTCTTTTGCCAAGAGGCATACAAAAAGAGGTGAAGTTTGTTTGCTCTCTCCAGGGTCCGCAAGCTTTGGAATTTTTAAAGATTACAAAGAAAGAGGAAAACTTTTTAAGAAATATGTCAAAAAATATCCACATTGACAGAACACTTTTCTTATCAGGAGCAGCACTCTTGGTTTTTGGGATAACAATGGTAAGCAGCGTATCTTTTCCCTATAGTTTGAAAAATTTTGGGAATGTTTGGTATTATGCAATTCACCAGTTAATAGCAGTGGGCGCGGGGATAGTTTTGGGTTTCAGTTGCCTTAAAATATCGCTTAATTCCTTTCGAAAATATTCGCAATTTATACTTTTGATGTCGTTTTTTGCCACTTTGTTAGTTTTCTTTCCAGGCGTGGGTTTTAAAATTGGAGGCGCTAGAAGATGGTTAAGACTTCCTTTTTTCAGTTTGCAACCTTCAGAATTTTTAAAGATTAGTTTTTTTATTTATTTAGCCGCTTGGCTGTCCAAAAGAAATAATGCCACATACAGGGCGCATAAAAAAATATTACCAAAAACAGGTTCTGTTGCTACTTTAGCTGCTTTTGTTGTTATATTGGTTGCTCTAACAATCTTGCTTATGGTTCAACCAGATATGAGCACTTTCCTTATTATTGTTGCTACTGCCCTTGCTACTTATTTTGTGAGCAAAACGCCCTTGTGGCACACTTTTTTGGTTTTGCTTGCTGTTGGAGGATTAGTGATAATTTTGGCTCTCTTTTCTCCGTATAGGTTTTCGCGAATTACATCTTTCTTACATCCTTTTGCCGACCCTTTGGGAAGGGATTATCAATTTCACCAGGCACAGATTGCTATTGGCTCTGGAAAAATATTTGGCAATCAAGGGTTTTTCAGTTTAGGTATGAGCCAGCAGAAATTTGGGTTTTTGCCCTCGTCTATGTCGGATTCGATTTTCGCCATTATTGGGGAAGAAACAGGATTTGTGGGAAGTTGCTTTCTAATTTTCTTGTTTTTGATTTTTTCGTGGCGAGGATTTAAAATTAGTATGAGAGCAAAGTCGGAATTTGCCAAACTTCTTGGTTTTTCCATTACTTTTTGGTTTATTTTTCAGGCAATAATGAATATGGGCGGCATCAATGGCTTATTGCCCATAGCGGGTATTCCTTTGCCATTTATCAGCTATGGAGGCTCTCATATTATTAGCGAAATGATAGGGCTGGGAATATTGCTAAACATTTCCAGAGAAGCCGGAAATTAGTTGCTGAAGAATGGAAAAAATAGTTTTGTGTAAATTTCTTATTTCTTGTTTTTTATTCGTTTCTTATCCATATGAAGATAGTATTTACAGGAGGCGGAACCGCCGGGCATATTTTTCCTATTATAGCTATTATTAGGGAAATGCGTAAAACTTACCTTGGCTCTGACCTTAGGCTGTTTTATCTTGGACCCAAAGACAGTTGGAGCAAGGGTTTGCTTCAAAAGGAAGGAGTGACAACAAAGATAATTTTAAGCGGAAAATTAAGGCGATATTTTTCTCTAAAGAATATAATTGATGTCTTTAAGGTGCCTATTGGCATTTTGCAGTCATTTTTCTATCTTTTCTTTGTGGCTCCAGATTTAGTTTTTAGCAAGGGAGGGTACGGTTCTTTTCCTGTAGCAGTTGCTGCTAGAATTCTGCATATTCCAATTTTTCTGCATGAGTCTGACGCAACGCCAGGATTGGCTGCTAAAATAGAGAGCAAATGGGCTTTAGAAATTTTCGTTTCCTTTTACAAAACAGATTTCTTTAAAAAAGACAAAATGGTAGTAGTGGGCAATCCTATTAGAAAAGGAATTTTAGAGGGGTCAAAAGAAGAAGCTAAAGGATTATTTAATTTAAAGGGCGATAAGCCTTTGATACTTATTTTAGGCGGTTCTCAAGGCTCTAAGAAAATTAATGAAATAATTATCAGTATTTTGCCGGATATAGTTAAAGACTTTGAGGTTTTGCATGTAACTGGCAAGCGAAATTTCAAACAAACAAAATTGACATCCCAAGTGGTTTTAAAGGAAAAAGAAAAACCTTATTACCACCCTTTTCCATTTTTAGACGATAAATATCTTAGAGGCGCTTTTGCGGCTGCAGATTTAGTTATCTCACGGGCAGGTTCGGGAGCGTTATTTGAAATTGCTGCTTGCGGCAAGCCAAGCATTATTATTCCTTTGCCAAATTCTGCGCAGGACCACCAAATTAAAAACGCTTATAAATTTGCAGATGCAGAGGCTTGCAGAGTTATTGAAGAGGAAAATTTGCGGCCATATTTGCTATTGGAAACGATAAAAACGATATTCAGGAACCCAGGAGAACTTCAAAGTATGGCTTCCGCCGCTAGAAGGTTTTCTAAGCCGAAAGCAGCCGAGATTATTGCAAACTATATTTTAGAATATCTTCAACAAACTGGATAAGTTGCTGTTAAAATGGTAAAATATAATAAAACAAGGATAACTAATTTATAAGTTATGGCGAACATAAACGAAACTAACAAAAACTCAAAAAACATTGACGAAAAAATAGAAAAGGTAGTAGGGGAGTGGTTTAACAAAGAAGGAAAGCAAGAGGAGAAAGAGAAAATAAAATTTTCGGAAGAAGAGAAAACATTAAAAAAGGAATTGGAAGAAAAGATTGCAAAAATGGAAATTCCTCCAACAGAAATTGAAAAAGCGCGAAAAGAAATTGAAAAAATGCAAAGAAAAACTGTGGAAGGAAAAATAAAGCATCTTCTGCAAATTGCAGCCACCAAAGGGCTTTCTTTGGCTATAGCCACAGCCAATGCTACTGGCGACCCTTTTCTTATTGACACTTTTCACGATATTTTGTCAAAAAACGGACTCTTTAAAGAGTATTTAAAGAAGAAATAAGCGGAGACTATGGAACTTATATTCACAATCACATCAATAGCAATATTTTCTGCTGCAATAATTTTCCTTGTTTTTCTTTTACGGAAAAGAAAAAAAGGAAGGCTCTTGGAAAGTTTAGGGATGACTCTTTTTTTGGTGAGAATGCCAAAGTATGAAAAGATTCCTGAAGGAAAAGATATTAAAACTTTTATTGCCAAAATGGAGCAGATTTATTCTATGTTTTTGTACCTTAAAAAAAGAAGGTTTATTAAAGGATTTCTCTATGGTTCCCAAAGGGTGGCTTTGGAAATTGCTTCAGAATTAGGAAGAAACGATATCTCGTTTTATATTGCCGTTCCAACATCCTTAGAAGAAGAATTTGTAAAAGCGGTTCAGGGAGTTTATCCGGGAGCCCGGCTTGATAAAGTGCCCGAAGATTACACAGTTTTCGTCCCAAATGGAAAAGTTGCAGCTTCCTTCCTTAAATTGCAAAAATCTGTTTATTTTCCTTTGAAGACTTATAAGGCTCTTGAGGCAGACCCAATTAGCTCTATTACCAACGCCCTAAGCAACATTACTCCTGAAGAAGGGGCTGCTATCCAAATAGTTTTGCAACCAACAGATTTTAAAATAAAAGAGAACGGCTCGAAAATTATTTTCAAAATGACTCAAGAAGGCAAGTTAATGAAAACTGCTTTAGCCGAAGTAGAACGAAGCAAGATTTTAGAACTTTCTGACGAATTTAGAAAAGCATTATCTCCCGAAGAAAAATCAAAAAAGGAAAGGGAACTGCCTTCTACAACATCAAACGAAGAGGCAATAATTGAAGCAATAAAAGTAAAAATGAAACAGCCGGTAATGTCTGCTGATATAAGATTAGTGGGGGTTGCCTCAACTCAAGCAAGAGCAGAGAGCATTCTTTCAAATCTTGAACATTCTTTTTCTCAGTTTTATAGCAACTATAACAGCCTTCAGCCTGTGAGAGTAAAAGGTTCTCGAAAGTTGAAAAAGTTCATTTATAATTTCAGTTTCAGAGAATTTACGCCTGCTGGCTCTAGTCTTTTAAATTTGGAAGAACTGACAAGCATATACCATTTTCCGCTTTCCAACATTGAAAGCCCTAACATTAGATGGGTAAAAACAAAAGAAGCTGTGCCCCCAACAGAACTTCCTGCATCAGGAGAAGTCTTAATTGGAGAGGCTGTATTTCGGGAAGAAAAAAAGCCTGTTTGGTTTGCTAGCGCCGAGGACAGACGCAGACACTTTTATATTGTGGGGCAAACTGGAACTGGTAAAACAAGCCTGCTAAGGGAAATGATTAGGCAAGATATTCAAAAGGGCAGGGGAGTGGGCGTTATTGACCCTCATGGCGACCTTGTTGAAGCTACCTTAGCCAATATCCCAAAAGAGCGGGCAGATGATGTTGTTTTGTTTGAACCTTTTGACACCGAAAGGCCTTGCGGGCTTAATATGCTTGAATGGAATACGCCCGAACAGAAAGATTTTGCGGTTTCTGAGATGATTACTATCTTTTCAAAACTGTTTCCGCCAGAAATTATAGGACCAATGTTTGAACACTATATGCGAAATGCTATGTTGGCTTTAATGGCAGACAAAGAAAAACCCGGCACTTTGGTTGAAATTCCAAGAATATTTACGGATAAGGAATTTATGGAAAAGAAGTTAGAGAAAGTAACCGACCCATTAGTGAAATCTTTTTGGCAGAAAGAATGGGCACAAACAACAGGCTCAACGCGTTCTGATATGTTAGGTTATGTGGTCAGTAAAGTAGGAAGATTTGTAGAAAACGCGATGATGCGGAATATTATTGGACAGCCTCATTCAAGTTTTGATTTAGAAAAAATAATGCAAGAAGGGAAAATATTTTTGGCTAATCTTAGCAAGGGCTTAACAGGAGAAGTGAATTCAAGTTTATTGGGATTAATTTTAGTGTCTAAAATGCAGATTGCGGCGATGAAAAGGGCTAATATACCCGAAGAAGAGAGAAGGGATTTCTATTTGTACATAGATGAATTCCAGAACTTTACCACTAACACAATTGCAACTATTTTATCTGAAGCAAGAAAATACCGGTTAAACTTAATATTGGCTCACCAGTTTATGCCTCAATTAACTGATGAAATTAAAAATGCTGTTATTGGCAATGCTGGCACCATTGCAAGTTTTAGAGTTGGCGCTATTGATGCTGAGTTTTTAGAAAAGCAGTTTGAGCCGGAATTTAGTAAGTTTGATTTACTTAACCTTGATAACTTTCAGTTTATTACTAAGATGATGCTAAAAAACAACCTAACTTCTCCTTTTAAAGTAGAAACTATTCCTCCTAAACCAGGAAATCCTAGCATTGTGGAGCCAATTAAGAGGTTATCAAAACTGAAATACGCTAAATCTAAAGAAACTGTGGAAAAAGAGATACTAGAAAATTTGCACTTCTAAATTATGAGTCCTTCACTTTGCTTAGGATGACAGTGGGGATAAAATAAAAAAGATAAGGACTTTTTAAATGACGAAACCCGAATGGCGAATGACGAAAAAATGACCAATGAATAAAATCTCAAATCTCAAATCTCAAATCTCAAAATGACATCTCAAAATGCAAAATTACAATTCAAAATTCAAAATCTCTTTTAATTTTACATTTTAGTTTTTCATTTTTCACTTTTCATTTTTAATTTTTTAACTTTTTAGATTTTAGATTGTCGTTTTTAGTTTTTCACTTTTCATTTTTCATTGCCTTGCGAGGAGTCCTGCTGAAAGCAGGACGACGCGGCAATCTCAGGATTGCAGTAATAAGGGGAAGGGATTGCTTCGTCAGTCGCTGCGCTCCTTCCTCGCAATGACAGAGGGGGAGGGTTCCTCCAATAACCTCTTTTTTTGTCATTGCGAGGAGAACCGCCGAAGGCGGGACGACGCGGCAATCTCAGGATTACGGTAATAGGGAAAAGAGATTGCTTCGTCAGTCGCTTCGCTC
>JAGGVK010000011.1 GCA_021158045.1 bacterium | reverse complement strand
TGACAGAGGAGAGGAGAGGACGCAATAACCTCCTTTTTGTCATTGCGAGGAGTCCCGCCTTTGGCGGGACGACGCGGCAATCCCATTGCTTCGCTCAGGATGACAGTGGGGAAATGAGTCACTCAGGATGACTACCAATTGTCATTCTGAGCCGTTAGGCGAAGAATCCTGTTTGAGGAAATTAGAAATAAAATATATGATTTATAACAAAGCAAGACAGAAAGCGGCCCGCGCTAATCCGTATAGATATTTGCGTAAAGCAGAGCGGTTTGCTTCTACGAACAACGGGTTTACGCTTTTAGAAACGATGATAGCCATTTTAGTTTTGATTATGGGAATTTTAGTTGTCTTGCAGCTTTATCCTTTAGGCCTTGGGATAGAAATGGCAAACCAGATGGAAAACCAAGCAATCTTTCTTTGCCAAGAAAAAATAGAAGAAACAGATGCGAAAGCTTACAACGATATTGTTATTGGTTCAGTAGTAGAAGACCCCCTCCCTTCTCCCTTTGAGCGTTTTAAAAGGGAAACAAAGATAAATTATGTAGATTCAGATTTGGAAGCCAGCACCAGCGATACTGGTTTGAAGAAAATTGAAGTTATTGTCAGTTGGCCCTCTCCTCTTAAAGTCGAAGAGAAAAGTGTGGCGCTTTCTACTTTAATTGCCGCCAGATAATATAAGATGATGCCAATCTACAAACCTAATGCCAACCTGCGAATTACTGATAATTCGCGTACAGGGTTTACCTTGATTGAGGTTTTAATAACCGTTACTATTTTTGTTTTGATTGTTGTAGCTTGCTTTAATGTCTATTTTTTAAGCCAGAGGTTTTATCGCAAGGGAGAAGTGAGAGCAGAACTGTTACAAAATGGGAAAGTAATTTTGGAAAGAATGACACGAGAAATCCGTCAGGCAAGAGCCATAGCCACTTCTTTATCTGACACTCAGGCAAATGCAACAAGCACCATTTTATTTGAAGATGGACATAGCGCTACTACTTATAGGTATATTTGTTATTTTAAGGATGGTGATTATGTAAAGAGAAAGGTTGTGGGTTATTATTTTTCTGACGATTCAGAAAAGACTCTTGTCCCTTTCAATTCTACTCCTCCTGAAGGGCAAACCTTGGAAGAGGAAGTTTTAGAAGAACCTAAGATTGTAGGGGAATATGTTTCGGATTTAGAAATTTGGGGAGGGAAATTAATTTTTATATTTCTGTCTTTAAAAAATCAGGGAGAAACTGTTCCGCTGCGCACAGGAGTATTTGGCAGGAATCTCTAAATTTCGGGTCGCAAATAGCCTCTTTTATATTAATAATGTTTTATGGTACAATTATTAGGGAGACAAAGAGAACCTTTTAGCTTTAGAAGCGGTTCAGTGTTAGTTGCAGCTATTTTGATTTTGGGGGTGATGCTTTTTTTGGCAGGTTGGTATGTATCTTTTACTTTAACAGGTTCTTTAATATCCCGGAGCCAAACTATTGCTACAAAAACTTATTATTTAGCAGAGGCAGGGATAAACCAAGCAATTTGGAAATTGAAAAATGATGAAATCGCAACTGATGGAGATAGCCCTTGGAAAATTTGTTTCACTACCACTACTGTTGGTTGCCCCGATTGTTCCAGTTGGCAGGATTCCTTTATTAGAAATTATAATGCTGGTTCTACAACCACTGTGTCTATAAAGAATCTCCAATGTGGCCAAGGAGAAATTATTGCCACTTCTACCGTGGGCATTGGAAACGGTAAATTTGCCCAGAGAGTGGTTAAGGTAAAAGTTATTAAGTCCTTTGGCAGTTTAACTGAAGATAGTCCTATTTTTGCTGGTTCTCCCAGCGGAGAAAGCACAATTCAGTCAAGTGTGATGAATGTTTATAATGGAAATCTTTTTAGCAATAATAACATTAATATTAAGTATTGGAGCACTATTAATGTTTATGACAATCCAACGAGCGCTTCCCAAGAAGGCCAAGTTTTAGCGAATGGAAACGTTAATCTTACTTTGAGCACCCTCAATTCTTCCTCTACCTGTTCAAAAAATATGTGCACTGAAGGAATTTGTGAAAAATGCCCAGTTGATTTTCAAGAAATGCCGGCTATTGATTTTGACTCTTCAGACCCCAATTCTTACAAAAGTAAAGCCCAAAAAGCAGAAAACGAGGGCCAATGCAGCGTTATTGGAAAAGATTCTGAAGGGAGTGTTGTTTCCACAACTTCAAAATGTATTTTTTCAGAAAATGAATTTGAAGACTTGTTATGGCAAGTAGGGAAAGGAGGGACTTTAATTTTGGAATACAAATCAAATGGGCATGCTACTTCCACTTATTATATTGATGGAGGCCTTGATTTAAAAGGAGAAAGGTTGTTAGAAATTCAAGGAATTTTAGTTGCCGGTGAAACGGTAAATATTGGAGAGAGTTTCTGCTGGCGAAAAGGATGGCAATTTGACTGCGGCTTTGACCAAGTAAAAATTACTGACCCTGGTAAAGGCATTCCATCTGGTATTTTAACAAAAGGTAAAATGAATTTTGGCCCTTATTCTTCTTTTGGCGATGTTGATATTACCGGTTTGGTTTATTCCCAAGATGAAATGAGGCTAACTAGTTTGCCCCATAAGTTTAAGGTAGTTGGGGGGATAATAGGTAGGAAATTCTCCCTTACTAGCGCTTTTCAATCTTTAGATATCTATTTAGATAATGATATAATTAGAGAAGGAGTTTGGGGGGGGTCCCAACCCCCTTCTGGCACTGGTGCTTCTTATTCCCCGGTGGTCACTGTTGACCATTGGGAAGAAAGTTATTGACGAAGCCCTTCTCTTAAAGAAAGGTTAAAGAAATAAAGTGCGAGGTATGGAATTTCTCAGAGTTCCATAATCACAGAAATTTTACAGATTTATGAATCTTTTAACACAAGAACCCAAAGCATTTGGGCTTGATATTTCAGACCTTTCCTTGAAACTGGCTATGCTTGAAAGAAAAGGAAAGAGCTTAAGGTTGGTTTCTTTTAATCAAGTAAACATTCCTCCTAAGGTTGTCAAACACGGCGAGATTAAAAATGAAAAAAAATTGGGAGAAATTATAAGAGAGGCAGTTTCAAAAACAAAAGGCAAGAAAATTAGAACAAAATATGTTATTTGTTCTTTGCCGGAAGAAAAAGCTTTTTTGGATGTTATTCAAATGCCTCAGATACCAGAAGAAAACCTAAAGGAAGCAGTTAGGCTAGAAGCAGAAAACTATATTCCTCTGCCCGCTAACAGTGTTTGTTTAGATTCTCAAGTAATTCGCCCTTTGTATGACCATGTAAAGAATATGGAAGTGTTGGTGGGGGCTATTTCTAAGAATATTGCTGATTCTTATATAGAAACAATTAAGCTTGCTGGATTTCGGCCATTAGCTTTGGAAATAGAATCTTTAGCCATTGCTAGAGCTATTGTGCCTAAGGAAAATAAAAGTTCTCCGCCTTTATTAATTATTGATTTCGGAGCCACTAGAACAAGTTTTATTATTTTTGGGGAAGGAAGCGTAAGGTTTACAACTACTATCCCAGTATCTTCTCAGGGCATTACAAATTTAATTGCTAAGGTTCTGAAAACTCCTTTTAAGAAAGCAGAGGAATTAAAGATAGATTATGGAATGAGGAAAAAGGAGATATTTGAAACAGTGATTCCGCCCCTTACTGACTTGGTTGAGCAAATAAAAACTCATCTTGACTATTATTACTCCCATGCCCCTAAGGAAAAGAACCTCATTGAAAACAAAACTATCAAAAAGATTCTATTGTGCGGAGGAGGAGCCCTTTTAAAAGGATTGCCAGAATTTTTGGAGTCAGAACTCAAAATGGAAGTAAAACTTGCTAACCCTTGGATAAATATTTTAAAAGAGCCTCTGAAAGAAATACCAGGGCTGTCTTATAAAAAATCATTGGAATATGCTACAGCTTTAGGATTGGCTTTAAGAGGCGTAAATGGCGCATAATAATACGCGTGCAGCATACTATACACGCCAAAGTTAATCTATTTTGAATTTTAAGGCCTATGCTTAATCTTTTGCCAGAAAGCGAAAAGCGAGAAATAAGATTTCAGAAAGCTTTGAGAACGAGCCTTGGTTTTTCTATTTTGGTTATTATATTTTTTGTCTTTTTCACCCTCTTCCTTTGGGGATTTAAATTTTATTTAGATTCAAGAGTTTCTATTGAGAAAGAAAAATTGGCAGCGGAAACGAAAAAGTTCCAAAGTTTGCCAGAATTAAAAAACTTTCAGAAAATTATTGAGTTTGCAAACAGGGAATTTTTGGAATTTCATAATTTTTATCAAAGCCAGCCTAATATTACCGAGGCCCTCAAAGAGATTTCGGAAACTTGCCCGGAGAGTATATATTTTACGATGCTCTCTTTTGATAATATATCGAAGCAGAAAGGTGAAGTTTTTGGCAAGGTTTCCCTTTCTGGGTATGCTAAAACCAGAGAAGATTTGTTTTCTTTTAAGAAAGCGCTTGAAAAAAGAAAAGGAATTTATGAAGTTGATGTTGTCCCTAGAAGCTGGCAAGAACCAAGAAATGTTAGTTTTGCTTTAAATTTAAAGATTAAGTTGCAAATATGAAGTTTAAAAGTAAGATATATCTGAATATATCAATTTTGGGAATAATTGTCTTTTTAATTTTATTTTTGTTTGATTTCCCTTTATTAAGCTCTCTTAAGAAAAGCGCTCAGACAATTCAAGCGACGAAAAAATCTTTCAGCTTATTAACTGAACGTTACCAAAATTTCGAGAAATTTCAGGAGGATTATAAAAAAAATCAGCCAACTTTGCAAAAAGCCAATAGTTTATTGGTTAACCAAGCAGCTCCTATTCATTTTATAGAATTTTTGGAGCAACAAGCTAAGATAACAGGAGTTAACTTGAAAATCTCTAAAATTGTTCCTTCTGAACCAAAAACAGCTCTTTCAGGACATATTAAATTTAGCCTTTACTTAAACGGGTCATTTCCTCTTTGTTTAAGGTTCCTGAGGAAGTTAGAATTAAGCCCTTATTTAGTTACAATTCAGGATATAAAAGTTCGAAGGTCTGCAGAAGAAAAAATTGGAGAAGGCGCCTTTCCTAAAGATGTAATTTTTGTT
Organism: bacterium; assembly: GCA_021158045.1. Taxonomy (GTDB): domain Bacteria; phylum Patescibacteriota; class Minisyncoccia; order Minisyncoccales; family CG1-02-41-26; genus JAGGVK01. The sequence goes on along the minus strand of JAGGVK010000011.1, from coordinate 25,118 downwards.
GTTAATATAGTAGTAAGAAGCAAATGAGAAAGAAAAATTTTTCAAAAACTAAAAGTTTTCTTTTGCATTTTCCGAAAATCTTGGTTAGCCACTTTTTTCTGAGTTGTGTTTTTGTTCTTTTAATTGCTTTTTTCCTTGCAGCCATTTTCTTTCTTAAATATTATTTTTTAGAGGGGCGTCCTAGCCAACCTTTAAAATTGAAGGCTTTAGAAATAAATGAAGAGCTTTTAAAAAGAGTGTCTCAAGAGTGGCAGGCGCGTGAGAAGTTGTTCCAGGAAACAGATAGGCTGCTTTTTTCTGACCCTTTTAGAGGATTTTGATTTTTTTTGGTAGACGCATTTGATATGCAAAGGATGTAGGATTTGACGGAATAGAAGAAAAGAAAGAACGGAAACTTTGTGCTTTTATTGTCCATAAATTGTCAAGGCAATTTAGAAATTCCTGTTGATAATTTGCTGAAAGTTTGGGAGAATAGAGGCGATAACGAAAAATTAAATTGGACAAGAGATTTTTCTCTAAATACTAATAAAAGTATCTTCGTTCCTGCTCAACTTGTCTATCTTCTTTGTAAATTTAGAAAAAATGAACCAGTGATAAATTTTTCTATCAGTACTGGCGCACTTGTAGGCAAATAAGAAATTTATATGCAAGAACAGGAGACAAGGTATTCGCAAAATTTTTTAAGAAACAAAGAACTAGTAAAAAAAATTCTGAATAAATCAAACATTAGGGGTATTGATTTAGTCTTGGAAATCGGTCCAGGCAAAGGAATCATTACTGATGAAATAGCGAAACGATGTAAAAAAATTATTGCAATAGAAAAAGACAGAAAGCTTTATGAACTTTTAAAGCGAAAATTTAAAGAAAAACAAAAAATCAAATTGATACTCGGAGATTTTTTAAATTACAATCTACCAAAAAAGCAATATAAAATTTTCTCAAATATCCCCTTTGATCTAACAGCAGATGTTGTAAGCAAAATAACATCAGCGAAAAATTCTCCAGAGCATGCTTATTTAATTGTTCAAAAAGAAGCAGCAAAAAAGTTTATCGGATTTCCTTATAGTAAAAAAACTCAAATGTATACATTACTTCTAAAACCATGGTTTGATATAAAAGTTGTTTATTCATTCAAAAAGACGGATTTTAAACCAATGCCTCAAGTAGATACTGTATTAATACATATTAAAAAGCGTAAAAAACCATTGATAAAAAGGGACCAGAAAAAACTATACCAAGATTTTATTGTTTACGGATTTAGTCAATGGAAGCCAACTCTTAAAAAAGCCCTGCAGAAAATTTTTACTTATAAACAGTTAAAAAGGTTGTCAAAAGACTTAAAATTTGATTTATCAGCAAAGCCAACAGAGCTTAATTTTGACCAATGGATAGGTTTGTTTAATTATTTCCTAATTGGTGTAGATGAAAACAAAAAGCTTATGGTCTATGGAAGCCGAAGTGTCCTTAAAAAACAGCAGAAAATGTTGCAAAAAGTTCACAGGAGCCAAGTGGCGACTTGTGGCCGGGGGTAATTGATGAAAAGGATCTTGGTTTTAGATATAGAGATGCTGACAAGGTATTATATCTTTTTCTTGTTCGCCAATATCCAAAGGGAAAAATAATCCGTGAATATGGCTTTAATCCTAATTTAGTAAACAAAATCTTGAAAAGAGTAAATGTTACTAATTATAAAAGAGAAAAAACGCTAAGATGTTATTTTTAAATAATTTTAAATAATGAATATTTTGATAAATATCCTGTATCCAAAAGCACGGAGTTTATTTTGTTTTACCTTATTTTCATCTCTGGTCACAATTTCTATGTCCATAAAATTTGACAAAATTTTCATTGAGGTATAGAATGAAAGTTACTTGCGTTTTTGATAAAGAATTGTATAATAAACTTTGATATCAAAATCTCAGAAGCCAATTCTCATTTCTTTTTAAGAAAAAATTCTGCTCTGCCACGGCGGAAATATTTTTAGTATTTTGTATTTTTTTATCTTTTAAATTTTTCTCCTTTTTTATGAAGATTAAGAGTTTTGCTAAATCAACCATCTCTCTTCCTCTTCCCTCTTTGGTATCCCTTCAACGAGAAAGCTGGCAACAATTTTGGCAGAAAGACTTAAAAGAACTTTTTGAGGAGGTATTTCCAATATACGATTATACTTCAAAACAATTTGAACTGAGGTTGGAAGATTATAAATTAGGGGACCCGAAATACAAAAATGGCTTAGAGGCTCGATTTAACGACGACTCTTTTGAAGCACCGTTGAGAGCAAAGGCAGTTTTAAAGAATTTAAAAACAGGGGAAATTAAAACTCAGGAAGTTTTCTTGGCAAATTTTCCCGTTATGACAGAGAATGGCACTTTTATTATCAATGGCGTAGGAAGAGTTGCTATTTCCCAGTTGATTCGTTCACCGGGAGTTTTTTTTGTTGAGAAGTTTTTTAACGGTGAAAAGCTTTTTGGGGCTAAGGTTATTCCTTCAAGAGGTGCTTGGCTTGAATTTGAAACAGACTCTTCAGGCTTTTTAGGAGTTAAGATTAATAGGCAAAGGAGAGTGGCTGCTACTGCTTTGCTAAAAGCCTTTGGCTTGAGCGACGTAAAAGAAATTGAGAAATCTTTTTCTGATGTGGACAAGGGCAAGTTTAGTTATATTGAGAAGACATTGCGCCGAGACCCAACAAAAAATGCTGCCGAAGCCTTCGTGGACATCTATACCAAGTTGAGGCCTGGTGATTTAGCTAGCCCGGATGCAGCCAAGGATTTAGTGGAGAATATGTTCTGTAATTTTCAAAGGTATGACCTTTCCGCTGTTGGCAGATGGAAAATGTGGCAAAGGTTGCCTTCTCTAAAACCTGCCAAAGAAAGAGAAATTACAAAGGAAGACAGGGTTTTGCATTTAGAAGACCTGATTGAGATTGTGAGAGAAATTATCAGATTGAATAACGACCCCGAAGCTCGGCCCGACCAAATTGACCATTTAGGCAATAGGCGCATAAGAAATCTATCTGAGTTCTTAAAAGAAAGGATGAGAAGGGGCTTAATGCGTATGGAGAGAATTGCCAAAGACAGAATGTCAACTTTAGACCCATCTACTCTTACGCCATTGCAGCTTATTAACTCTCGCCCGTTAATGGCGGTTATACAAGAGTTTTTTGCATCTTCCCAACTTTCCCAATTTATGGATAATGTTAATCCTTTAGCTGAGTTAGAACACAAGAGAAGGCTGGCCGCTACAGGACCTGGCGGTTTAACAAGAGAAAGGGCAGGTTTTGAAGTAAGAGATGTTCAACCCTCGCACTATGGGAGGATTTGCCCTATACAAACTCCAGAAGGGCAGAATGTTGGTTTAATAAATTACTTGGCTTGCTTTGCTAAGATTAATCCCTACGGCTTTATTGAGACGCCTTATTTTAAAGTAGAAAATGGAAAAGTTACCAAGAAGGTTGTTTACCTAAATGCCGACCAAGAGGAGAAGCATATTATAGCTTGCGCTGATACAAAAACTGACAACAAAGGCAGAATTGTTGAAAAGGAAGTTGAAGCAAGAAAAAAAGGGCAGCCAGTTTTGGTTAAGAGGGAAAATATAGATTTTATAGACGTTTCCCCTAATCAACCAATTAGTGTTGCTGCTTCCCTTATTCCCTTTTTGCAAAACGATGATGCCAACAGAGCATTGATGGGTTCTAATATGCAGCGTCAGGCGGTGCCTTTGGTAAAGCCAGAAGCCCCTTTAGTTGGCACAGGCATGGAAGAAAATGTTGCTCGGGATTCTGGGGAACTTTTATTGGCTCCTGAAGATGGGATGGTAACCGAAGTGGATGCTTCTCATATAAAATTGAAAAGCAAAAGCAAAATTTTTAATTTTCATTTGAATAATTTTATTAGAACTAACCAATATAGTTGTTTTCACCAAAGGCCAGCTGTAAAACCCAATCAGCAAGTGAAAAAAGGCGATATCTTGGCTAATGGAGCTGCCACCGACAAAGGGAGATTGGCTTTGGGAAGAAATGTTTTAGTAGCATTTCTGCCTATGCGTGGCGGAAACTTTGAAGATGCTATTGTAGTTTCTGAAAAGTTAGTTAGAGATGATGCTTTTACCTCGCTTCACATTGAAGATTTTGTTTGTGAGGTAAGGGAAACAAAATTGGGCCCAGAGGTTACAACTTGTGATATTCCAAATGTTGGAGAAGACAAATTAAAAGATTTAGACGAACAAGGAATTGTAAGAATTGGGGCTGAAGTAAATCCAAATGACATTTTAGTTGGCAAAATTTCTCCTAAGGGAGAGTCAGGGTTAACAGTGGAGGAGCGTCTTTTAAGGGCGATTTTTGGGGAGAAGGCAAAAGAGGTTAAAGATAGCTCTTTGAGGATGGAGCATGGCAAAAGAGGAAAGGTGATTTCTGTGAGAGTTTTTTCTAGAGAAAAAGGAGATAAATTGAAGCCGGGAGTGCTAAAAAGAATCAGGGTGGAGGTTGGTCAAATTAGGAAAGTTAAAGTTGGCGATAAGTTTTCTGGCAGGCATGGCAATAAAGGAGTTGTGGCTAAAATTTTACCAGAAGAAGAAATGCCCTTTTTAAAGGACGGCACGCCTGTAGATGTTGTTTTAAATCCTATGGGGGTGATTTCCAGGATGAATATTGGGCAAATTCTTGAGACTCATCTTGGCTGGGCAGCCAAAAAATTAGGCTATTTAGCAGTAACTCCTGCGCTTTTAGGAGCTAAAGAGAAGGATATTAAAGAGGAGTTGAAAAAAGCAAAGCTTCCGGAATCGGGCCAGGTAACTTTGTATGATGGCAAAACAGGACTGCCATTTCCAGGGAAAATAACTGTTGGCTATATGTATATAATGAAGTTAGTCCATATGGTAGAAGACAAAATTCATGCTCGCTCTATCGGTCCTTATTCTTTAATTACCCAACAGCCTTTGAGCGGCAAGGCTCAATTTGGAGGCCAGAGGTTTGGAGAGATGGAATTTTGGGCTTTGGAAGGATATGGCGCAGCTTACACTTTGCAAGAGATGTCAACAATTAAATCTGATGATGTCTCTGGCAGGACAAATGCTTATCAATCAATTTTGAAAGGGGAAGATATTCGCAATCCTAATATACCCGCTTCTTTTGATTTGTTGGTGGCGGAGTTAAAATCTTTGGGATTAAGCGTGGAAGTCAAAGGAATTATAAGAGAAAGCGAGGAGACAAATGAAAAGGGAGGCCTTGAAAGTAAAAATTCCAAATCCCAATGATAAAATCTCAAATCTCAAATCTCAAATCTCAAAATTACAATTCAAAATTCAAAATGACAATTCAAAATTCAAAATTCAAAATTAGAAAATGCAAATCTCAAATCTCAAAATGCAAAAGAAATGTTAGATGTCAAATGTCAAATGTCAAATCCATATGTTAAATGTTAAATCTGAGAAATCTAAAGATACACGCTATAGAGCCTATAAGTTTTCCTTGCAAATCATAAACCTGGTTAAGGAATTCCCCAAAGACAAAATATATATGATATTTAGATTGCTTAGCTTAGCTTAGCTTAGCTTAGTTAAGCAACAACCAAGTATAAGGAAGAGATTGCTTCGTCAGTCGCTTCGCTCCTTCCTCGCAATGACAGAAAGGAGAGAACTGCAATAACTCTTTTTTGTCATTGCGAGGAGTCCCGCTGAAAGCGGGACGACGCGGCAATCTCATTGCTTTGTCATGGAACAACTACCAATTGTCATTCTGAGTCGTTAGGTGAGAATCCCAGTTAAAATGCAAATCTCAAATCTCAAATCTCAAAATTACAATTCAAAATTCAAAATGACAATTCAAAATTCAAAATTCAAAATTAGAAAATTCAAATCTCAAATCTCAAATCTCAAAATGACAATTCAAAATGTAAAATTAGAATTCAAAAATCAAAAAGGGCACAGGATAACCCTGAACCATCCAATTTGGGGTTAATCTTATAATTTTATATTTCAATATGAGAGTATCTGATTTACAATCTATTAGAATCAAGCTTGCTTCTCCCGAAGATATCTTGAGTTGGTCTCACGGGGAGGTTTTAAAGCCAGAAACAATTAATTATCGCACTCAGAAACCGGAGAAAGACGGCCTTTTTTGTGAAAAGATTTTTGGGCCTACTAAAGATTACCAATGCTACTGTGGAAAATATAAGGGAATTAGATATAAAGGGGTAGTTTGTGACAGATGCGGAGTGGAGGTTACAAAATCATCGGTTCGCAGGAAGAGAATGGGGCATATCACTTTGGCTGTTCCCTGCAGCCATATCTGGTTTTTGAGAGGAGTGCCTTCCAGAATGGGCATGGTTTTAAATATATCTTCCCAGCAATTGGAGAGAGTTATATATTATTCTGCTTATATTGTCACAAATGTAGATAAAGAAGCTAAAAAAGGCTTGTTAGAATCACTTAACAAAGAATATAAAACGAAGATTAGCAATTTGAAAAATAATAAAAAAATTAAAGATGCTAAAAAAGGCGCTATAGAGGAAAACCTTGCGAAGTTAAAATCAACTTATGATAAGATAAAAATGGAAATTTCAGAAATAAGACCATTGCGTATTTTGTCGGAAGCCGAATACAGAGATTTGTCTTTGAAATACGGGGAAGTGTTTGAGGCAGGCACAGGTAGCGAGGTTTTGAGAAAGATTTTTGAAAAGATAAACTTATCGGAAGAAATTTCAAAACTAAGGGCGTCTTTGCAAAAGAAAAACACGCCTGTTGAACGCAGAAAAATTTTAAGGAGACTGAATTTTTTTAGGGGGATGAAAAAGGCAAAAGTCAGGCCAGAATGGATGTTTTTTAAAGTATTGCCTGTTCTTCCTCCTGAACTTCGGCCAATGGTTCAATTAGACGGTGGCAGATATGCCTCTTCTGATTTGAACGACCTTTACAGAAGGGTCATTAACAGGAATAACAGATTGAAATATCTTCTCTCTTTGCAGGCTCCGGAAGTGATTGTTAGAAACGAGAAAAGGATGTTACAAGAAGCCGTAGATGCTCTCTTAGACAACAGTATGAGAAAGGGACAAACGACAGTTGCTACTACTGGTGGCAGGAGGTTGCTGAAGTCGTTGGCTGATATTTTGAAAGGAAAGCAAGGAAGGTTTAGGAGAAACCTTTTAGGCAAAAGAGTGGATTATTCAGGAAGGTCGGTGATTGCCGTAGGTCCGGAATTAAAACTTTACCAATGCGGCATACCTAAGATAATGGCTCTTGAACTCTTTAAGCCATTTGTCATTAAGAAACTTTTAGACAAAGAACTTGCTTACAATATCAGAGGAGCAACGCGTCTTATTGAAGAAGGCACCCCGGAGGTTTTTGAGTCTTTAGAAGAAGTTGTGAAAGATAAGTTGGTTTTATTAAATAGGGCTCCTACTTTACACCGGCTTAGCATCCAGGCTTTTCAACCAGTGCTTATAGAAGGAGAAGCAATTAGATTGCACCCTTTGGTTTGCAAGGCTTTCAATGCTGATTTTGACGGCGACCAAATGGCGGTTCATTTGCCTTTATCTTCTAAAGCTCAAGGGGAAGCGAGAGACATAATGCTTTCTTCCCACAACCTTCTAAAACCGGCGAACGGTTTGCCTGTTGTTTCTCCAACGAAAGATATTGTGTATGGCTGTTATTGGCTCACAGGTATTGAGAAAGGGGCTTTAGGAGAAGGAAGGGTTTTTAGCAGTTTTAGGGAGGTTATTTTAGCGCAAGGTTTGAACAAAGTTGATTTAAGGGCGCAAATAAAAGTTTTTTACCCGAAATTAAACAAGATTATTGAAACAACTTGCGGAAGAATTATTTTTAATGATATTCTTCCTCAAGATTATCCTTTTTTTAATAAACAGTTAACCTCAAAAGCGCTCTCGGGTATTGTTGCTGACCTCATTAGAAATTATCCTGAGGATAAAGTAAGAATTGTTTTGGATGATATTAAAGAACTCGGTTTTGAGTATTCTACCTTGTCTGGAATTAGCTGGGGAATGGACGATTTAATAACTCCTCCCGAGAAGAAAGAATTGTTGTCTGAAGCCCAAAAGGAAGTAGATATAATAGAGGAGCAATACAAAAAGGGCCTTTTATCAGCAGGAGAGAGGGCAGCCAAAATAATTTTTATTTGGCAGGGAATAAAAGAAAAAGTTGGGGAGTTAGTATCAAAAACTTTGCCCCAAAATGGTCCTGTATTTTTAATGGTTGATTCTGGGGCTAGAGGCTCTTGGACTCAGCCGGTGCAAATGGCAGGAATGAAAGGCTTGGTGATTGACCCTTCCGGGCGTACAATAGAATTGCCAATTAGGCATTCTTTCAAAGAGGGCTTTGATATTTTGGAGTATTTTATTTCTACCCATGGCGGAAGGAAAGGGACAGCAGATACCGCTCTTAGAACTTCAGCCTCAGGTTATTTAACAAGAAGATTAGTTGATGTTTCCCATGAAGTTATTGTTAGGGAGGAAGATTGCGGAGATACTAAGGGAATTGTCATCCATCGGGATGATGCTGATGAGATTGGGCAAGATTTTTCTTTGAAAATCGTTGGGAGAGTTGTTTTAGAAGATGTTACAGACCCCAAAACTAAGAAAATTATAGTTAAAAAAGGTGAAATTATAGATTGGCAGGCCTCCGAGGCTATCAAGAAATCAAAAGTAAAATCAGTGAGAGTGCGTTCGCCTTTAACTTGTAAAGCAAAAAGAGGCGTGTGCCAGAAATGCTACGGGTGGCAATTAGCTAGAAACAGTCTTGTGGAGTTAGGGGAAGCAGTGGGGATTATAGCGGCTCAGTCAATAGGGGAGCCGGGGACTCAATTAACTTTGCGGACTTTCCATTCAGGCGGAGTTGCTGGCGGAGGTGATATTACTCAGGGTTTGCCAAGGGTTGAGGAAATTGTTGAATTAAGGGACCCAAAAGGGGAGGCAGTGATTGCTTTGAAGAAGGGGCAAGTAAAAGAGATAGATTTTGAAAATAGGATTGTTAAAATAGAAAGTGAGGATTCTCAAAAGAGCAAAAAGAAAGAAATGTTAGAATATCATATTCCTCCTGCAACTGCCTTTTTGGTAAAAGTGGGAGATATGGTGGAAAAGGGGCAAGGCCTTTGCGAGGGAAGCATAAATCTGAGGAAGCTTTTCCGCCTCCGCGGCAAAGAGGCTGTCCAAAAATATATTTTGAAAGAAATTCAGAGGATATATGCTTCTGAGGGTGTTGGTATTCACGATAAGCATATTGAAGTTATAGTACGTCAAATGTTCTCTCGGGTAAGAATTACCCAACAGGGAGATAGCATCTGGATGCCCGGGGAGATAGTAAGCAAAGATGCCTTTGAAGAAGAGAAACAAAGGCTTAAGGGACAAAGCAAGGAGATACCTAAAGCCAGCCAAGCGTTTTTGGGTATTTCAAAAGTTGCTCTCACTTCAGATAGTTTTCTGTCTGCTGCTTCTTTTCAAGAAACTTCCCGTATTTTAATAAAGGCTTGCCTTGAAGGGCAAGAAGACCATTTATGGGGATTGAAGGAAAATGTTATGATAGGAAGATTAATACCTGCGGGCACAGGGTTTAGAAAGTGAAAAGCGCAAAATCTAAAACAAAAAACCTGAAGCAAAGAACGTTTTAAATTTTACAATGTTGTTTTGCGCTTTACGTTTTTAGTTTTGCATTGGCAAAATGGCTAAAAAACATAAAAAGCCAAGAAGAATAAAGAACCTTCAAAGGGAAAAAGTTAGGCAAAAGCAAAAGCAAAAGCCTAAGCCTAAGTACCCTATTTTAACTTCAAGGCTGAGAAAATATATCCTTGTTATTTCTGTTATTTTAGTGGCTTCAGTTATCCTCTTTTCTTTTTTGGGAATGGCAGGGAGGGCAGGAAAAGGAATTGCTCAATTCTTTTATGCAATCTTTGGCAGGGCTAGCTTTTCTCTGCCATTTTTGCTTTCTTTATCGGCTGTAATATTTTTATACTCTTCAAAAAGGCGTCTTTTAACGCCCGTTTTTTTAGGGAATATCCTTTTTATAGTTGGCTTGGCTGGCGTTTTGGGGATAGGAGATATTGGGAAAGGGGCATCTATGCCTAAGTCGTTTTGGCAATCCCAGCTTCATGGAGGGTGGCTTGGTTATTTTTCGGCTTATCCCCTGCATTATTACTTTGGGGCTTTGGTTGATTTTATAGTTTTCTTTGCTCTGGGTTTGATAGGAGGGTTGATTTTCTGGGAATTTTTTCCAAAGAAAATTTTATTGAGGAAAAAAGCTTTGGAAAAGGGAGATTTGAAGAAAAAACCATTTAAAGAAAAAGCTCAAGCAAGAGAACAACAGCAGCAAAGTGTTGGGAATATAACAGCCACGCCGTTTAGGAAGGAAAGAAATAAAAAAGTTTCCTTGCCCGAAATTAAGACAACTTCTCTCAGATTTTCAAAAGATGCCAACCAAAAATACCAATCGCCTCCTATTGAATTTTTAGAAAAAGACCGTGAGAAGTCATTGGCTGGCGATATTAAGGCAAATTCTTTAGCCATTAAGCAGACATTAAAAAATTTTGGCATAGATGTAGAAATGAGAGAGGTAAATGTGGGACCCACTGTTACTCAGTATACCTTTAAGCCCGCAGAAGGTGTGAGATTGTCCAGAATTGTTGCTCTTAGCAATAACCTCTCTATGGCTTTGGCTTCCCATCCCATTAGAATTGAAGCCCCAATTCCCGGCAAATCATTGGTAGGGATTGAGGTGCCAAATAAAGTTAGAGCATTAGTTCGTTTAAGGCCATTAATTGCTTCTCAGCAGTTTCAGCAGTCTCCAGAGCCGTTACTGTTTAGCTTAGGAAGAAATGTGGCTGGAGAGCCAATGTATGCTAATTTAGAGGAAATGCCTCATCTCTTAGTAGCCGGAAGCACCGGTTCGGGCAAAACAATTTCTCTAAATTCTTTAATCCTGAGTTTGGTTTATCGGAATTCTCCCCGAGTTCTAAAGCTTATTTTAATTGACCCCAAGAGAGTTGAATTTCCCATTTATGATTCCATTAACCATCTCTTGTCTCCAGTTGTTTTCACCCCTCAGAAAGCTATAAATGCTTTAAATTGGTTAGTAGGGGAAATGGAAAGAAGGTTTGAGCTTCTTTCTTCTATTAAGGCTAGGGATATATCAAGTTATAATGATATATTAGCCACCAACCATAAACTGAAAGAAAGAAAAGAATTGGAATTTATGCCTTATATTGTCCTTATTATTGATGAGTTAGCCGACCTAATGATGTCCCCTCGAGGAAGGGAAGTTGAGGCAAGTATTGTTAGGTTAGCACAAATGTCAAGGGCTGTTGGCATTCACTTAGTGCTTGCCACCCAGCGTCCTTCGGTTGAAGTTATTACTGGTTTGATTAAGGCGAATATTACTTCTCGAATTGCCTTTCAAGTGGCGAGCCAAGTTGATTCGCGCACTATCTTAGATATGGCGGGAGCAGAGGCTTTATTGGGGAAAGGTGATATGCTTTTTGTTACCGCCCAGTTTATAAAACCTAAAAGAATACAAGGCGCTTATGTATCTATGCCAGAGGTTAAAAAAGTGGTGAACTTTTTGAAGCAAGAAAACGTTTCTTTAGAAGACAATGTGTTAAGAGAAAGTTTGAAGGAGGAATTAGAAAAACCCGGAGGGAGTTTTAAGGGGGGCTTTACGGGAGAAGACCCTCTTTATGAACAAGCGAAGGAATTGGTGATAGAATCGGGAAAAGCTTCAGCTTCCCTTTTACAGAGAAGATTAAGGGTTGGTTATGCCAGGGCGGCCCGGCTTTTAGATATCTTAGAACAGAAAGGTGTGGTTGGCCCAGCTAATGGCGCTAAGCCAAGGGAGGTTTATTTGTCAAAGGAGAAAGAAGGCAATGATTTGGAATCTTCTTCTGAAGATGACGGCTACCAAAAGGTGTGATTGACAGGAACTTTTTTCCAGTTATTATAAAGTAAACTATGGCAAAGAAAAAACAAAAGAATGAAAAAGGGTTAGAAGAGGCTTTAGAGGAGATAAAGCAAAAATTTGGGGAGGGGGCTATTATGAAATTGGCAGGAGTGAGGCCAGTTAGCGTTGATGTTATTCCTACAGGGAGCATTGCCTTAGACGCTGCATTAGGCACTGGCGGCGTTCCTCGGGGCCGTATTATTGAGATTTTTGGCCCTGAAAGCACTGGAAAAACCACATTGGCTTTAAGCATTTTGGCTGAAGCCCAGAAAAAAGGAGGAGTGGGAGCCTTTATTGATGCTGAGCATGCCTTAGACCCTGATTACGCTAAAAGAATTGGCGTTAATATTGACGATTTATTGATTTCTCAACCTGACTCAGGAGAGCAAGCCTTAGGAATTGTGGAATCATTAGTAAGGTCTCAAGCTGTAGATGTTGTTGTTGTTGATTCAGTAGCAGCCTTAACTCCAAAGGCAGAAATTGAGGGAGAAATGGATGAACAGCAGATAGGATTGCAGGCTCGGTTGATGTCCAAAGCCCTAAGGAAGTTGGCAGGTATTGTTTCTAAGACTAAAACATTAATTGTTTTTCTTAATCAGACAAGGATGAAAATTGGTGTTATGTTTGGCGACCCAACTACAACATCGGGTGGAATGGCTTTAAAATTTTATTCCTCTGTGAGAATAAAGTTAAACAGGATTGCTAAGATTAAACAAAAAGATGAGATTGTCGCCTCTAGAATAAAGGCAAAAATTGTTAAGAATAAAGTGGCTAGCCCCTTTAGGACAGCCGAATTTGACATCTATTATAACGAAGGGATTTCTAAGACGGCTGATATTATCAATACTGCCTTAAAATATGATATTGTGAAGAAAAAAGGCGGCTGGTATGAATTTGAAGGGAAGAAGATAGGGCAGGGCATGGAAGGCGCTAAGGAATTTTTGGCAAAAGACCCAAAAGCAAAAGAGAAAATTAAAGAAGAAATATTGAAGAAAATATAATATTGGTAAATCCTTATATAAGTTGCTAAACAAAAAAACAGCCCATTGCTGTTTTTTTTGTTTGTTGCTTGAAATAAGAAGTTTTCTATATCTTTTTTGTATACGACAAAAGGCCTAATGTTCTGGCTCTCTTTATAGCTTTAGCTATCCCTCTTTGGTGTTTGCTGCACAAGAAAGTTTTCTTTCGAGGCTTTATTTTTCCTGAGGCAGCAATAAAGTGTTTTAAGAGAGCGGTATCTTTAAAGTCAATTTCTTTGATATTGTGTTGGCAAAAATAACATTGCATAGAGAATCATTGAATTTACTAATCTTTGTGAATTTATGTTACTGTCAGCGAGTTTGCGAACCAATACGAATTTACGAATATTTGTAGATTTGTTGACGGATTATATGTAAAGCGTGGGAGATTTGCAGATTCGTTGGCAGGTTTAAAATGGTATCTTGTTCACATCAATTTCTTCTTGTTCTGTTTCTTTAGGCTTATCTGTGATATGTTCGTTTTCTTTAACATCGTTCTGATTTTCACCTAACCCTTCTGACCCTTCTTCTATTACAGGGATATCTTCTTCTTTGACTTTGTTTTTAATTTCTTCTCTCCCGCTTTCAGTTGGCATATTTTGGTTTGTTTTTGGGCCAAGCTGGAGCCTCTCGGCAATAATTTCTGTGCGAAAATGTTTATTTCCCGGCGGATTTTCCCAAGAACCAGTGCGTAATCTCCCTTCAATAAGCACCAGAGAGCCCTTTTTGATATATTGTGAAGCAATATCTGACAGCTTGCCAAATGTTACTATATTGTGAAATTCAACTTCTTGCCTCTTTTCACCGTTTTGGCTTGTAAAAAATCTATTTGTTGCTACCCCGAAAGAAGTGACTGGCTGGCCTGATGGCAAATTTCTTGTTTGAGGGTCTCGAGTTACATTTCCCAAAACAAAAACTTTGTTTAGGTTCATAGAAGTGTTATTTGAATATTTCTTCTAATTTTTTATCAATTTCGTTTAATTCGACTTTTTTCTCCGCTAAATGAGAAGGCTTTTCTCTTTTTTTGGCTTTTTCAGGTTTTGGGGGCATTGTTTTATTCTCAGGCGCTTTCTTTTTAATTATTATAAACCTTAATATCTCTTTTTCCTTTTTGAGTTCTTCTCTAAACTTGCTTAATTTATCCGCTTCTAAGATAAATTCCAAGGTTGCCAAATAAGCGTTATCTTTCTTTTTTATTTGGTAGGCTAAATTTTTTCTAACAGGGTTTTCTTTTTTTGTAATTTCTCCTCCCTTTGCGCTGATAGTTTCTGTGAGTTTTTGAAAGAAGGCGTTTGCTTCCTCTTCTGTGAAATCAGGAGATATAAGGAAAGATAATTCGTAAAACCTTTCTCTTTTTGCAATATTTTCTTCTTGGGGCATAATTTGAGTTAGTGGATAATAGGGTAAATGTCAAGTGTTTTTTATTTTATCAAATCTTTTTACAAAGTCAAATTTTTTTGTATAATGAAATTAGATAATTGTTGTGGTATGAAAAAGATTATTCATCCTGAAGTTTTTAAAGCATACGATATTCGGGGTATTTATCCAAAAGAAATTGATTCAAATTTAGCCTATGTGATAGGAAGGAGTTTTGCTAAGTTTTTGAGAAGGAGTAAAGAGAAAAAAAAGAAATTATTGAAAATAGTTGTAGGGAGAGACAATCGTTTATCCTCCCCGGTTCTTTTTCGGGCTTTAAAAAGAGGATTGTTAAGCGATGGTCATTTAAGAGTAATTGATATTGGGTTGAGCCCCACTCCTATGTTTTATTTTGCTGTTTGGAAATATGGCTATGATGGGGGAGTAGAAATTACGGCCAGCCACAACCCTCCTCTATATAATGGTTTCAAACTTGTTGATGAAAAACCTCAGGCTATTGGAGAAGACAAAGGCTTGAAAGAGATAAAGAGATTGGCTTTTAAGGAAAGTAAGGAAGAGAAAAAGCCCCCCCTGCTTAAAAGTTCTTTAGCGGAAAAGAAAAATGTTTTGAGAGATTATGTTAAATTTGCTTTTCAGAGGGTTAATTTAAGCCAAATTAATCCTTCTTTGAAAATAGCCATTGATACGGGCAACGCAGTTCCTGGCATTTTGGCTAGGGAGATTAAGGACTATTTGCCTTGCAAAATCCATTACCTTTTTTTAAAGCTTGATGGCACTTTTCCCCATCATAATCCCAATCCTCTTTTAGAAGAGAATATTCGGGATTTAAAAAACTTTGTCCAAAAGAGAAAATTTGATTTAGGCGTTGCTTTTGATGGAGATGGCGATAGAATAATCTTTGTTTCTGAAAAAGGAAAAGCAATTCCCTCAGATTTTATTACTGCCCTTGTTGCTAAGGTTTTATTGCGAAAGCATAAGGGATTAAAAATCCTTTACAATATTTGTTCTAGCAATATTATAAGAGATGTTATTAAGGCTCAAGGAGGAAAAGCCGTTCCTTGGAAAATAGGGCATGCTTTCATTAAAGAAAAAATGAGAAAAGATAATATTTTCTTTGGGGGAGAATTTTCAGGACACTTCTATTTAAAGCCAAATAGATTTTGCGAATCTCCTCTTTTTGTGCTTGGCAAAGTTTTAGAGGTTATTTCCAAAGAAAAGAAACCTGTTTCTGAAATATTGTCTCCTTTTGGGAGGTATTTTAATTCGGGCCAAGTGAATTTAAAGGTTGCCCATAAGGAGGAGAAACTGAAGGGACTTGAAAAGAAATTCTCAACAGGAAAAAGCTCATGGCTTGACGGCTTGAGAGTTGATTTTCCTAACTGGTGGTTCCATATTCGCCCTTCAAAAACCGAGAATTTGTTAAGATTAATGGTTGAGGCAAAAGAAAAATCCCTAATGCTGGAAAAATTACAAGAAATTAAAAAGTTTATTAAAAAAAATTGAGTCAAGAGGCTTAATTTTTGCCAGTTGGCAATTGAGGCTTTAAAAGAGGCCCATTTTTTTTCTGACTTTTTCCATTGTCTGTTGAGCAATGGCTTGGGCTCGCTTTCTTCCATCCTCTAACACTTTTTCCAAATAATCCGGATGCAGTTCCAGCTCTTTTTTCTTCCTGCGAAAAGGCTCAAGTTTTTCAATTAATAATTGAGCCAATTTTTCTTTAAAAACTTGATAACCTTTTTCCTTAAATTCTTTTTCAATCTCTTTTATTGGGAAGCCTGAAAAGAGGCTGTATATAGCAAGGAGATTAGAAATGCCGGGCTTCCTTTTAACATCAAATTTTATTTCCTTCTCCGAATCAGTTTTGGCAGAGTATATTTTCTTTTTTATTGCTTCCGGTTTGTCAAACAGCCCAATGTAGGTTTGCGGATTGTCGGTTTTTGACATTTTTTTTGTTGGATTTTTTAAAGACATTATTTTTTCGCCTTTTGAGAGGAGAACCTTTGGAATTTTAAAGGTTTCTCCAAATTTTTTATTGAACCGCCTTGCGATTTCTCTAGTTAGTTCTACATGTTGAGACTGGTCTTTGCCTACAGGCACAAGGTCGGTTTGGTACAAAAGGATGTCAGATGCCATTAAAAGCGGATAATTTAAGAGCCCAGCGTTAACATATTGCGGATGCTCTTTAGATTTTTCTTTGAATTGGGTCATCCTTTTTAAATCTCCTACAGGAGTGATTGTCCCTAAGAGCCATGTAAGTTCAGTATGCTCTTTAACTTTTGATTGCACGAAAAGAATACATTTCTCTGGGTCCAAACCTGCAGATATGTAGGTGACGGCTGTAGCAAAAACAGCTTTTGACAGTTGGTTTGGCTGATAGGGTGTTGTGGTGGCATGGAGGTCGGCAATGCAAAAAACACACTCTTCTTTTTCTTGGAGTTCTATCCATTGTTTGATGGCTCCTAAATAGTTGCCGATATGCAGTTCTCCGGATGGCCGGATGCCAGAGAAAATTCTCATATTAGAAATCCTTATGCTAAACGCCTAAGCGCTTGAGCGCATAAAGTGTTATGTGCTCGGTTTTGGCAAAGATTTTGTTGCTAAATTTTCATTGGCTTCGGCTTAAAAATTTATACAAAATCTAAACTTCAATGACTACTGGTAGAACCATTGGCCTTCTTTCTGTTCGGCGAAATAGAAACTCTCCTATTTTGTTTCTGAGTTCTGCTTTAACATAAGTCCAGTTTACTGCTCTCCCTGAGCCCGCTGCTTTATTAACAATGCCAACAACTCTTTTTCTTGTGTCTCTCAATAATTCTTTTGATTCCCTAAGATAAACAAATCCTCTTGATATTATATCAGGAGAACCCTTAACTTTTCCAGCGGTTCTGTCTACAACTACAATTATTACAAACATTCCGTCTCGGGCTAAGTTTTGCCTGTCCCTCAAAACAACTTCTCCCACATCTCCTATACCTAACCCGTCTACCATTACATAATTTGCGGGAACCTTTTCTTTGGAGATTTGTATTTTTTCTTGATTTAACTCAACAACTTGCCCGTCTTCGGCTATAGCAATATTTTCTTGTGGAATCTTTTCTTCCATTGCCAGTTTAGCGTGATTTACTAACATTGAATACTGCCCATAAATGGGCATAAAGAATTTCGGCTTCATTATTCTTATCATTTGCCTTAATTCCTCTTTTTTAGCATGGCCAGATGCATGAATATCCATCATTTTATAGTGGAATACCTCAGCGCCTTGGCGGAAAAATTCGTCTTTAAGAGCCTGAATGCTTCTTTCGTTGCCCGGTATAATTGAAGAGGAGAAAATTATTGTATCTCCTTTATTGATATGAATATACTTGTGCTCTTTGTTGGCAATTCTCATAAAGACAGCCCTTTCTTCTCCCTGCGCGCCTGTGCAAACGACTGTAATGTTTGAATCATGATATCTGCCAATATTTTTTGTTTTGATAAAAGTTCCCTTGTTGGCTCTAATTTTCCCTAAGTTTCGGGCAATTTCTACATTAGATTGCATAGTATGTCCTTCAATGGCTACTTTTCTGTTATATTTTTCTGAGAGAGTAATTACTTGTTGTATCCTATTTATCAGAGAAGCAAAGCTGCCTACTATAATGCGTCCTTTTGCAGCAGCGAAAATCTTATCTAAATTTTCAAAAATAGTTTTCTCAGAAAGTGAATGGCCTTCTTCTTCTGACCTTGTTGATTCTGACATTAGAAGCAAAATTCCCCTCTCTCCTAACCCTTTTAGCCTTTCGAAATTAGTTGGTGGTTCGTTAACCGGATTCTGGTCGAATTTAAAGTCAGAAGTGTGTATAATATTTCCGAAAGGCGTTTTAACGAGAACTCCTAAGTTGTCAGGAATGCTGTGAGTCTGGCTAAAAAATTCAACAGTAAAGGGACCAAGCTTAACAACTGTTCCATCTTGAACCACTTCTATATGAAGCCGTGGTTGGTTTGGAAAGTCCTCCTGCCTTTTTAAGATTAGCCCCTTAGTTAAAGCGCCCGTGTACATTGGCAAAGCGCCAAGGCGGGGCATAAGATAGGGAATTGCTCCGATGTGGTCGTAATGGCCATGGGTAAGCACAGCCCCGACAATATTTTTTACTTTATCTTTTAGATAGTTTGTATTTGGAATTAGGCAATCAATGCCCGGCATATCTTCGTCAGGAAAACCAAGCCCCATATCAATAATGAGTATTTTCTCTTTATACTCAAGTAGAATCATATTCATTCCAACCTCGTCTGAACCCCCAAGGGGGATAATGCGTAAATTGTTTTGTTTGGGCATAAAATTTGGAGATAATTAAGTTTCTAAGCCTTCAGGCTTTTTTTAGTTGTGTCTTTATGTCCCTGGCAGGATTCGAACCTGCAACCCTTTCGGGATAGCGCCCTGAACGCTACGCGTATGCCAGTTCCGCCACAGGGACAAAAAGCGAAGAATGTATGATATGTTTATTAGTTTGCTGTTGCGGCAAATTGTCAGTTTTAGAATTGCCTTTTTGGGAAGAAACAATGCGTTCTGCCCTTAGCGTATAAGTGTGGGGAGAATCAGTTAAGTGCTTTAAAAAAGTTATATCCACACTCTTTTTGTTCTAATGTAAACTTTCTCTATCTCCGAGAATCTTTTTGAAGGTTCAACTATGTGTTGGGTATTGAACCCATGAATTCTCTTTGAAAGGCAGTAAATTATATCTGGCCTTGCCAGAAATACTGCTGGGATATCGGAGGCTAATATGTTCTGGAATTTTTCTAAACTTTCTTCAAAACTTTTCTCGTTTAAACTCTCTCTTGCTTCTCTAAGCAGTTTATCGGCTTGCGTGTTTTGATACCCGGTAATGTTTAAACCGGGATTTTCTTTTTGGGTTGAGTGCCAGAAAGAAAAAGGGTCGGGAATTGCCCCCAATACTTCACCAAAGAGAAGCACCTCGTAATTTCTTGGTTTTATAACATCATTTTCCAAAGAGGAGATTGCTTTTTCTTCAATGGTAATTTTAAACCCTACTTTTTCTAATTGGCTTTTAACTATATTTGCTATTTCTTTCAGAGGCCATTTATTGCAAGTGACAATAGTTAAACTAAGAGGAGTGGTTTCCTTAGAGGATGGGAAACAAATCTTATTGAGTTTTTCTCTTGTGTTTCCTCCCACCTTTCCTGTTCCTTTTTTTAAGCCTAAGGGAGAAAGTATTTCTTTTTTATATTTTTCCTGAAAGCGCACGACAGCTGCTTTTGTTTTGCTGCCAAAATACCCTGTAACTTTTCCCTCTGGATAGACGGTTGGGTCTTTTTTTAAGCATTCCTGAAGCTTTCTAACATCTTCCCCCTGGTCTCCTAATTTTAAATCTCTCTTGAAAGAAGACGATGCCCTTTTTATAGTAACTTTTTCTCTGGGCTTTCCTTCTGATGTATTCTTGAAACCGATTTTGTCTAAAATTTTTCTTGCCTCGCTTACCGAGTGCTCATAAACTTTGTTAGGTTTTTTGAAATGGTAGAAATCTGGCAGGATAGGGGAGTTAACTATTTTTCCGTTTCCTGAGAAAACCTTGTTTAATATTTCGTTTTTGTCAACAGCATAGCTGATAGCCTCCCTTATTTCCTTTTGGCTTAATATCTTAGATTTTTTTTGGTTAAAAAACAAAGCAAAATATCTGGGCAAGGAGAGATGGTAAAAGTTTACATTGTTAGATTCGAATTCTTCTAAGTTTGGCAGCAAGAAACCGTCAATTTTGCCATTTTTCTCGTCTTGGAGGGCTTTTTGGGCATCTTTATAAAATCTGAAATATACTTTTGAGATAAAGGGTTTGGGGCTGTAATATTTTTCGTTTCTCGACAATATTATTGAACTGATATATCCGGACTTTTCTTGCTTTATATCTTCAACTTTAAATGGCCCCGAACCTACTAAATAATCTCTTGAAACCAGTTGCCATGGCAAGTTTTTTGGCAAAATATCTTTAAAAATATGCTTTGGTATTATCTTTAATGTTAAAGTTTCTAAAAAACTGCGGTAAGGATATTTTAACTTAAATTGTATTCTTGAATCAGTTATTTTTTCGCATTGTATCCCCAGCCATTTTATTTCTAAAGGGCTATGAGCCTGAGGATTTTGCACTAAACTAACTGTAAACAAAACATCATCTGCTGTTATAGGTTCTCCGTCGTGCCACTTGGCTTTTTTTAATTCTATCTCGTATATTTTGCCATTGTCTTTAATTTGGTAGTCTTTTGCTAAGTCTGGCACCAGTTTGCCGTTTTCGTTGTATTTCATTAAACCTGAAAAAATAAGTTGCACTAAATCTCTGTCTATGTCATTGTCAGCCAAGTACACTGGGTTTATAAATCTTGGTTGCCCAACTACTCCCTCCCGTAAAGTTCCCCCAAAGGCTGGTTTAACAATGGTGTTTGTAAGATAAAAATTAACGCTGAGGTATGCAGCGCTTAGAATAAAAAGCGCTAAGAAAATAGAAAAAAAGATTTTCTCTTGCAAACTAAGAATTTTAAAAAATTGCCTCCATTGTTCAGGAGAAGGAATCTTTTTGTATTTCTTCAATATGTCAACTATTGAGCGTTTCACAGTTTTCAGAGGGAACATCCTAACCCATAAAATTATTCTTTCTATAATTTTCGTTGCAGGAAGAATAATTAGTTTAAGAGCGCTACGCCTTGTAGGATGTGATTTTTATAAATGAGAGAGAATTTGTTTAGACAATGAACCTTAGAAGGGAAGCAGCAATAAAAAGAACGGCAAAAACGATTGTTGCTATAAATATCTTTTTTTCTACGCCTCTTCTTTTTAGGTAAAACTCCCCACCTCCTCCAAAAGTTCCTCCTAATGCCTGTCCCCTTTGCTGCAATAGTATGAGTATAACAAGTATAGAGCTGATGGCTATTTGGGCTATAAGCAAAATATTTTTTAAATCCATAAGTTTTACTGCTTTCCAAATTAGTTGTAGGTTATGTTATATTAAGTTCTTTTTTTCCTTGGCACAAAAAAACTTAAGAGCCAGATTATACAAGCCACCCAGAACAAAGAGCCAAGATTGGGAATGAGGAGTTTTGGAAAGAGGAGGTTAACTATCCAGACAATAGCCATATTAACCACTAATCCAAAAAGGCCAAGGGTTATTATTCTCAATGGAAGTGTAATGAGGTTGAGGATGGGTTTTAGAATTGAATTCGCTACACCTAAGGCTAAACCAGCAAACAACAGCACTTTTATACCCTCAACGCTAAACTCCCCTCCTTGAATTTCAACGCCTGGCACCAATAATGTAGCCAGGTAGATTCCTAAAATACCAACGATAATCTGGGCTAAAAACCTCTTCATTTCTTCTTATTTTGGTTACTTTATTATTATAACGGGAACGTTTTTAGAAGTCAACCTTTGAGAGCAATATCTGGCTTGGACATTGCTCTTTGGCTATTTGCCAATCATTTTCTTCCTTCTTAATTTTCTGTGGTAGGAAATGGCGAATCGGTGGGCTTCATCTCTAATTCGCAAAAAAAGATTTGAGATGTCTTGAGGCAGTAGGGATAAGGGAATGGGCTTTGCTTCTCCTTGAATATACAAGTCGTTTTTTCTTTTAGCCAAAGAGAGCACCTTTATTTTTTTTGATATGCTCGATTTCAACTCCATTAAAGCCCTTATGGCAGCATTCAGTTGGGCTTTACCTCCGTCGATAAGCATTATTTGAGGAAAGTCCCATTCAATGTGGCGTGTGCGCCGTTTTAGAACTTCATACATCATTGCTACATCATTGGGCTTGCCCGATATCTTAATTTTGAACTTTCTGTATTCATTTTTGGAAGAGGTGCCGTTTTTAAACACTACCATAGACCCGGTTGCCTCTTTCCCTTGAATGTTTGAAATGTCGTATCCTTCAATTCTTTTTATTCTTTGCTTTATTCCTAAGACATCTCTTAAGTGTTTTTCAGATTTCTTCCACAGTTCCTCGTAATTTAGCCGCCGCTGAATCAGCGTAGTATTGTCTGGGGAGGTGAAGATGTTTGCATGCTGAAGCACGTTTTTAAGAGCGTTGATTTGGTCTCTTGTTTTAGCAGCTGCCTCAAATTCTTGAGTTCTTGAGAATTGTTCCATTTGCTTCTTTAGGTCTTTTAAAAGTTGCCTCCTTTTCCCTTGGAGAACTTTTACCAGATTTTTGATATTTTGCTGGGATGTTTTCTTGATTTTTTCTCGCAAGCAGGGGATTTGTTGGGCGGTTTTTGAATTTAAGATACAAGGGCCTACACAGCGTTTGAGTTCGTACCACAAACAGGGATGGTGCGGAATTTTTTTACAAGTCCTATAAGGAAAAACCTTTCTTAGAACCTTTAGAGTCTGTTTTAGAGCTTTTCCGTCAACGAATGGTCCGATGTATTCAGTGCTTTGGGATTTTGGTGTCTTGATTGGTTGGTGAGTTATAAAAATTCTTGGAAAATCTTCTTTTGTAATGCCCACATAGAAATAATTTTTGTCATCTCTCCATACAATATTATATTTCGGCTTGTATTTTTTTATCAATTGAGTCTCTAAAATTAGAGCCTCAATTTCTGAATTGGTTTTGATATATCCGACTTGATTTATTTTTCCTATGAAAAACTTGTCTCTGAAATCTGGCTGTTGGAAGTGATTTTTAACTCTTCTTCTAATATTGCTGGACTTCCCGATATAAAGGATGTTTCTTTTATTTTTGAAAACATAAACACCTGCTCCTGAGGGAAGAGAAGTCCTGTTTCTGGCTTCTATGAATTTAAATTTGGGCATGTTCTTCATCTCTCCCAATTTTAAATCAAAGGGATGATTTGTCCAGAGTATTCAGTTTAAGCGTTGTTATTTTGGTTGAAGCTTTCCATAACATTCATCTTCATTGCCGACATAATATCTGCTCTGTGCGCTTATTACTCTATGCACCTGTTACTTTGTGCACCTGTTACTTTGTGCACCTGTTACTCTATGCACCTGTGCATAGAGTAAGCTCCTTTTTTACATTATGCTCCCGAAGGCGCAATCGTATATAATGAAAAGTGAAAAGTGAAAAATGAAAAATGACAATGCAAAATTAAAAATGCAATTTCGCCTCCAGAGAGTATCCCTCAACTGTCATCCTGAGCGAAGCGAAGGATCTCATAATTTTGAATTTTGAGATGTCATTTTGAGATTTGAGATTTGAGATTTGAGATTAATTTTAAATAGGGGTTCTTCGCCTAACGACTCAGAATAACAACGAGTCCGGGTCTCGTTGATAAAATAAACGAAAAGTGAAAAATGAAAAATGAAAAATGAAAAACTAAAATGTAAAATTAAAAGAGATTCTTAATTTTTAATCATTAATAATTTTCTTTGAAATAAAAGCCATGGCAGTTATTTCAAAGAAATTGAATTGGGTGAAAAATCGAGGAGCGAGGGCAGCCCTTGCCCAGAATGGGCAAGGGCTGCCCTCGCTCAGGACTTTAGCCACGAGCAAAGCGATTCTCCCTCCTGTCATTGCGAGGAAGGAGCAAAGCGATTCCTCCCTCCTGTCATTGCGAGGAAGGAGCGAAGCGATTCCTTTCCTCTGTCATTGCGAGGAAGGAGCGCAGCGAGCGACGAAGCAATCCCTTCCCCCTCTTGTTGCAATCCTGAGATTGCCGCGTCGTCCCGCCTTCGGCGGGACTCCTCGCAATGACAAAAAAGGATGTGATTTTGAGATTTGAGATTTGAAATTTGAATTTCAAATGGGGGGGTTCTTCGCCTAACGGCTCAGAATGACAATTGGTAGTTGTTCTAAGTAAAACAAGTGACCAAGCAATCTGAGATTGCCGCGTCGTCCTGCCTTCGGCAGGACTCCTCGCAATGACAAAAAAAGGGCGCTATTTTGAGATTTGAATCAGGAAATTTCGACATTTGACATCTCCTATAATTAGTTGTAATGTATGTTATCTAAAAAAAGTTAGAAATTAATAGACTATTTAGATTTTGTTCTTTAAAATTTTTTTAAGAGACGGGTGAAAACAAAGGAAAAGGAGGTGATTAAGGTGAAGAAAAAAGTTTTAGTGGTTATTTCTTTCTTCCTTTTATTTGGTTTTACTATTGTACTTGGCAATCAAGTTACAGTAGCAGCAACACCAGAACCATCGGTCTTGGAAGAGAAACCATTTAGAGTGACAGTTAAGACACCTAAAATACCCAACCTTTCTCTGGCAACAGCAGAAAAAAAAGTGGTAGTGACGAAGATTCCAGAGTATGCAGTGTTGTTTACTGTAGCACCCTCTGATACAGTTTGGAAGTTGAAACAGATTTATAACTTTCTCAATAGCAGACTTTATAAAACCCAGAGTTCAAATTGGAAGCAGTTTTTAGAAAAAGTAAAGAAGTTAAATCCAGGGAAGAACGTGAATGTTATTTTCCCTGGCGAAGAAATAAGAATTCCTGAATTAGATGAGATAAGAAATTGGAGGCAAAAGTATTTGAAAGTAGAAATATTGGCTGAACATTGGCAGAAAAAATGGCAGGTAGAAAAAGAAAACAAAGAAGCAACCGAGAAGAAATTAGAGGCAATAAAAGCAGTATATAAACAATTGAACAGAAACTATGTTGTTCTTACAAAAAATGTGCAGGCAAAATCGGAAGAGGTACAGAGCCTGAAGAAAAATTTATCTAAGGCAAAAATGAATCTGGAAATGTCTAAGGTTGAGAACAAACAATTGTTAGAAGTCTTTCATAATGTACTTGCCAAGGCAATAGAAGAAACAAAGATAAACGGAAGTTTAAAGCAGGAGTTGGAGGACATA
>JAGGVK010000028.1 GCA_021158045.1 bacterium | reverse complement strand
TGTAGATGAATACAGGCAAAGCGCCACAAGTGGTTAACCAAAATTCAAATCTCAAAATGCGAAAGAAATGTTAGATGTCAAATGTCAAATGTCAAATCCATATGTTAAATGTTAAATCTAAAGGAGCAAACTTGGTTGAAGCGAAATCATCAAGTTCTAAAAGGGATTTCATTAAGTTTTATGAGATTTCTTGTCAACGAGACCCGGACTCGTTGTTATTCTGAGCCGTTAGGCGAAGAACCCCAGTTAAATCTCAAATCTCAAATCTCAAATCTCAAAATGACAATTCAAAATTCAAAATGACAATTCAAAATGCAAAATTCAAAATTAGAAAATTCAAATCTCAAATCTCAAATCTCAAAATGACATCCTTTTTTTGTCATTGCGAGGAGTTGCCGAAGCGAGGGCAGCCCTTGCCCATTTCAGGCAAATTGTCATTCTGAGCCCTTAGGCGAAGAACCCCAGTTAAATCTCAAATCTCAAATCTCAAATCTCAAAATGACAATTCAAAATGCAAAATTATGAGATCCTTCGCTCCACCCAGGATGACAAGAGGAAGGACAAATAAAGGAGAACTATGCGCGTCTGGCTAGGAACTTTCATAAAAAATCAAATGTTTTTTGTTTTCTGTAAATATTTCTTTAAATATTCGCCAGTATAACTTCTCTTGCTTTTAACTGCTTTTCTTAGTTCTCCTTCAACTACAATGTATCCGCCTTTGTCTCCTCCTTCGGGACCCAAGTCAATTATCCAGTCAGCGTTTTTGATAACATCCAAATTATGTTCAATAACCAAAACTGTATTTCCTTTATCTACCAATCTCTTGAGCACCAAAATAAGTTTTCTAATATCATCAGGATGCAAGCCTGTTGTCGGCTCGTCCAAAATATACAATGTGCGGCCTGTTGATTTCCTGCTTAATTCGGTTGCTAACTTTACCCTTTGCGCCTCACCTCCCGAAAGCGAAGTTGCCGACTGCCCTAATTCAATATATCCCAATCCTACTTCATAGAGAGTTTTAAGTTTCTGGTATAATGGTGGAATGTTCTCAAAAAATTTCATTGCTTCTTCAACTGTCATTTCTAAAACATCGGCAATATTCTTTCCTTTATATTCAATTTCCAAAGTTTCCTTGTTATACCTTTTACCTTTGCATTCCTGGCAGGTAACATAAACATCGGGCAGAAAATACATTTCAATTTTTTTAACTCCCTGCCCCCCGCAAGCCTCGCATCTGCCGCCCTTAATGTTAAAACTAAACCTTCCAGGTTTATAGCCTCGAATTCTTGCCTCTTTTGTTTTAGAAAAAAGTTCTCTCACATATGAAAAAGCGCCCGTATATGTGGCAGGATTGCTTCTGGGCGTTCTGCCAATAGGAGATTGGTCTACTAAAACAACTTTATCCAAAAATTCTGTACCCAAAATTTCTTCATGCTTGCCGGGCTCTTCTTTTGAATGGTAAAACTTCCTATAGAGAGCTCGAGCAATAATATCATCTACTAAACTTGATTTTCCGCTTCCTGAAACTCCTGTTACGCATACAAATTTTCCAAGTGGAATTTTAACATCAATTTTTTTCAAATTATGCTCTTCTGCTTTTTTAATTATTAAATAATTTTGAATTTTGGATTTTAGTTCCCTATTCTGAACCTTGAACCTTGAATTTATTTCTGCTTCCACCATTTTCCTCCCTGCCAAATAATCACCGGTTAAAGTGTGGGCTTTCAAAAGTTGTTTTGGTGTGCCTGTAAAAATTACCTTGCCTCCATTTTTGCCCGCTCCTGGACCTACGTCAATTACCCAGTCAGCAGCCATTATTGTTTGAGGGTCGTGCTCAACTACAACAACAGTATTTCCCAAATCTCTTAATTTTTTCAAGGAATTAACCAACCGTTCCTGGTCTTTAGGATGCAATCCTACAGAAGGCTCGTCTAAAATATAGAGAATGCCTGTGAGTTTGGAACCGATTTGAGTTGCTAATCTCACTCTTTGTTCTTCTCCCCCAGATAGCGTGGCAGCCTCACGCGATAATGTTAAATAATCTAAACCAACATCAATTAAGAATTGAAGGCGGTTGATGATTTCTCTTAAAATGGGAGAGGCAATTTTCAATTGGGCGCTGGTAAGTTTTTGCTTCTTATTCTGTGTATGCTTTGCAAGTTCTTCAAAAAACTTTTTTGCTTTACTTATTTCCATCTCAACAACTTCGGCAATTGATTTTCCATCAACTTTGACTGCTAATGCTTCAGGCCTTAATCGCTTTCCATGGCACTTCTCACAAACCCTCTCTCTCATATATTTTTTTAGCTCCTCTTTGGCTAATTCTGAGTCCATTTCCCAATACCGCCTTTCAATACTGGGGATTACGCCTTCAAAAGCGCCATCACCATAGAGAATAATCTTAACAATATCCTTTGGTAAACTTTTTACAGGCGCATTTAAAGAAAAACCGTATTTGTCTGCTAACCTCTGAAGTTGCCACCAAAAATAACCTTGCCTCCCTATTTTGTGGGAAGCATGGCTCCATGGGAAAATAGCGCCTTCGGCAATTGACAAATTTGGGTTTGGTAATACCAATTTTGGGTCAGCCTCTAATTTTTTACCCAATCCTTGGCAAGCCGGACAAGCCCCATAAGGCGAATTAAAGGAAAAAAGGCGCGGCTCAATTTCTGGCAAAGATATTCCACAGTACTCACAAGCAAACTTCTCGCTAAAAATTAGGTCCTTAGGTTTGTTCTTTTTGAATTTTGGATTTTCTTTTTGATTTTTGGTTTTTGGTTCTTGATTTATCACCACTATTCCTTTGCCAAGTTTTAAGGCAGTTTCTACAGAATCAACCAATCTCGCCCGCTCTAAATCCTTATCAATTATCAATCTGTCAACCACAACTTCAATATTATGTTTTTTATAACGCGCCAAATTCTTAGACAATGCTTCCTCAACCCTTTGCACCACGCCATCAATCCTAACTCTTACAAATCCCGCTCTTTCTATTTCTTCCAATACACCTTTGTGTTCGCCTTTCTTGCCACGAATAACAGGACCTAAGACAAGAATTTCCATTCCTTTTTGCATTTTCATTACCTTATCAACAATTTGGTCTATGGTTTGCCGCCTAACAACTCTTCCGCACTTAGGACAATGGGGCACGCCAATCCTAGCAAATAGAATCCTGAGATAATCATAAATCTCGGTCATTGTGCCTACGGTTGAACGCGGATTAGAAGCTGCTTTCCTTTGCTCAATAGCAATTGCAGGCGATATCCCCTCAATCTTGTCAACATCAGGCTTTTGCATCACACCCAAAAACTGCCGGGCGTAAGCGGATAAACTTTCAACATATCTTCTTTGGCCCTCAGCGTATAAAGTGTCAAAAGCTAAAGAACTCTTTCCTGAACCTGAAACACCGGTAATAACAACCAGTTTATTCTTTGGGATTTCAAGGCTGACATTTTTAAGATTGTGCACCCTTGCTTTATAAATCTCGATAGAATCATTTTTCATAAGCTTTTTATTATAACCAAAATAAGGCATATTTTCAAATCAAGCATTGCATCATGTAGATGAATACAGGCAAAGCGCCACAAGTGGTTAACCAAAATTCAAATCTCAAAATGCGAAAGAAATGTTAGATGTCAAATGTCAAATGTCAAATCCATATGTTAAATGTTAAATCTAAAGGAGC
>JAGGVK010000053.1 GCA_021158045.1 bacterium | reverse complement strand
GATTTGAGATTTGAGATTTAACTGGGGTTCTTCGCCTAACGGCTCAGAATGACAATTGGTGGTCGTTCCATGACGAAGCTATGAGATTGCCGCGTCGTCCCGCCTTCGGCGGAGCTCCTCGCAATGACAAAAAGGAGGTTATTGCAGTTCTCTCCCTCCCTGTCATTGCGAGGAAGGAGCGAAGCGATTCTCCCTCTTGTCATTGCGAGGAAGGAGCGAAGCGACTGACGAAGCAATCCCTTTTCCTCTGTCATCCTGAGTGGAGCGCTACTTTGGGCGTTGCTTAGCTTAGCTAAGCAACGCCCTTTAGATTTTTGATTTTTGATTTCTCATTTAGTTTTGTTTGGGATTTCGGATTTAGAACTTTCTATGTAATTTTGAATTTCGAATTGCCTGCCCTGTAGCGAACTTGTTCTGCTTCAGGGTGATTTTGAGATTTGAGATTTGAGATTTGAGATTTAACTGGGGTTCTTCGCCTAACGGCTCAGAATAACAATTAGGGATATTCAAAATAGCAGCTAATTTCTATATACTTCTCGCTATTCTAAAACAATTTGGACATAAATTCTATTTTTGTCCTTAGGGATAATATGTGACCAAAACGGAAACACTTTTATTTTTGAACTTTTAATCCAAGGATAGTTTTCAAAGATAATTTTCTTAACATCTCCAATTGATTTGCCTTTAATCTTTGAAAAAAATGATTCTCTATCAATCTCTTTGTAGGTTTTTGCGGAAACTTTCAGAAGAAGCTCTGCTTTTTTATGTTGGATATCCATATGATGCACATCGTAATGGAAAGAGATACTTTTTTCATTAATTTTTTTATCAGGAGAAGCTTTAGAAAGGATAAAATTCTTCGCAAGTTCATTTAACTGGAATGAATTAAAAGCCATAGCTTGAATCGTTGTGCTTCCCTGGCAAAAAAAACTATCACTTACATCTCCAATTTTCTGTTGGCAAGATATCTGAGGCGAACTCTCTAAAATAGACTCTTCTGATAAACTAAAATTATCAGGTGCCTTTTTTTCCAAATCCTCCTTAGCTTTTGTGAAGAGCCTTTTTTGCAAAATATCTTTGGCTCCAGAAATATCTTTTTCACTTACAACTTTGACTTTCTTCGTAAACCCTCCAGAAAAAGGCGATTTTGATTCCGCATACACGCTATAATAAAGTGAAGTGCCCGCAAGCCCAGGAATAGAAAATTTTGAAGGAGCTATATTGTAACTTTCTCCTGGCTCAACAGCTTCTACTTCAACATCTACAGTTCCTGGCATAACCTTCTTGTCTTTTATATAGCTTCCGGGAATATATATTTTTTGTGGACAAATGAACATTCTTGAATTTTCTGAAGATAAAAAACGAGTGTTTGCTCTAAAAACAATACTCCTTGAGGGTGTTACTTTATTATAAATGCGCAAAACGCCATGCGCCTTTCCTTTTTTTGTTTTCTCCCCAGTTGAAGAAAATCTGTCTATGTCAGTTTCCTCCACTTTTAGAATTTTTGCCTCCACAATTCCTTTTTCAAGGCTAAATGAACCAGTTTCAGAAGAAGCAGAAACCATCTTTTCAGCTTCAATAGGATTTTCGTATGGCATCAAAACTATAGTAGCTTTAGAGTTAAAGCTCAAGAACAAAACAAGGCCAGTAAAAAACAGCAACAATGCTATTGCCAATGTTAATATCTTTGAAAGAGACCTCTTTTTTCTCAAGGAAGGCTTCTTTTTTGAAGCAGGATAGGCTCCAGAAACTGTTTTAGCGGGCCTTTCTTTTATTTTTGCAGGAGGGATAATGTCAAAAAACTTTTTAATCATAAATAGAAGCTCGAGCCAATAATATTGTCCTTGTAAAGCCTGGATTCTTTAACCAAGCAGTAGGACCTTTAACTTGCAAATTGCGCGGCAATATGAATGAAATCTTCATATTTTTAGAAAACATCAATCCTCCCCAATCGATATCCTTTTTAAGGTATTGGAAAAGTATGGGCACAACACTCTTTCCCCAGAAGAAAAATATTTGAGGAGGCACAAAACCCAATTTTTCCAATGAGGCAAGTTCTTGTTTTAGCCCAGTAACCCATTTGAAAAACAAGGGAGCAAAAAGTTCTCGGAGTTCTTCCTGTAAACCTCTGCTAACCTTTCCTTCCAGAAACTTACCTTCCAATTCACTTATTAAGGATTTATCCATACCGAAATGTTTAGAGAGCGCTTCTTGGAAAAGAGAATCTCCTATCTTAAAATCTCCTATCCAGTATAAAGCACTATTTTTAATCCAAAAAATCTGAGTGCTGGAAGAATTAATATCAATTAAAACTCCAAAAAATTTTTGCCCCCTTTTCAGTTCAGCAACAATTCCTTCAGATTCATGAAAGAACTCAATATCCTGAAAACCAAATTCTTTGAGAAATCCCTGATATCTTTTAACCTGTTCAGTAAAACCAAACAAGCTAAGCACTCTAAACTCAAGCAATTTTCCCTTATATCCCAAAATAGCGGGCACTTTGTAACCGTTAATTTTAATACCCAAAATTTTCCTCCTCAGAAAAAGAAAATCTTCCGGCAGTATTTTGTATTTTTCCAAAATTTGGCGGTGGTATAATTTATCTGATTCTTGGTAAACAAACTGCAAAATATCTTCTGATTCTTTCACATCTATAATACTATCTCTTGTTCTGTGCAAATCTACATAACTTATTCTTGCTTTCAAAATTTCCGGGGGCAACCCTACAAGCACCTTTGAGAACTCACCCTTTTTTATTTTTAGGTTATCAAAAAGGGCAGAGAATGCTTTTCTAATTACATCTGAGTTAAAATCACGCGACTCAAACACCCCAAAGCATTCTATAGGCTCTATTTTATAATCAATAATTTGAAGAAACTTCTTAGATGAATTAAAAATTAAACCTTCTATTTGATTGGCGCCTATATTGATAAGAAGAAACTTATTTTTCTTTGAGAAAATGTTTTGAGAAGGTTGTTTTTTAGAAAAGATTTTAGAAAAAATAGAACTCATATGTTTATTTTAACATAAAATATAACTACTCTAAAGTAGCCCGAATTCTCCTTACTCCCCTTTCTGAAGATTGTTCTTTTAAAATCTTAAAATGCCCTAATTGAGATGTTGTGCGCACATGGGGACCAGCGCATATCTCCTTAGAAAAAACTTCTTTTGTTTCTGGGTTAAAAATAGTATAAACCTTAACAACTGAAGGGTATTTTTCTCGAAAAAAAGCCAAAGCTCCAGATCTCAAAGCTTCTTCTAACGGCAATTTATCAAATTTAACCGCTAAGTTCTCTTTTATTTTTTCATTTACTAAATTCTCAACCTCTTTAAGTTCTTTGCCGGTCAGCTTTCTATTAAAAGAGAAATCAAACCGCAATCTCTCTTCATTAATATCAGAACCTTGCTGTTTAACTTGAGAACCCAAAACTTTTCTCAAAGCAGCTTGCAATAGATGGGTGGCTGTGTGAAGTTTTGTAATTTTTATCTTTTCCTCTTTGCTTTGTATTTTCTCTATTCCATGCCCTCCAAATTTCTTCTCCGCCCCCCGGCGAGAGATTTCCTGGTGTTCCTTAAAAGTTTTCCAAAAGTTTTCTCTCTCCACCGAAAAATTTTTCTCTTGGGCTAATTGCACAGTCAGCTCAAGAGGAAAACCATAAGTCTCATAAAGTTCGAAGGCTTCTTCTCCCCTAATAATTTTTGGCTTTCCATTTTTGAGCTTAAATTCTATCAATTTCTTAAACTGCTTCATCCCCTTTTGCAATGTTCTTTCAAATTGTTCTCTCTCATTTTCAATAACCGTAATAACCCTCTCTTCATTTTGGAGAAGGCTAGGATAGATTCCCTCGTAATATTCTCCTATTCTCTTCAAACAATCCGCATACCAAACTCCCTTAAGCAAGAGCAAAGTAGAATATCTAATCATACGGCGCAAAATTCTTCTTAAAACATACCCTCTATCTAAATTGCTTGGCACAACACCTTCTGAAACCAAAAAAACTATAGCTCTCAAATGGTCGGCTAAAATTCTAAACACTCTCTTTTGCTGTAAATAATTTACAGGAGACTTCTTTTCTATCTCTTGAATAATCGGCCAAAAAATGTCTGTTTCATAAACCGAAGGCTTCCCTTCTAAAACGGCTGCCAGCCTTTCAAAGCCTATGCCAGTATCAACATTTTTTTGAGGCAGTTTTTCGTATTGGAAACTTTCAGAGGCCTGTTTTAACGCTATGGTTCTATTGTAAGAATTCTTGGTTTTCAACTTTTTATTATATTCCATAAAAACCAAATTCCACAGCTCTACAAATCTCTGGCATCGAGGACAATTAGGCCCACAGTCAGGATAACCGCAACCATATTCTTCCCCCCTATCATAATGAATCTCCGTGCATGGGCCGCAAGGGCCTTCTTTTGTAACCGGTCCCCAAAAATTATCCGTCATACCAAAACTTCTAATATGAGAAGGGAGTATCCCATATTTCTTCCATATTTCAAAAGACTCCTTGTCTGGGGGAATATTTTTTGCTCCGCTAAAAACAGTTACCCATAAGCGCTCTCTTTTTAACCCTAAAACATCACAGAAAAAATTCAAAGCATAATTAATAGCTTTCTCTTTAAAATATTCTCCTTTTTCATCCTGCCCAATCGACCAATTTCCCAGCATCTCGAAAAAAGTATTGTGTGTATCATCACCTATAAGTTCAATATCACCCGTGCGAAGACATTTTTGATAAGAAGCTAAATGCCGTGTGCCAAAATCTTTTACCACATCTTTTTCTCCTGATAAATAAGGCAAAAGCTGCTGCATACCCGCAGATGTGAAAAGAACTGTCGAAGACAAAGGAATTAAAGAGCTTGAAGGAATAATCTTATGCCCTCTTTGTTTAAAGAAATTTAGGAATCTTTTTCGTAATTCTTTGGATGTCATTTTTGCTTCATATTCAGTATAATTTATTTTCGTAAAAAATAAAGAAGCTGAGAGCTTCTTCAAACATTTATCTTCTACTAAAACTTTGCAATCCTAAAAATCAGGTAAAACGGTCAGCCACTATTGAAGCTGCAAAGGATTCTGGTTTTATTTTTGCTTCAAAACCATTGCTTTGAATTAATCCAATAACCTCTTTTATCATATCTCGAGTAGGGCCATTTTCACCAATATCAGCGTGGATATAACGAAACTGGTAATTCAACTCCTTGTGCGAAGAGTTAATTTTCTCAGTCAACTTCTCTCGTAAAGATAATCCTATTTCACAAGACAATAAAATTTCTTGCAATATTCTCTGATGAAAATTATGAAAAACCTTCTTTCCTTTGTTAAACCTTATAATTTTGCGCAGAAAAAACCTTCCCCCTTCTCCAACTCTCAAAACAACAATAGCCACTGGAAAAGAAGGTGTTTCTTCTGAAGAAGAATCGCATCCAACTACGACTTCATAAAATCTATCAGGCTTCTCTAACATATAATTGAGAATTTCCTGACAGACACGAGCAAAACTTATTTTACCAAGAGTAGGATTGTAAAAACTGCCTTTTTCAATATTTGGCATATCTCTAGTAAATTCAAAAGTTAAAATCCGAATTTTTTTTAACTATTGTTCCAACAATTTTCATAAACTCCCGAGAGTTCAAAGAAGCCCCCCCTATCAAAAAACCTTGTAAATTAGAGTCAGTGCTATATTTAGATATATTCTCTGCATCAATACTGCCCCCATAAACTACTTTTACTTCTCTGGCAACTTTCTTTCTATACAAAGCAGCAATAATTTTTCTTATGGAAAGCACCTCTACTATAATCTCATTTAGCTCACAGGGCTTTCCCGACCCAATAGCCCAAATTGGTTCGTAAGCCAAGATTATTTTTGAAGCGTTTTTGGCAGAAACGCCTTTTAAGCCAACTCGGAGTTCCTTCTTCAAAACTTGAAAAGTTCTTCCCTCTCTCCTTTCCTTTTTCGTCTCCCCAACGCACAAAATAGGCAAAAGACCCACAGATAATGCTGCTTTTAATTTTTTATTTATCATTTCATCGCTCTCTGCAAAATTTATTCTTCTCTCGGAATGACCTAAAATAACAAAGCTTACTCCAATGCTTTTGAGAGAAAGAGGAGAAACTTCTCCTGTAAAGGCGCCTTCTTTTTCCCAAAAACAATCCTGGGCGCCAAATTTTATCTTACCAGCCCTGCCGAATATTTTAATAAGTTCTGGAATATATAAAAAAGGAGGACAAACAACAACTTGTGCTTTCCTAATATTTCCCAATCCTTTTTTTAAAGAAATAAAAAGGCGCCTGGCCTCTCTTAGAGTAGAAGGATTACACTTTAAATTCGCAATAATTAATGGCATCATATTATTGTTAAATGCATGATAACCTCTTCGCCTCGCTGAAGTTTTAACGAAAGCGGGCTTCGCCTCGCTGTTAGGGTGGCGGGTGGGTGGCGTCCACTACGGGGGAAACCGAAATTTCTACCATTGAACCATTAAACTTCTTATTATCTTATTACCTTTATTGTTTTATTGCTTCCTAAGATACGCTGCCGCTTTTTCTGGTTCAATGGTAGAAATTTCTATTCTCACACCTAATTCGAAGCCGGCAGGGGTAGTTGTCTTTGGCAAAATTGTCCAGTGCCAATGGTAAAAGTTATAATTTTTACCATCGCATGGAGCGCTATGTAAATAAAAATTATAAGGTGGATTATTTAATCCCTTGTCAAGTTTTGATAAAACAACTTTAAAAGCTTCAGCCAAAGAAAATTTTTCCTCTTCTGTTATCTCGTCAAATCGGGAAGAATGTTTCTTAGGAGAAATAATAACTTCAAAAGCTGATTTAGAAGCAAAAGGGCAAATAGCTAAAAACTTCTCATTTTCAAAAACAATCCTTTTCTTTTGTTTTCTCTCCCAATCATTACTCACACAGTAAACGCATTTCTTATGAATTTTATAATATTCTCTGGCATTATTAAGGGCTTTTCTCAAATCAGAGTCAATAAGAGGAACAGCTATAATTTGAGAATGAGGATGGGCAATAGAAGCACCAGCCCTTACCCCATGATTACAGAATATAGAAACATAATTAACACGCTTTTGGCGCATCAAAAACGAATATCTCAAATGATAAACATCAATTAATTCTTTTATTTCAGATATAGATAACTTTGCGATATGCCTTTTATGGTCGCGAGTTATAACTACCTCATGGAAACCAACTGCTCTCATTATCTTATAAGGCCCTTCTCTTCTCTCGCCTAAAGAATCTGAGGATTGGAAGGCAGGAAATTTATTAGGAATAGAAACTGTTGTCCAATTTTTTGGAACATTTTTAGACCTCAAAACTCTCTTGCCATGGGAAAAGATTAAAGTAGGAAATTTCTGAGTTTCCATATGGCAAAAAGGACAATCCGATTCAGACACTTTTTCTTCTGTTTGCTCAGCCCATTTGAGAGTTTCTGGACGCTTTGCCCGACCTGTAGCAATTACCACCCAGTCTCTACCCATAGGGTCAAACCGAAGCTCAGATGGAAAATTCGCTCTTTTGGATATGCTATTCTCTTGTAGAGTTCGTTTCTTACGCGAGTTAAGATGATGAGTTTTTTTAGAATTTTTTTGATGAAAGCGATTTTTCATATTCTCTTTATAAAATAGGCTTTTTCACATTCTATTATACACCAACTACTAAAAAATAAAATACTGGAGATACTTCGCTTCGCTCAGATGACAGAGGGAAAGAGATTGCTTCGTCAGTCGCTGCGCTCCTTCCTCGCAATGACAAGAGAGGGAGGTTCCTCACAATGATGCTCCTTTTTGTCATTGCGAGGAGTTCCGCCGAAGGCGGGACGACGCGGCAATCTCATTGCTTCGTTATGGAACAACTACCAATTGTCATTCTGAGCCGTTAAGCGAAGAACCCCAGTTAAATCTCAAATCTCAAATCTCAAATCTCAAAATGACAATTCAAAATGCAAAGTTTCTTTTAATTTTAGATTTTAGTTTTTCATTTTTCACTTTTCATCTTTCATTTTTACTGCCTGTCCCATCACGCTTCGCTCGTGGCTAAGGGATGCTACAGCTCTTGTGATGACAGGCGTAAGAGATTGCTTCGTCAGTCGCTGCGCTCCTTCCTCGCAATGACAAGAGAGGAAGACTCCTCGCAATGACAAGAGAGGAAGGCTCATTGTAACGACAGAGAGAAAAAATGCCAGAAAACTTGTTGATTTAAGAACTCACTTCAGAGCCTTTTTAAGTTCTGTTAGAACAATGGGGCCATTTTTTGTTACAGCTATTTCATGCTCAAAATGGCAAGATAGAGAACCATCTCGAGTTTTCCAGCCAGAACCATCTTTAAACTGCACGAGATGCCAATCGCCCATAGTAACCATAGGTTCAATACAAAAGGTCATTCCCTCTTTAATTTTGGGCCCTTTATGGCGCTTTCCATAATTTAGAACCTCGGGCTCTTCATGCAAATTTCTGCCAATACCATGCCCGCAAAGCTCTCTGACTACACCAAACCCCTGAGACTCAACATATCTTTGTATTGTGTTTCCAATGTCGCCAAAAGTATTCCCCTCTCTTGACTTTTTAATAGCAAACTTCAGCGCTTTTTTAGTTACGCGAATCAACCTTAAAACTTCCGGGCTAACTCTGCCCACCGGATATGTTTTTGCCATATCGCTAAAAAAGCCTTTGAACACAAGGCCTATATCTAAGGTAATAATATCCCCTTCTTTCAGCTTGTAACGGGAAGGAATTTGGTGAACAACCACCTCGTTAACTGACGTACAAAGGGTATTCGGAAAGCCATTGTATCCTTTAAAAGCAGGTTTCGCACCTGCTTTCAAAATAAGTTCCTCCGCTAGTTTATCTAATTCTTGAGTAGTAATTCCTGGCTTAATTTCTTTTGACACCTCGTCTAAAATTTCAGCCAACAACCTTCCTCCCTCGCTCATTATTTCAATCTCCTTTTTAGATTTGACAGAAATCATTTTAGATTTATATATGTTCAAACTTTATTCTAATGCTTCCAAAACTCTTTTAAAAACATTAGCCACCGACCCCTTACCATTGATTCTCTTCACCGCCAAATTTCTTTTCTTAAAGTAGTCCACCAAAGGAAGGGTTCTGGTATGATATTGCTTTAACCTTACTTTAATAGTTTCGGGGTCGTCAAGGCCCTTTCTTCTAATTAATCTTGAACCGTCTAAAGGACACATTTTAAGATTCTTGGTTTCTTTATTGTATAAAATAGGATGCCTCATCAACCGGCAAATTCTTCGATGAGAATTTCTAAATATCGATTCTTGGGCAGAAACCTCAATTAAGACAACCTTAATATTTTCTACGCCATATAATTTCTCCAAGAGGGGCATTATACTCTTTGCTTCGTATAATGTCCGCGGAGACCCGGCAATAACTAAATTTTCATCTGATTTATAAAGGTTTTTAATCTTTTCTTTAACTAAAAAAACAACAAAAGGCGGGTCGCAAAGTTTTCCTGTTTCCCAAAGTTTTCTTTCATAGTCGAAAAAATATTTTTTGCCAGCAACTTTTATAAAATCCCCTTCTTTGGCTTTTTTGATTGCATTTTCCAAGATTTTGCTTGTTTCAAAATAATACAAATTCAATTTCTCCGACAAAAGTTCAGCCTGCGTTCCTTTGCCTGCGCCTGGGGCTCCTAATAAGATTATAACCAATTTGTTTCTCATATTAGAGATTGTTTATTGGCAGGTATTAAACACATAAAGCTTTATGCGCTCGGTACTGCTATAGAAAGGAATAAAGGCTTTATAGATGTCCAGGCCACACCTCGGTTCGCTTTCAAAAGCAAAAACCTTTTAGAATCTTTCATATTCTTTCATCTCCAATTGGGCTTTAATTTGCCGCCATGTGTCTAAAACAACACTGACAATAATCAAAAGCCCGGTACCACCAACTAAGAAGCTAAAAGCATGAACACCGGTTAAAGACTGAATAACAGTTGGTAAAACGGCTACAGAGCCTAAAAAACTAGCTCCAATAATAAGAATTCTATATAGAATTTTATGCAAAAATTCTGCTGTAGAAGCGCCGGGCCTAATTCCGGGAACAAACCCGCCCATTTTTTGGAGATTTTCGGCAATAGCTTTTGGGTCAAAAGTAATAGCCGTATAAAAGTAAGTAAAAAGAAAAACTAAAACAAAATACAATATTCCATAAACCCAAAGATTTTTTAATATATTATTAATTCCTATAGCAAAATTAGCCCATGTTGGATTACCAGTAGCAGACAACAAATTTGCAAGCATGCCTGGAAAAAGCAAAAGGCTCAAGGCAAAAATAATAGGTATCACACCAGCAGGATTAACCATCATCGGCAAATAAGTTGAAACCCCTCCGTATACTTTCTGCCCCCTCACTCTTTTTGCATAAGATATGGGAATATTTCTCCTTGCCTCATTTATCAAGACCACTCCTGTGATGATAAACAAAGCGCCTACAAAAAATAAAATATATGAAGGAATATTGGCAACATTCCAACCCACAGCAAGCTTTCCTACCTCGGAAGGAGTTCTTGCAACAATACCAGCAAATATTAAGAGCGAAACTCCATTGCCAATTCCTTTTTCTGAAATTAACTCCCCCAACCACATCAAAAGCATAGCCCCTCCAACAATAGTTGCAACTGAAGCCAGAAGCAATGGCAAAGAAAGGGGAGGAATGAATCCTTGCTTTTGGAATAAAGTTAACATTCCATAACCCTGCAGGGCTGCTAAAGGCACGGTTAATATTCTGCCATATTGATTAAATTTCTGCCTGCCGCGCTCCCCTTCTTCCTTGTACATTTTCTCTAAACTTGGAAAAATCATTGTCAAAAGCTGTAGAATAATAACAGCTGTAATATAAGGGCCCAACCCTAACATCACAATAGAGAGTTTACTCAACGCTCCCCCCGCAAACAAATCAAAAAGCCCCAGCATTGGGCTCCTGGCAAATATCTTTCTTAGATTTTCAACATTAATGCCTGGAATAGGAATATTTGCCATCAATCTAAATACACCAAAAACACCCAGAACAAACAATATCTTGCCACGAAGTTGTTTATCTTTAAATATTAAAATGAGTTTTTGAAACCAGTTCATAAAAAATATTTAAACTCAACCCTGAACTACATAGGGACATAATTACTTTGTCTCTCACATGGACAGGAAATAATCCAATGCCCAATGGTCAAAATTCAAATCTCAAATCCTAATAACCAATTAAATCTTTACTCTTAAAACCAAAAATATAATTATCTTTAACCATTAGAGCTTTGAGCTTTATTGGACATTTGGTCTTGGCTATTTGCCACTTTCACTGTGCCCCCAACTTTCTTAATTTTTGCTTCAGCTCCTTTTGATACTTCACATCCTCTAACTACTAGTTTCTTTTTTAGTTCTCCTCTCCCTAAAATTTTAATTTTAGGCATTCTTCCCTTTATTTTACGAATTATTCTCCTTGCAGTCAAAATTTTGGGATTAACTAACTCACCATCTTTAAAATACCTGTCTAAAACATCTACATTAACGCCAACAACCCTCTCACGAGAGGACATATTATAACCTCTAAGCTTGTGGTATTTTTTGATTAATTCTCGTATGAACGGCTGCATTTTTCTTCCTGCTCTTGACTTTTGCCCTTTTATTCCCCTACCCGAATATCTACCGCGTTTTCCTCCACGCCCTATCCTTTTCTTCTTTTTCCTCTTGTGAGTTGGTTTTAGTTGATGTAACTGCATGTTAATAAATTAAAAATGAAAAATGAAAAATGACAATCTAAAATCAAATTAAATTAAAAATGAAAAATGAAAAGTGAAAAATGAAAAATGACAATCTAAAAATGATAATTAAAATCCAAAATTAAATTAATTCTCTTTTTCAATCTTGCTCCGCTCGAGTTTCACTTTTCAATTTCTCCAATGCTTTTATTGTTGCTCTAGCAATGGTCAACTTGTTTCTTGATTTCGACAATATTTTAGCAGATATATCTTTCAGCCCCAACAACCTACATACTACTCTCACTGGTCCTCCGGCCACAAGCCCCCTGCCTTGACTTTGAGGGCGAATCAAAACTCTCGAGGAACTATATTTAGCCTCTGTCACATAAGGTATGCCATTTTCAACAATAGGAATTTCTACTATATTTTTCTTTGCTAATCTTGTAGCCTTTTCTATGGCCTTTCCAACATCAGTCCCTTTAGATACCCCCACCCCAACTTTCCCTTTCTTATTGCCAACAACAACAACTGCTCGAAACCTAAGCTGCTTTCCTCCAGCAGTAACTCGGGTTACCCTTGCTAAGTCTAAAAGCTCAGATTCGTATTCGCTTTTAATTTTTGGTTCTCTTTTATTGTGAAACATAAATTTACAAGAACTTCAGAGTTAAAATTTTAAGCCTCCCTTTCTAGCTCCCTCTGCAACTGCCCTAACCCTTCCATGATACTTATACCCCCCCTTATCAAAGACAACTCTTTTAATCTTTTTAGCAACAGCCCTCTGGGCAATTAGCTTTCCTACCTCAAAAGCCAAAGCAACTTTCCTGCTTAATAATTCTTCCTGCTCTTTCTCGCCTTTGTTTTGATGTTTAATTCTTTGCAAAGGCAATGGCTTCAGCTTTAAATCATTAGCAGCAACAATAGTCCTTCCTTTTTCATCGTCAATTAATTGCGCATAAATGTATTTCCGCGAACGAAAAACACAAAGCCGTGGCACCTGAGCCGTTCCATGTATCTTAGCCCTTACCCTTTTGTGGCGTCTATCCCTTGCTTCTTTTTTTGTTGCTTTTTTCATAAGGCTCTTTATCAACAAATTTACGAATATTCGTGTGTTCGCAAAAGATTCATAGATTCATTAATTAGGCGGCGGTCGTCGCTGCTTTCTTTCCTTCTTTTCTTCTTACCTTTTCTCCTAAATAACGAATTCCTTTGCCTTTATATGGCTCAGGAGGGCGAATTCTCCTCAGTTTTGCCGCAAATTCTCCAACTTTTTGTTTGTTAATACCAGAAATAATAATAATATTTTTTTCCACAGAAGCTTGAATTCCCTCAGGAACCGAAATAATTATTGGATGGGAAAAACCAACTTCTAAGCGAATTTTATTTTCTCCATCCATTACTGCCCGATAGCCAATTCCTCGTAATTCAAGCCTTTTTTCAAATCCTTCTGATACCCCTTTTATATTATTTGCCAAAAGCGCCCTTGTTAGCCCC
Organism: bacterium; assembly: GCA_021158045.1. GTDB lineage: Bacteria > Patescibacteriota > Minisyncoccia > Minisyncoccales > CG1-02-41-26 > JAGGVK01. The sequence goes on along the minus strand of JAGGVK010000053.1, from coordinate 22,480 downwards.
CAAAAAGATGAAGCCTCTTTTGTTTGTCTTTTAAGGGAGAGCACTATCCTGTTTTCTTCTTTCTTTATTAAAACCTCCTGGGGAATCTTTTGAGAAATCTCGCCCTTCGGACCTTTAACAATAACATCCTGGCCCTTAATTTTAACTTCTATTCCTTGAGGTATTATTATAGGTTTTTTACCAATACGACTCATATAATTTAAAATGTAAAATAAAAATTATTTCTATCTTAGATGCTCACCATACCTCACAGATTATCTCTCCTCCTAATCTCTTTTTTCTCGCTTCCTGCCCTGTCATCAACCCTTTTGGCGTAGAAACAATTAGGAGCCCATATCCACCTCTAACTTTCTGAAGCTCTTCTGATTTTTTATAAACTCTCTGTCCTGATTTAGAAATACGCTTCAAACCAGAAATCTGCGGCAGGCCCATCTCGTTATATTTTAATATAATGCTAATTATCTTTTTCCCTCTCTTTTTTTTAACTCTAACAGAACCGATAAATCCCTTTTCGGCTAGAATTTCCACAATTTTCAGCTTCATTTTAGAAAAAGGTATTTCTACCATCTGATGGCGAACAGCCTGAGCGTTACGTATTCTATTTAATAAATCTACAATTGGATCAAGCATAGACAAAATATTAGTAAACTTATAAAACTATTTTACATTACCAACTGCTTTTCTTGACTCCCGGAATCTCTCCTTTACTTGCTAATTCACGAAAGCATATTCTACACAAGCCAAATTCTCGCATATAGCCACGCCGCCTTCCACATCTAAAACAGCGCCTCACAACTCGAGTTTTAAATTTGGGTTTTTTCTTAGCTCTTACTATTTGCGATTTCTTAGCCATAAAATTAACTATAAGAATAAAAATGAAAAATGCAAAATAAATTATTTTCTCAAAACTTTTCTCTATATTTTTTTATTCTCTACCCTTAAAGGAAAACCCATTAGCCTTAACAACTCCAATCCTTCTTCTCGAGAATTTGCGCTAGTTACTACAGTAATACTCATTCCAAATATAGCCTTTTCTTTCTCCACAGAAATCTCAGGGAATATTGTGTGCTCCTTAACTCCAATTGTTAAATTACCGGCTTTATCAACAGAATTTGGGTCAAGGCCCCGAAAATCTCGGCTACGAGGAAAAGCTATATAAATTAATCTTTCCAAAAAATCATACATTCTCCTCTTTCTTAAAGTAACCTTCGCTCCAATAAAATTCCCCTCTCTTAGTTTAAATCCCGCAATTGATTTCCTTGCTTTTCTTAAGGCAGGTTTCTGTCCGGTGATTAGAGCCATATCTTTTAAAATATGCTCTTGAATCTTTTTTTGCTCGCTTTTGCTTTCGCTGGTAACCAATTTTCCAAATCCGCAATTTATAACTACTTGCTTAATTTTAGGAACAGCTAAGCGATTCTTATAACCAAACTTTTTCATCATAGCCGGAATCACTTCCTTTTTATATTTTTCGCTTAGATGGATCATATTAATACAGCTTGAAGACACAAATTAAAATTTTGAAACCAAAGTTTTAAAGCAATATTATATTTCTTCCCCGCATCTTTTGCAAATTCTTACCTTTAACTTCCGATTATCCCCCTGCAAAATTACTTTATAGCCTACCCTTGTAGGCTTTTTGCAGTGGGGGCAAATTAATTTCACTTTTGATGCTGAAATTGGCGAAATAACTTCCACAATCTGCCCTTTTTCTCCTTCTTTCTTAGGCCGAACATGTTTCTTATGAATAGCAACTCCATCAACTAAAATTTTATTATCTTTAGGAAAAGCACGAAGAATTTTTCCCTTCTTTCCCCTGTCTTTACCATTAATCACTAAAACTTGGTCACCTTTTCTTAATTTCATGTTAGAAATCGTTAATGAATAAGCGCATTTATGCGCAAATGAATTTATGAATTCTTGCACCAAGCGCCTGAGCACATAACACTCTATATGCTTGATGCTCGATTTCGTTGCCCTTGGGCGCAAATTTTTCGACCAACCCTAAACTACTTCCTTTGCCATTGTAACTATTTTTTCAAATCCTTTCCTCTTTAATTCTCTCGGGATAGGCCCTAAAATCCTATTTCCTTTTGGATTTTTTTTATCAGCTAAAATTACACAAGCATTATCGCCAAATCTAATATATGAGCCATCTTCTCTTTTATATTCTCTTTTTTGCCTAACAATAACTGCCCTTACAATACTGTGAAGTTTAACTTCTTTTCTTGGCTCAGCTTTCTTAACTGCAGCTACAATTACATCGCCAAGTTGAGCATAACGTTTCCTCGTGCCACCGGGCAAATTAAAACACTGCACAATTTTAGCTCCGCTATTATCAGCTACTTTCAATTTTGTTCCTGGTTGAATCATATTTAGTCTATAATGTTTCTAAAATAAATTTAAATTCAGTTAAAGTCAATAAGGCAAAAGTAGCTGATGCAAAGGGGTGTCAGGGGAGAAGAATTCTCCCCTGTGTAGGAAAACAGGGAGGCCGAAGGCCGACCGCCAAACATACTCCAAATTCGCAAAAAGCGAATTTGGAGACCACAAGTGGCCTCCAATTCCGCTGAAGCGGAATTGGAGTAAAAGCTGGGTTTCTGGGGAGCGAAGCGAATGAAGTGAGCGCCTACCGAAGGCAGGAGGGCAAGCGACATCAGCTACTTTCAATTTTGTTCCTGGTTGAATCATATTCCTTCGTCCCGCTAAAGCGGGCTCAGCCAAATGAAAATTAAAAATGAAAAATGAAAAATGAAAAATGACAATCTAAAATCTAAAATTAAATTAATTCTCTTTTTCAATCTTGCTCTGCGGTTTTTCGCTTTTCAATTTGCTTACCACTCTCCATCTTTTGTCTTTACTAATTGGCCTGCATTCCTCAATCACAACTTTATCCCCAACTTTAAACCCTAAGTCCTTTTCAATATGGGCTTTATATTTTTTATGAACTTTATATCTTCTTTTATACTTCGGGTGCTGCTTTAACCTTTCCACTTTTACAACAACTGTCTTCTGCATTTTATTAGATATAATAGTTCCGATTAAACGCTTTTTTGGCATATGCTTTCTTTTTTACTCAACTCACTAGATAGATTAAAACAGAATTTGTAAATAATGTCAAATTTGAAACCAATTTATGCCTTTTTTCTCTCAAAAATAAATTCCTTAATGTTTCAAACCTTTTTCTTTCGTCTTAAGAAGTGTTTTAATTCTGGCAACGTCCTTCTTTGTCTCCTTTATAATCCTTATATCCCTAACCTTGCCTGAAGCAAGGTCAAATCTAAGCTGGTGCAACTTCCAACTCTGTTTTATCAATAGTTGTTGAAGTTCATCTTTCCCTAAACGTGAGAACTCCCTAATTTTTTCTTTCTTTTTCATAAAAGGCGCTTTATAAACTTTACTTTAATAGGCAGTTTAGCTGACGCCTGTTTTATAATTTCTTTTGCCAAACCTTCCTCTACCCCGTCTATTTCAACAATAATCCTTCCAGGACGCACTGGCACCACATAATCAACAACTGCCCCTTTACCGCCCCCCATCGGCACTTCATTCCCTTTAGATGTAATGGGTTTTTGGGGAAATATCCTAAACCAAAATTTTCCTCTCTTCTTTAAGTACCTAAGCAAAACACGCCTAACTGCCTCAAGCTGATGAGTTGTCAACCAGCAGGCATCTTGAGCTTGCATCCCAAAACTGCCAAACGACAGTTCTACTCCCTTTAATTCTTTGAGGCGCTTTCTACTTCTTCCTTTCTGCTGCTTTTTAAATTTTGTCTTCCTTGGCTCCCACATACTAATTATTCCCGAATTCTTAAAACTAAACTATAATAAAAATTTCAGTTTATTACAAACAATATGGCATACATAAAACCTCTATTTTCTTTCACCTTTGTAAATCCAAACTTTCACACCTATAACTCCATACTTGCAATAGGCTTGTTGAAAACCATAATCTACTACAGCCCTAAGAGTGGTTCTGGGCAATTGCCCTTCTCCCAACCACTCAGTTCTAGCAATCTCCACTCCATTTAACCGCCCGGAAACTTCAACCTTAGCCCCTTTCACTGCCTTTTGAGCCATTATTTTAGATAAAGCCATTTTTAATACTTTCCTGTATGGCACTCTTTTTTCTAATTGCTGGCTAATCCATTGAGCACATAAATTTGGAGATTCCCAAAAATTCTTTACCTCCTTAATTTCAATCTTAACTTGCTGAACCCTTGAACTCTTTTTCGCAGAAGGCTCTTCAACAATCTTTTTCAAGGATTTCTGTAACCTTTCAACATCCCTCCCCCCTCTACCAATAACTAAAGCCGGTCTTGCAGTGTTAATAATAACTTTTAATAAAGAGCCTGACCTTTCAATTTCTATATTTTCAACAGCTGCTGATGACAATTTCTTCTGCAAAAAATTACGGATTTTTAAATCCTCTTCAAGGACCGGGGCTAAATTCTTACCATAATAGCCTCTACTTAGCCAGTCTTTTAAGCCTCTCACTCTTAATACTTTTGGATTAGTTTTATGGCTCATATATTACAAAATCCTTAATAACTCTATTAAATGAAAGCAAGCAGTATAGGAAAAAGGCAATCTAAAATTGAAATTTACGAGTTTTTCCATAAGCCTTAAAATGCTTTTCTCCTAAAAACTTTTCTCCAATTTTTCTTTTCTCTCTTTTTCTTCCAAGATTTTCTCTCTTTGTTTTTTCTTTCCAATTTCTTAGTTTTTGTAGGCTTTTCAGATACTCGTGGAACTTTCAAACTTTGGGAGGAAGATTTCTGCTCTATTTTTGCTGCATTTTCTATTTTTCCTTCCTCTTTCTTATCCAATTGTTTTTCAATTTTTTCTTCCGCTCTCGCTGCTGCTTGAGTTGGCTCTTTCCCTTTTGATGGCGTTTTCTTTGCTTTTTCCTCTTTCTCTCGAAGAACTAAAGTAATATGGGATGTCTTCTTTTGAATCAAATATGCTTGTCCATGAGAACGAGCCCTGTATCTTTTAAGCTTTGGGCCTTCGGTAACATTTATTTCTGAAATATACAAATTGTCTTCCTCTAACTGAAAATTATGGCGCGCGGAGGCTACAGCCGAACCTAACAATTTTTTCAATGGCACCCCTCCTCTTTTAATAGTAAATTCCAAGAGAGCTTTCGCTTGATTTACATCTCTCCCTCGAATTAAATCCGCTACCATCCTAACCTTTCTTGGGCTTATATGCAAATATTTTAATTTTGCCTTTATCTCCATAGTATAACAAATAATTAGTTTTCATTCCTCACGCAAAGTCCTATTTTGCTTTCTGGTTTTCCTTTGCCTTTGCTTTTGTTTCTATCTCCCTCTGCATTTTTCCACCATGCCTATGAAAAACAGTAGTAGGAGCAAACTCACCAAGCTTATGCCCCACCATGTCCTCAGTAATATAAACTTTAATATGCTCTTTGCCATTATAAACACCAAAATTAAAACCTACCATCTCCGGTGTTATCGTTGAGGCTCTGGACCAAGTTTTGATTACCGTACTATCTCCCTGCTTCAATTTAGCCAATTTTTTTAACAGCTTTGGGTCAACATAAGGACCCTTTTTAAGTGAGCGTGCCATATATTTTGATTATCTTTTTTTTCTTCTTCTTTTAATAATAAGCTTATTTGTCCACTTTTTCTTCTTTCTTGTTTTTACTCCCAAAGCCGGTTTTCCCCAAGGAGTTTTGGGATGGGAAAGCCCAATAGGACTTCTTCCCTCTCCTCCTCCATGAGGATGGTCACAAGGATTCATAGCTGACCCTCGTACCACTGGCCTTCTTCCCTTTAAACGCATTATTCCTGCTTTGCCGATCTTCTGAAAACGATGCCCTGCATTGGAAACTACCCCTATTGAGGCAAAGCAATTGCCTAAAATTCTTCTCTGTTCCCCTGAGGGCATTTTTAAAACAGTATATTTTTCCTCTTGTGATATAACTTGGCAAGAATTTCCAGCTGCTCTGGCAATCTTTCCTCCTCCATTTGGGCTCATCTCAATATTATAAACAAAAGTTCCAACAGGAATATTTTTAAGTTTCATTCGATTGCCAATTGAGAGGGAAACTTTTTCACCAAACTCTACCTCTCTGCCCACCTTCAACCCTTGTGGAGCTATAATATAACTACGCGCTCCTGTTGGATATTCTATCAAGGCAATAAAACTAGTTCTATTAGGGTCGTATTCCAAAGCAATAACTTTTGCTTTCTCACCCATCTTTGTCATTTTAAAATCAACTATCCTATAAAGACGTTTTACTCCTCCTCCTCTATGGCGAACAGTAATCTTGCCAGATATATTTCTTCCGCCTGTCTTTTTAAGCGGTTTTAATAAACTTTTCTCAGGCTTCTTTTTAGTTAAAATTTTTTCCATATTTGAAAATCTTTATTTAACAAATAACCTCTAAACCTCTCTACAGATTTCTGGCAATCAACTCTTTTACCTTGGTAATATTTCTATTTCCTGGCCCCTTTTTAAGGTCACTATTGCTTTTTTGTAACCACTCTTTCGTCCCTCTTGGGCCATCAATCGCTTTTTCTTTGAAGGAATATGAATTGTCCTTACTGAAACCACTTCTACATTATAAATGCTCTCTACCGCCTTTTTAATCTCTGTTTTATTCGCTTTCGGATAAGTTCTAAAAACATATTTATTTCTCCCTGCTAATAAAGTAGCCTTCTCAGTTATATGAGGGCTCTTCAAAATCCTGTAAGCAAAAGGATAAGGTTTTCTCTTCTTTGCCAGGGGTGTTTCTTCAATCAACTTTTCTTTTTTCTTGACATTCGGTTCTTTTTTTCTTGCTTTTCCTTTTGTTTCCTTTTTCTCTTTCTCAACAATTCTTTTTCCTTTGCTTTTTACAGCTTCTTTGATGTTTATCTTCTCCGTGTTCTCTTTTGCCGGTTTTGCCAACCTGCCCTTTTCTTCCCCTTCTTTCTCCTTTTTCTTTTCCTTCCTCTCTTTCTTTTTTTTAAAAATGTTTAATAAAGGCATAGTAAAAATTCAAACATATAATGAAAAAATATTAAGAAGTAGAAATTAATTACTTCTATCCTGCGCTAGAAATAATAATGCAAAAAGGCAACAAACAACTCTTGCTTCCCCTATGCTTAATCTCCGCTTTTTGGCTTTTTTACAAACGTCTCTTTTATCACTTTTATTGATTCTTTTGGCATCACTAAATACTTGAAAGACAGAATATCCAAAGCGTTAATATCTTTCGCCTGGCAAGTGTCTATCTTAGGGATATTTCGGGAAGAGAGAATAATATTTTTATCATATTTAGGCAGGATAATCAAGGCATTTCGAGATTCTAAAGGAATCTTGCTTAAAACATTAAAAACAATTTTTGTCTTTATGTTCTTAATATCAAACTTATCCAATAAAACTATTTGATTTCTTCTTGCTTTCTCAGAAAGTACCATAAAAAGAGCTTTCCGCTTCATCTTCTTGGGAATTCTCTTTTTGAATTTCTTCTCCTTACGGGGGCCAAAAGTAACTCCACCGCCAATCCATATAGGAGACCTATTTGAACCGGCCCTTGCCCTTCCTGTGCCCTTCTGGCGCCAAGGCTTTCTACCGCCACCCCTTACTTCCCCTCTATCCTTCGTATGCGCTATCGGTTTCCTCCTATTTGCCATTTGGGAAACAACTACTTGGTGCACTAAATCAAGATTCATCTTAATGCCAAAAACTTCTTTAGGCAACACCATATTTTCTATTTCTTTCCCTTCTTGGTTGTAAACAGGTATTTTCATATCAGAAATTAGAAATCTCAAGGAGCATTCCCCTTCTCCCGGGAACAGCCCCTTTAAGCGCTATTATATTACTCTCTTGGTCAATTTTAACTATTTCTAAATTTTTCACAGTTACCCTCCTATATCCCATCCTCCCTGGCATCTTCTTGCCTTTTAATACCCTTTCTGGAAAAGAACTGCCAACCGAACCCAAAGTTCGGTGTTCGTGCTTTACTCCGTGAGTAGCATTTCTGCCGCTAAAACCCCACCTTTTAACTGCTCCTTGAAAACCTTTTCCTTTTGAAATCCCAGACACTTTTACCTTTTCTCCTTCTTTAAAAACAGAGAGGTCAATTTTCTGGCCCACTTTATAATTCTCTATTTCTTTTGTTCTAAATTCCCTTAGATGTTTAAATGGTTTTCCTTTCTGTGTTCTCTTGACTTTTTTGCCTTCCAATCTCTCAAATCCTACTTGTACAGCATTATATCCGTCATTGCCCTTCCCCTTTCCTTTATTAGAGGATTCCTGTATGCCTTTCTCTTCCTTTATCTGTGTCACAAAACAAGGACCCGCTTCAATCAAAGTAACAGGTATAATTTTCCCCTCCTTAAAAATTTGCGACATCCCTATTTTTTTTCCTAAAATAAATTTCATACTTTTGGAAATCCTGCCAGAATTAGGCTTTCCCTAATAAAATACCGGGGCTAACTCCCGGTATTCTATTTCTATCCTTAAAAGTTAGTCTTCTTGCTAAAATATTCAGAATTCTAAAACACAGTTTTCGTTTTTCTCAAATAACATGGTAAAAACAAAAAAGTTGCCAACTCCTGCAGTTTTACAAGTTCTAAGGCTATGTTGCTTTTATTGATATCTCCACACCTGCTGGAAGATTAATGTCTCTTAATGTCTCAATAAATTTCTGGTTAGGATTCAATATCTCTATCAATCTCTTATGGACTCTCATTTCAAACTGGTCCCTTGAATCTTTGTGTACAAAGGTTGCCCTATTTACCGTGTATTTTCTTGTCTCCGTAGGCAAAGGAATAGGTCCAATTACTTTAACCCCAACCCTAAAAGCCATATCTACAATCTGGTGACAACTCATATCTACCACTTTATAATCGTAAGATTTCAGTTTTACCCTCAACCGTGATTTAACTTCTTCTTTTTTTGCAGCTTTCGTTTCAGCAATCATAGCCCTTTAGACAAATTTATAACTTTTCTTCTTTACTTGATTATTTTGGTCACAACGCCTGCTCCAACAGTTCTCCCGCCTTCTCTAATGGCAAACCTTTGTTTTTCTTCCAAAGCTACTGGCACTATCAGTTTAATTTTCAACTTGACTGTATCGCCAGGCATAACCATCTCTGTTCCCTCTGGAAGAGTTGCTTCCCCAGTTACATCACAAGTTCTAATGTAGAACTGCGGCTTATAACCAGAGAAGAAAGGCGTATGGCGTCCTCCTTCTTCTTTTGTTAAAATATACACTTCTGATTCAAATTCAGAATGAGGCGTTACTGTTCCCGGAGCAACTAAAACCTGGCCTCTCTCTACTTCTTCTTTTTTTAGGCCTCTTAACAAAACTCCAATATCATCCCCTGCTCTACCTTCATCTAAAGACTTTCTAAACATTTCAATGCTCACTGCTACCGTCTCTCTCGTAGGGCGCAAACCAACTATTTCAACCTTGTCGCCGGCGTGTATAATGCCTCTCTCAACTCGCCCTGTAGCAACTGTTCCTCTGCCGGATTTTGAAACAACACCCTCAATTGCCATTAAAAACGGCTTATCCAATGCCCTTACCGGTTCTGGGAAATAACTATCTATCGTATCAAGCAATTCAAGAATCGGTTTTGCCGCCTCCTCATCTAAAGATTTGACATTCAAAGCTTGAAGGGCAGAGCCTTTGATAATTGGCGTATCTTTTCCAGAAAAATTATACTTATTTAACAATTCCCTAACCTCAGATTCCACCAATTCTACCATTTCTGGGTCATTAACTTGGTCAGTTTTATTTAGAAAAACAACAATAGAAGGCAAACCAACTTGCCGCGCCAAGAGAACATGCTCCCTTGTTTGAGGCATAGGACCATCAACAGCTGAGACAACCAAAATTGCACCATCCATCTGCGCTACTCCAGTTACCATATTTTTAATATAATCAGCGTGACCCGGGCAATCAATTAAAGCATAATGGCGTTTGGCTGTTTCGAATTCATTATGAGAAATATTAATAGTAAGTCCGCGGGCCTTTTCTTCTGGAGCTGAATCAATTTCCTGAACTCCTTTTTCTTCTGACTTAAACCCTTTCATTTTGGCAATTTTAAGAATAGCAGCAGTTAAGGTAGTCTTGCCATGGTCAACATGACCAATAGTGCCTATATTCAAATGCGGCTTGCTTCTCTCAAATTTTTCTTGTGCCATAAAACTTTTAAACTAAAAACTTAAAATTTGAAAATGATAACTTATAAAAAAGTTGTCAAATTCAAATTAAGTTTCGTTATTGTATTATATTAATATAATATACAAAAATTAAAAATTCAACTATTTTACTATTCTATAAAAAAGAAATCACAAAGTCAAGCAAAACACAAATAAACATTAGATATCATATTCTAAAACGGCAAATCATCAATAGAAATACTTCCATAATTTTCACCTTCTTCTAATTCAGAATCACCAGGGACTAAATCTTCAGGCTCGTTAGATTCGAAAAAAGGCTTCTTCTCTGCTAAGTTCACCTCTGTATTTGTTTCATTTCTTTTCCCCTCCCCCTCCTGAAAATTACCGCCAAAAGACTCCTTATAGGTTTCATAAGACATCAGAACAACTGTTGGCTCTCCATGTTCAACTAAGATAATTTTTTCATTGTTAGAATTAACAAACTGCCTAATGTCTTCTAGTTCCATAATTGTTAACCAATCGTGCTTTTTTTACCTCAACCAATCATTAAACAAATTGCTTGAGGAAAACCACGATGAAATAAAAACAATTAAAGTTTTTTACTTTCTTTTGCCTTCTATGATTTCCTGGGCAATATTCTCCGGTACTTTCTCATATCTGTCAAATTCCATTGTGTCGCTCTGCTCCTCCTGCCTTTGGCAGGCGCTCGGCTTCGACAATCTCAGCCTCGCTTCGCTTCGCTCCTTAAAACCCCTGCTATTACTCCAATTCCGCTTTCAGCGGAATTGGAGACCTCATGTGGCCTCCAAATCGCCTTTGGCGATTTGGAGAGAGATTTCCGCCACGGGGAAGAATTCTTCTTCCCCGACCCCTATCTGAACAATGGAATTTAACTTTTCTCAATTTACTATTTCCTCTTACCTTCAATTATCTCCTGACTTATATTCTCCGGTACTTTCTCATATCTGTCAAATTCCATTGTAAACGTTCCTCTCCCTTGAGTCAAGGACCTCAAACCAGTAGCGTAGCCAAACATCTCCGCTAAGGGAACTTTCGCGTCAATTATTTTTAAGCTAAGCCTATCCTTTGTCTCCTCAATAATGCCTCTCCTCCTGTTTAAATCACTAATAACATCTCCAAAGAATTCTGAAGGAACAATAACTTCAATTTTCATTATCGGCTCCAATAATACGGGCTTTGCCTTTTGGGAAGCAGACTTCAAAGCTTCTGCGGCTGCAATTTTAAAAGCAACTTCTGAAGAGTCAACTTCGTGGAAAGAACCGTCGTACAATGTAACTTCCACATCCACTATTGGATAACCTGCCAGAACTCCCTTTCCCATGGCTTCTACTACTCCTTTCTTAACTGCTGGGATAAACTCTTGAGGAATAATTCCTCCTTTAATAGCATTTTTAAACTCAAATCCTTCTCCCCTCTCCTTTGGCTTTATTCTTAGCCACACATGGCCATATTGCCCCCTACCTCCTGATTGGTGAATATACTTTCCCTCAGCCTCGCTCTCGCTGCAAACAGTTTCCTTATAAGCCACTTGAGGCCTGCCAACATTGGCTACAACACCAAACTCTCTTTTCATCCTATCAGTTAAAACTTCAAGGTGCAATTCCCCCATGCCCGAAATTATAGTCTCTCCGGTTTCTAAATCCTCTTTAATACGAAATGTGGGGTCTTCTTCTGATAGCCTCTTTAAAGCCACTACCAATTTCTCTTGGTCAGCTCGAGTTTTCGGCTCTACCCTCACCGAGATTACAGGCTCAGGAAAAGCAATATTCTCTAAAACAATGGGATGAGCCGGGTCGCAAAGGGTGTGTCCAGTGCTTGTTTTCTTAAGACCAACAGTAGCCACAATGTCTCCGGCAAAAGCCTCGTCTAATTCAACTCTCTGGTTGGCATGCATTCTTAATATTCTACCTATTCTTTCTTTAACGCCTGTCGTTGTATTTAAAACATAAGAACCCTTTCTAAGATAGCCGGAATAAATCCTAAAATAACTAAGCGCTCCTACATAAGGGTCAGTTGCAATTTTAAACACCAAAGCAGCCAGAGGTTCAGAATCCAAGTGTTTCCTTTCCTCAAAATCTCCGGTTAAAGGATTCGTGCCTTTCACTGGAGGGAGGTCATTAGGACTTGGCAAGTAATAGCAAACAGCGTCTAACAAAGGTTGTATGCCTTTATCTTTAAGGGCAGACCCGCAAAAAACAGGTATTAGCTTATAATTTAAAGTGCTCTTTCTTAAAACTTTCCTGATTTCATCTATGGTAATTTCCTTGTTTGAAAGGAACTTTTCTAATAAAGTTGCATCTTCTGCTGCTACCTTTTCTAACATTTCCTTTCTTGCCTGGGCTGCTTGCTCTCTTAGATTTTCTGGTATTTCCTTTTCAACAACATCCTGTCCAAAGTCACCTTCAAAATACAATGCTTTCATTTTAATAAGGTCAATCACTCCCTCAAATTTATCCTCTTTACCGATAGGAATTTGGACTGCTACAGCATTTGGCGACAATTTTTCTATGATTGACTGAAAACTTCTGTCAAAATCCGCGCCCATTCTATCCATTTTGTTAACAAAACAAATTCTAGGAACATTAAATTTATCAGCCTGCCTCCAAACAGTTTCCGACTGGGGCTCAACTCCCGCTACACCGTCAAAAACAACAATAGCTCCATCTAAAACTCGTAAACTTCTTTGAACTTCTACTGTAAAATCAATGTGACCGGGCGTATCAATAATATTTATTTGATATTCGTTTTCTTTTTTCTTCTCCAAGCCTTCAGGAATCCAATGACAAGTTGTTGAAGCCGACGTAATAGTAATGCCCCTTTCCTTCTCTTGAGCCATCCAATCCATAATAGCTTCTCCATTATGGACTTCTCCAATTTTATGGGATATTCCGGTGTAAAACAAAACACGTTCAGTAACTGTAGTTTTACCAGCATCAATATGAGCGATAATACCAATGTCTCTTGTTTTTTCTATTGGATATAATCTTGGCATATATTTGGATATAATCTTGGCATATATAAGATAAAAATCAATTAGAGAAAAGCGAATATTGATGCACAAGGAGGGGTCGGGAGGATTGGGTATCCTCCCGTGTAGGAAAACAGGGAGGCCGAAGGCCGACCGCCAGAAACCGAGGGTTTCTGGGGAACAGTGTTAACTGCGACGCATCAATATGAGCGATAATACCAATGTCTCTTGTTTTTTCTATTGGATATAATCTTGGCATATATTTGGATATAATCTTGGCATATATAAGATAAGAAATCAATTAGAGAAACATAAAACAAAAAGCGAAAGTATAAAATAACAACTTAAAATTCAAAATTTTTTTGGCCTTGCGCTGTTATTTTACATTTTGCGCTTTTCGCTTTGCGCCTATCTTGCAAAATGAGCAAAAGCCCTGTTGGCTTCAGCCATCCTATGAATATTAATCTTCTTTTTTACAGCATTTCCTTCGTTATTGGCAGCAGAAATTATTTCTTTAGCTAGTTTTTCCTCCATTGGTTTTCCCTTGCTAGACCTTGCTGCTGTCAAAATCCACCTCATAGCTAAACTGACACTTCTTTCCTTTTTAACTTCCACTGGTACTTGATAAGTAGCTCCGCCAACTCTTCTTGGCTTAACTTCGATAACTGGACCAACATTCTCTATAGCATTCCTAAAAACTTCCAACGGTTCTTTCCCTGTTTTCTTCTTTATAATCTCAAAAGCTCTATACAAAATTCTCTGAGCCAAAGATTTCTTGCCCTTTTTCATTATATGGTTAATAAACTTTGCCACCAAAACGCTGTTGTATAAGATATCCGGTTTGATTTCTCTTTTTTTGAATTTCTTTGCCATATTCTAAATTTCTAATTTTTATGTTCTTTGCTCTTTGCTCATTGCTCCGCCATCCGCCACATTGCCATCCTGAGCGAAGCGATTCCTCCCCCTGTCATTGCGAGGAAGGAGCGAAGCGACTGACGAAGCAATCTCTTTTTTCTCTTGCTGCTTGGCTTAGCCAAGCATTCTAATTTTGCATTTTGAGATTTGAGATTTGAAATTTTGCTTTTCTAATTTTGCATTTTGAATTTTCTAATTTTGCATTTTGAGATGTCATTTTGAGATTTGAGATTTGAGATTTGAGATTTTGTTCATTGGTCATAAGAATTATTTCTTGGCTTTTTCCTTTTTGGTCCCAAATTTCGACCTCCCTTGCTTCCGCTTTTCTACTCCAGAGGTATCCAGCACCCCTCTCACAATATGATATCTCACACCCGGCAAATCTTTAACCCTTCCGCCTCTAACTAAAACAATAGAATGCTCTTGTAAATTATGTCCTTCCCCGGGAATATAGGCTGTAACCTCCAAACCATTTGAAAGTCTTACCCTAGCCACCTTTCTCAGGGCTGAATTAGGTTTTTTAGGGGCAACAGTCCAAACCTTCAAACACATTCCCCTTTTAAATGGAGAAGGATAATACACTTTCTTGTTCTTTAGGGTGTTCATAGAAAAAGTTAGAGCCCTGTCCCGAGTTTTTTTCTTAGTCTTCTTTCTCGATTTTTTTAATAGTTGATGTAAAGTTGGCATATTGTTGTATTTTATAACAGTTGTAATTATTGGCGCGGTAATAAAAAATAAAAAGATAAAAATAAAATAAGAAAGCATTTTTATGCTTCTGATAAATTTAGCAAAGAAAATCTACTATGTCAACCATCCTTCCAGAATTTCCACTAGCCAAGCAAAAGATTTGCCAACAATTAACCTGAAGAAAAAATTAACAACTGGAAAAAGCAATCCAGTAAAAAAGAATATAAAAATGAGTAAAATAAAAAACCCATACCTTGAAAGGAATATCTTCAAGCCATTAGCCCTCTCCCCTAAGAAAGAAAAAAGGATATGAGAACCGTCCAAAGGAGGAATTGGCACTAAATTAAAAATTGCTAATAGAAGATTTATTCCACATATATAACCAAAAATGATTCCCAACCTAAACAAAAATGATGTATATGGCAAAACTAAAAAGAACCGAGCAATTAAACCAAATGTTACTGCCATTATAATGTTTGCTAAAGGACCCGCAGCAGCTACTTTAGCTGAGCCATATTTTTTGTCTCTTAGGTTTAAAGGATTAATAGGAACTGGCTTTGCCCAGCCAAAAACTATTTTAGAACCCATAACAAGCAAAAGAAAAGGCAAAAGCACAGAACCAATAGGGTCCAAGTGTTTTAGAGGATTCAAAGTTAATCTTCCCGCTAATTTTGCTGTCGGGTCGCCAAGATGATTTGCCATCGCTCCATGGGAAATCTCGTGCAGGATAATCGAATACAAAAATATAATTATAACAAGAATAAATAATATTATCCCCATAATAACTGGATGATTTGAAAATTAAAGCAATTTATGCTATCTTTATAATTAATAATACATTGCCAGTGCAGCTTAAAATAATTATGTACGGTTCCTATTTTTTCTAAGATTTGTCCTCTTATAGAAAATTAGGATAACCACACATAAATATTATATACCTATGAGTCGAATTTGCCAAATATGCGGAAAAAAGCCTCAAGTTGGCAGAAAGCTTAATAAACTTCGAGGCAAATATAACCCTACGCCAAAACGAGTAAGGTATCCAAACCTTCAATGGGTAAAAATACCTAAAGATATCAAGAAACAACCATTCCGAAAATTTGCTGGGAAGAGAGTTTTGGCATGCACAAGATGCATTAAAACTCTTTCTAAAATCCAAGCTAAATAATTGCGCCAAACATTAGTTTTCAATTATTGGGAAGTATTCTAAATTTAGCTTTGATAATTTAACTAATAAAAGTGCTCGAGGTTGCTGCTGCTGTTTCTTTTTATAGTAATAATAAAAATAAACACAAAGCCCCACCTTTTTCTTAGAAAGAATCTTTCAGGAAAAAATCCAAAATGGGTGCTCTCACGTTAAATCCAAGGATTCAACAAATATTGAGCTCCCTTAGAAAAAAGCTTGTCCCTGAATCTAACTAAGAAAGGTGAGGCTATTTTTAGTATAGCGGAACTATGTTCTATGTCAAGCCTTTCGTTGCAAGGAACAATAAAATTCTAACACACCAAGCCGATGGGCAGAATCGAACTGCCATCGATGGTTTACGAAACCATTGCTTTACCATTAAGCTACATCGGCATAAATGGTACTTACAAAAAAACTACTATTCTTTTAACCACAACAAAGACATAAAAGAAAAAAACCAAGAAAACAAGCGAGTGAAGGGAATCGAACCCTCGTCTCAACCTTGGGAAGGTTGCATACTACCACTATACTACACTCGCAAACCTTATTTCTTTCCAAAAAGTTTGTTCAAAGGCAATCTGCCAAAAAAAGATTTTAGAAAATTTTCCCAAAAATTTCCTCTCTCTTTATTTTCATTCCCAACAGTTGATGTTTGAGAAAAACTCTCGCTCTCTACAGGGAAAGCAACAACCTTTTCGCCTTTTTTCTTGAGATCAAGTTTCTCTCTGGCTATCTTCTCCATATAGTAATCTGTTTTATATTGATGAAGTTTCCTTTCTAACGCCCCTTCCTTTTCTTTAAGAACGCTTAGTTTATTCTTCAAGGATTCAATCTGCGTCTTTAAGCTTAAGCGCTTTTTCAGAATTCTTAGATTACCCCAAGCAAAAACCGCCGATAGAAAAAATAAGGCTAAAACTATTAAAATGATACTAAAGACTGGTTTTTTCTTCCCTCTTTTAAATTTTTGTAATTTTGTTATCATACATATATTATATATTATATGGCAAAGAAAAAAATTATTGTAAAAATCTTATGGATAGCCTTGGTTTCGCTGGTAGCCTTCAGCACAATTGCATTTCTAATCCTTCCCTTCCTATAAATTAAGGTTTTAGCATCTTCAAAAAAACATCGGAAGGCAAAGTAAATTGTCTTCTTTCTTTAAGCTTTTTTTTGCCTTTCTTTTGTTTCTTTAAAAGTTTATTTTTTCTGGTAACATCCCCTCCGTATAAAGGAGCAGTAACATCTTTCCTTCTCGCTTTAATTGTTTCCCTAGCAATTATTTTTCCCCCAACCGCCCCTTGCAAAACAAGGTCAAACTGGTAATGAGGCAAAGATTCTTTTAACTTTTTAAGTATTTTCTTTGCCGAAACAAAGGCTTTCTCTCGAGCCACAATCCGAGAAAAAGCATTCTCTCTTTCGCCAGCAATCAATATGTCAAGCTTTACCAAATCTGCTTTTCTAAATCCAACTTCTTGAAAACTGAAGGAAGCATATCCTGATGTTTCTTTTTTAAGCCTATCATAAAAATTGCTGTTTATTATTTCTCTCAAGGGAGCCTCTGCTTTAACAATATATTTTTCGGAGCTAAAAAATTCTGTTTTTCCAAGCTCGGATTTAACAGAAATTAGAATCTCAAACACACGGCTAAGATACCTTTGAGGGGTGACTATTTTCAATTGCACCCAAGGCTCTTGAATCTCTTTTATGCTATGCCTGTCTGGCCAAAAAGCAGGAGAAGTTAAAAGAAATTCTTTTCCGTCTTTTTTTAAAACTCTAAAAATTACTTGTGGAAAAGTGCTAATTAAGTCCTGCCCAAATTCGTTTTTCAGTCTTCTAATTGATATTTCCGCATGCAAAGAGCCTAAAAAACCGCAGCGGAAACCCCTGCCCAAAATTGTCTTTGACTCCTCTCGAAAACTAAGAGCAGCATCATTTAACCTTAATTTTAGAAGACTTCTTTTTAGACTCAAGAAATTATCAGGATTGGTAGGGTATAAACTAAGAAACAAAACTGGCTTTGGCTCTTTGTACCCTGGGAGAGGCTTGGGCATAATAGATTTGGAATTTAAAGCCTTATACCGATTTTTCGTGTTTCTAATTATCGTGTCGCCTATTCTTACCTTATCAGGCTCCCTAATGCCAGTTTTAATATAACCAATTTCACCTGCTGCTAACTTGCCCGTTTCAGAAAACTGTGGAGAAAAATATCCTATTTCTTTCGCTTCCCCTTCTTCTTGGGTCCTCAAAAAATAAATTTTATCTCCTCTCCGAATCTCCCCATTAAAAACCCTTACAAAACTAATAACTCCAAAAAACGGGTCGTATTTGCAATCAAATATCAAGGCACAAAACCCAGAAAATCGGTCCTGTAATCCAGATTCAAGTATTTTTTTTGGAGGAGAAATTTTTTCTACCAAAAGCCGAAAAACTTTCCCTACATTCCATCCTAATTTTGCAGACACTTCTAAAATTTCCTTCTCGGGAACTTCTAAAAGAGAGGCGACCTCTTTTTTTGTCTCCTCTACTTTCGCTCCGGGGATATCAATTTTGTTAATTAAACCAATAATTTCTAAACCTTGTGAACGAGCTGTCTCTAAATTAAACAATGTCTGCGCCTGAACGCCCTGGGAAGCATCAACCAAAAGAATAGCCCCTTCAACTGCTGCCATAGCCCGGGAAATCTCGTAACTAAAATCAATATGCCCTGGTGTATCAATCAAATTAAAAACACAATAATCAGCCCTTTCTTTTTTAGCCAAATCATTTGGCATTTTCCACACCATCCTGCAAGGATGCATTTTAATTGTAATTCCTTTTTCTCTCTCAAGGGACATTGAATCTAAATATTGGGGATGCATCTTATTTTCTGGAATCTGTCCTGTCAATTGCAAAAAACGGTCAGCCAAGGTTGATTTTCCATGGTCAATATGGGAAATAATCACAAAATTTCTAACAGTAAAATTCTTCATCTTTTCTTTCTCTTATTTCAAAACAAAAATGAGAGCAAGCAGGCAATAAGCCGAATTCTGTATTCCCATAAAGATGGGAACAGCAATCATTTATCTGGTCCCTCGATTACTCTCGGGATCAAGCGACCAACCAAAATTTGGTCTTGCACCAGGTAAGGATTTAGCCGTTTCACTTCCCACATTTCTGTGGGAACTTACCCTATAAGACAATCTCTCGTTTTATAGGGCACCCTCCTCCTTTCGAAGTCGGGCGTCTCTGTTCGCACCTCTCGCCTCACGGCGGACGGGTGTTACCCGCTACCACTTTTTCCACTTCCTTATAGAAGCAGAAAGGTGTTCGGACTTTCCTCCGGGCACATAATCGTTATATGCTCGGCGATTGCTTTGCCTACTTGCTCTCATTTTTAACCTGAAAGACTTGTCTGTCAAGATTGGTAATATTAACAGGCAAGTAAAACTTACTGTTTTTATAATACAACAAAAAAATAAAATTGTCAAAATCCTGTAGCAATCACTGTAACCTTAATTTCTCCCTTCTTTAATGTTTTGTCTTCTGAAGCGCCAAAAATTATCTTTGCTTCCTGAGAAGCTAACTTGCGCAAGAACTCAGCAGCGTTTCTTACTTCAAACAATGTTAAATCATCTCCCCCTGTAACATTTAAAAGCATTCCTTTGGCATCTTTCAAAGGAAATTTAATAAAAGGCGAAAGTACCGCTTTTTCTGCTGCCTTCAACACTCTATTTTCTCCTCGGGCTACTCCCTGCCCAAGAAGAGCCCTGCCAGACTTTTCTAAAGTTTTCTTTACGTCTCCAAAATTGACATTAATAATACCCGGAACACAAATTAAGTCAGAAATGCTAGTAATCGCCTCTAGTAACACTTCATCGCATTTTTTAAAAGCCTCCTTTAAAGAAATGTTCTTATCTATAAACCCAGAGAGCTTATCATTAGAAATAGGCACAATACTGTCAACTTTATCTACCAGCCTTCTTAAACCTAAATTCGCAATTTTCAAACGCTGGGCGCCTTCAAATGAAAATGGAGATGTCACAACTGCCACAGTTAAAATACCAAGCCTTTTAGCCAAGTCTGCAATTACAAAGCTTGCTGCTGTTCCTGTGCCTCCTCCTAAACCGCAAGTGATGAAAAGCAAATCTGCCTCTTTAATAGACTCTTCTATCTCTGGCAACGATTCTTTGGCAGCCTTCTCACCAAGCTTTAAGTTCATACCTGTGCCAAAACCAAAGGTTGTTTGAGGGCCTAATAAAATTTTACGAGGAACTGGCGAAACCTTGAGAGATTGAAAATCAGTATTAGCTGCAATAAGTTCAATTCCTAAAGATTTCAACCTTGCGCATTTTGAAAGTTCAGAAACCGTGTTCACGCCACAGCCTCCAAGACCAATAGCCTTAATTTTAGGAGAAAAATTCATATAATAATATTGGCACAGTTACCCTCTTCAAAAATTTATTATAAAACTTACGGTAAAAATATTCTAAAAATGTTTCCTATCTTCCTAAAAAAACCAGTATCTGCCTCTTCAGGAGCCTCCCAACCCATAAAGCCACTTTTACCTCTTAGGAGTCCGGCTACCACAGACAATGAAGGGTCTTCTTCTAATCCTTCAATACCCTTAGGAACCCCGATTCTCGAAGGAAGTTTAAGGTTTTGCCGGGCATAGTCCTCCAACCCTGGCAGTTTCGCTCCTCCACCCGTTAAAACTATACCACCAGGCAGAAGTTTTTGAGATAGTTTTTTCTTTAACACTTTTTGGATTTCTGTAAAAATATCCGAAACTCTTGATTCTACAATATCGCGCAATTCTCTTTTAGAAAAGACCAAAGACTTGTCTGGAATTTGTATTTTATCAGAAGCGCTTTTCTTCTTTGGCTTTTTCCCTTTTGAGAAAATACGCGCATACTCTTTCTTTATTCTTTCAGCAGTAACAATATCAGTCCGCAAACCAAGAGCAATATCATTAGTAATGTTAGCAGAGCCAATAGGAAATACTTCATAATCTATTAAATTTCCTTCTTCAAAAACTACCATCCCTGTTGTTGCGCTTCCAATATCAACCAATAAAACACCCAACTCCTCTTCCTTATTCGTTAAACAGCTCCTAGCCGCTGCTATTGCAGAAGGAATAATGTCATCAATTTTCAAACCAGCATTTAGCACTGCTTTTGTTAAATTCTCCAGCACCGGCGAAAAAATACATAAAAGCAAAGTCCGCACCTCTAACCGGTTTCCCTTTAATCCTTGAGGCTGTTTAATGCCCTTCTCTCCATCGACAATAAAATCAATTGGAAAAGATTCTAAAACTTCTTTATTTGAAGGCAAAGTGATGTTTTCTGCCTGATGTAGGGCTCTAGCAACATCGTCTGGAGAAATTCTTTGGTCGGCTCTAGAAACAGAAACTAATCCCTGAGAAAGCGTAGAAAAAAGATGAGACCCATTAATATTACAAACACAGCTCTTTACTTTCTGGCCGGCTTCTTCTTGCGCTAAATTAACAGATTTAGCAATTGCAGAAGTAACTTCTTCTAAATGTAAAATTTCTCCTTTTCTTAAGCCACCGCAAGCCACAATTCCTTTACCAAGCACTTCAATTTTACTATCTTTCTTGTCCTCTCTCGCAATCAATGCCTTTATAAAGGAAGAGCCAATATCTAAGGCTGTAATAATATGATATCCCATAAACATCCTTCTTAAATTATAACTGAGACAAAATAAAATTCAAATATTCCTTCTCTTTCCCTATCATCACTTTTGCTTCTTTTCCACCCTTCTCATGGTTAAAACCCAAAAGATGCAAAATGCCATGCACAAGCACTTTAGCCAATTCACCGTAAAAAGAATTTCCAAAATCCTTAGCCTGCAGTTTAACCCTTCTGGGGCAAATCACAATTTCCCCTATTAAATCATTCTTCCAAGAGTTTAAAGGAAACTTAAAGCCCTCTCTTAGGTTGAAGCTTAATACATCTGTCACCTCCTTTTTATGGCGATATTTTGCATTTAGCCTTTTAATTTCTTTTTCAGAAACTAAAACAACAGACAAACTAATAGGCTTTGCCACTTTCTCTTTTTTAAAAAAGAGCCTGGCTACTTTTTCTAAAAAACTTTTTCTAACTGCAATTTTAGAAAAATTACTAACAGACACTTCAATCATAAAAGCAAGATTCGCTTCAACTAAAAATCTCAGAAATTTTCTTTCCTAAAGTTTAAACTCCCCAGCCTGCTCTATTTGTTCCCTAACTGCTTTTCTTCTCAAAGCAGACCTCTTTTTTAACGTTTTGCTTCTATTCCTCTTTTTGAATTGTCGACGCCGAAATTCGAGCAAAATTCTACTTCGCCTCAGCCTTTGAGAAAAACGACGCAACAAACTATGAGAATTTTCTTGACCTTGTTTGTAAACTTCTAAGGACATATACATAACAGGGAGGTAATCGTCCCGCTTTCAGCGGGACTCTTTAACAACCCTCGGTTTTTAATATTTTCCTACACGGGAGACCCTACGGTTCTACGGTCATCCCGCTTCCAGCGGAATCCACGCTTCCCAGCCCCTCTCCTACATCAGGGTGTTCT
>JAGGVK010000016.1 GCA_021158045.1 bacterium | reverse complement strand
TGGCAGAGATACGCCAGTTGAGGTAGACTCTTTACAAGTGAAAAAAATATGAAAAAAGTAGCAGCAATAGTAAAACTTCATATTCCTGCTGGCAAAGCTACCCCAGCCCCTCCAATAGGGCCTGCTTTGGCTCAGCACGGGATAAACATTGGCAGTTTTTGTCAAAGTTTTAATGATGCCACGAAAAATCAGATAGGTTATATTTTACCTGTTGTTATTACTATTTACGAAGACAGGTCTTTTAACTTTCAGGTAAAAACTCCTTTGAGTTCTGATTTATTAAAGAAAGCAGCAGGAATTGAGAAAGGCTCAGGTGTTCCTAATCGAAAAAAGGTGGCTAAGATTACTAAAAAGCAGTTGAAAGAGGTTGCCGAAAAAAAATTACCAGACCTCAATACAAATGATATTGAAAAAGCAATGAAAATAATTGCAGGCACGGCAAAAAATATGGGAATTGAGATTACTGATTGAATTAAAAGCTAAGCAAAAAACACAAGCTTCAAAACCCTGGTCTGGCAGGGTTTTTTTTGTTAATTCTATATTTGCACTTACAAGATTAACTGAGTCTTAGAATTAACATTAGGAGTGATAAGATTTGAGGAGTTTAAAAGGAATATAGAGGTTCTTTTTCCGGCAGGGACCTTTTTTTCTTGAAAAAGATATGATATAGTAATTGTAGGAATTAGATGCGTCCTTTGAAATATTCAATTACTCGGAAGGATAATTTTTAGAAACCGCTCGCTTGCCTAGCGCGCTCGCCCGCTTAGCCCTCGCCTCGCTCTCTCGTTTGTTTCGCTCGTTTGAACCTTGCCCGCTTAGGTTATAGATGTTCCTAAGAAATTTACCTTCCTCGCTCTTAATATCTTAATAAGCGTAAACAACGTGTCTATTCCTTGCAAGTAAATTTAGAATTTATGAGGCGCAACTCTTATCTGGGGAAATTTATTGTCTTTGAGGGTATAGATGGCTCCGGTAAAGCCACTCAGACGAAGTTATTGGTTGAACGCCTAAAGCAAAAGGGCTATAAAGTTTCAATGATAGATTTTCCTCAGTATGGTTCAAAGTCCGTAGGGCTGGTAGAAGAATATCTTAAAGGCAAATATGGGAGCTCTGAGGATGTTGGCCCTTACAGAGCGTCTCTCTTTTACGCTTGTGATAGGTATGATGGGTCTTTTAAGATTAGAGAATGGTTAAAACAAGGGAGAGTAGTAGTTGCTGATAGGTATATTGGTTCGAATATTGCTCATCAAGGAGGGAAAATTAAATCTAAGCAGGGGAGGAAAAAATTCTTGAAATGGTTGTACAATCTTGAATATAAAATCTTTGCAATTCCTAAACCTGACATTACCTTAATTCTTAAAACTTCGCCCAGTTTGGCAAAGAAAATGGCAACAAGAATTACAGATAAGCGGAAGATAAGGAAGAGAAACTATTTAGGCAAAAAGAGGCGAGATATACATGAGAAGAGTTTGCGTCATCTTTCCAATGCTTTCCGCGCTTATTTAGAAGCAGCAGAAGAATTTCCGAAAGATTTTCAAATTATTGAATGTTTAGAAAACAAAAAATTATTACCCCCACCAACAATTCACCAAAAAGTTTGGCGAAAGATTCAGGGTATTCTTTAAGTTATTAAAGATTGTTTTCTATGAAAGCGGGATTCAAAAATATTGCTGGGATTATTGACCATACTAATATTAAAGTTTCTGCTACAGAAAGAGATATAGAAAAAACTTGCCAAGAAGCCAGAAGATATAAATTTCGCGGGGTTTGTGTAAATCCAGAATGGGTGAGATTTGCTAAATCAAAATTAAAAGGCACATCAATAAAAGTTGTTTGTTTAATTGACCCTCCTATGGGTTTAAGCCCCCATTCTAAAAGAGTGGAGATTGCTAAAACTGCCAAAAAAGATGGTGCTGATGAACTGGATGTGGTGATGAATATTATTGATATGAAATATGGGAGATACGATGATATTTTAGATGACTTAAGGGTTTTTCCTCGTATTCTGCCTACAAAAATAATTATCGGCTCAGGATATTTAACAGACCAAGAAATCAAGAAGGCTTCTCAGATAGTTAAAAGTTCAGGAGCCTTTTGTGTTAAAACAGCAACTGTTGGCGACCCTTTAGAACACATTGAGTTGAAAGAAAAAGCAAGGCACTTAGGTATTATGCGTCAAGGGGCGCCGGGATTAAAAATAAAAGCCGCTGGCAGAATTAGGACATTCAAAGAACTTCAAATGATGGTTAAGGCGGGAGCGGATATTATTGGAACAAGTTCTTCAATTGTGATAATGAAAGGATGTAAAAGAAATGTAAAAACCAAAAACCAAAAATCAAAGCCAAAAGCCAAAAGCCAAAAAGAATAAAAGAATTTTAATTTCTTTTAGTTCTTCTTGTATTTACTATGTATAAACCAACAATTGGTCTGGAGATACACATAGAGTTGAATACACAAAGCAAGATGTTTTGTTCCTGCCGTAATAACCCAAGCGAGCATTGTCCTAATGTTAATATCTGCCCCGTTTGTATGGGGCATCCGGGAACTTTGCCTGTTGTAAACAAGGAAGCAGTGAGAAAAGTCATTAAAGCAGGGCTTAGTTTACACTGTCAAATTCAAAAGAGATTTTATTTTGAGAGGAAGAATTATTTTTATCCTGATTTGCCTAAAGGATATCAAATATCCCAATACGCCCTGCCTATAAACAAAAACGGATATTTAGAAATTTTTGTTGAAGAGCAAAAAGAGGCAGTGAAGAAAAGAATAAGAATAGAGAGAATCCATTTAGAGGAAGACGTTGCGAAATTAATCCACACTAAAGATGGTTCCTTGATTGATTTTAATAGGGCAGGCATTCCTTTGATGGAGTTAGTTACAAAACCAGATATTCATTCAGGGAGGGACGCAAGGATTTTTGCCCAGGAATTACAGTTGATTTTTAGATATCTTAATATTTCCTCAGCCGATATGGAGAAAGGAGAAATGAGGGTTGAAGTAAATATATCATTAGCGCGAATAGAGACAGGCAAAGGCGCGGATGGACGCGGAAATACCGGCGCAAATCAGCGCAAATCAGCGCCTTTGGGCACAAAGGTAGAAATTAAGAACCTTAATTCTCTAAGGGCAGTTGAGAAGGCAATTGATTATGAAATTAAAAGGCAGAGCAAGGTTTTAAATGATGGTGGGAAAATTATACAAGAAACAAGAGGATGGGATGATAGCAAGCAGATAACATTTTCTCAGCGCAAAAAAGAGGAATCATTTGACTATCGGTATTTTCCCGAACCTGACTTATTGCCTTTTTCCTTAGAAGATGGTGATATTTTGAAAATTGCCGCGGAAATTCCAGAGCTTCCCCAAGAAAGGAGAGAAAGGTTCAAAAGAGAATACTTTTTATCAGACCGGGAAGTTGAAGTTTTTGTCAACCAAAAAGACTTAGGGGAGTATTTTGAAAAAGTTGTTTCAGAACTTAAAAACTGGGTAAAAGCAAAAGAAAACAAAGAAGAAGTTTCCCCAAATGAATTTAGGAAGTTATCAAAATTGGCTGCAAATTATATTTTAACAGACCTTCAAGCCTTGCTTGTTAAAACATCTGTTAGGGGAGAAGACTTTTTAATTACTCCGGAAAACTTTGCTGAATTTATTTCGCTAATTTACACTGGCGAGATATCAAGCAAAATAGCAAAAACTGTTTTGAAGGAAATGTTTGAACGAGGTGGAGACCCTTCACATATCATTAAAGAAAAAGGCCTTTCTTTAATGACAGATGGCACAGAGCTTGTAAAACTTGCGGAAATTGTTATTCAAGAGAACCCCAAACCTGTGGAGGATTATAAGAAAGGCAAAGAACCAGCTTTGCAATTTTTAGTTGGTAAAATGATGGCTAAAACAAAAGGCACAGCAGACCCTTTGAAAGCCAAAGAAGCATTAAAGAAAGTTCTCAATCAGAATTGATAGGCTGACGTTGTTTTATATGTTAGTGTGGATATTCGCTTTTGACAATTTTCTTATTTTGCGCTATTTCTAAATTAGCATTTTTAAAATCAAAGCATACAAGACTTGTTAAATAAGGGGGTGAAATTGAGTGAATATAGCGGTAGGAATTTTGATTTTTGTTTTTGGAATAATTGTTGGGTTTGTATTAGCAGCGCACTTTGGGGTGAAAGTAGCATTGTATATGGCAAGAATGGCAGAAAGGTTTAAAAGGGAAAGTAAATTTTGAGAGGAGGCAAAAAAATGTTATGGATTATTGTTTCTTTTTTCGTAGGAGGATTTTTAGGATTTCTTTTTGCAGTGCTTGGGTGTGCTGCTGCAAAAAGAAATGAAACGCGGGAAGAAAAAAAATAATTTGAACAGAACTTTAGGAGAAGGCTTTTTGCTTTCTCCTTTTTTTGTTTTTTAAAAAATCTTTTATTAAGTTTTCTGCTTCTTTTTTTGTGCGCAACCATTTTATTCTTTTGTCTTTCCGGAACCAAGTCATTTGGCGTCGGGCAAAATGTTCAATATCCTTTTGTAACTTTTCTATTGCTTCTTTTTTTTCAATTTCTCCCTTTAAATATTTTGATATCCATCTATATTCTAAGCCAAAACTTTCCAATCTTTGCCAGCTTAATCCTTTCTGGTGAAGTTTTTGGACCTCGTTTACCATTCCTTTCTTCAGCCTTAAAGACAGCCTTTTCTTAATTAATTTTTTTAATTCCTCTTTTTCCCTTTTAATGCCTATTAAGAGGCATTGGTATTTTGGATGGCTCTTTAAAACAGGGACATTTCCAAAGGCTTTTGCAATTTCAATTGCTCTAATAAGACGCCTTTTGTTGTCTTTCTCTATTTTTTTTGCTCTTTTTGGGTCGAGTTTTTTAAGCATTGAGAAAAGCACTTTTTTGTCCTTTTTTTGGAGTTCTTTTCTTAATTTCCAGTTTGCTTTTAATTTTGGAAAAGTCCATCCCTCAGTGATTGAGTAGATATAAAAAGGAGAACCGCCTACTAAGAAAGGTTTTTTACCTTTTTTTATTACTCTTTCAATTGCTTTCAGCGCTAGTTTTTGGTATAAGGCTACCGAGAAATGGCGAAGAGGAGAGGCAACATCCAAAAGATAATGGGGGACGCCTTGCTGCTCTTCCTTTGTAATTTTGCCGGTTCCAATATTCATCTCTTTGTAAACTTGCCTTGAATCGGCTGAGACAATTTCTCCGTCAAATTTCTTAGCCAGTTTAATTGCTAAGGCGCTTTTTCCCGCTGCTGTTGGTCCTAAGATGACAATGAGTTTTTTTTGTTGCTTTGTTGACATTTTGCTTGGAATGGAGTAGTTTATGGTATTCAAGATTGGTCTTTTAAAATTCTTTTAAAATTTAGAAAGAGGTGAGAGGCATGAAGTTGGTAAAGTTTTTTTTCTATGGCTTGATAGCCCTGGCACCGGTATTACTAATTTTATGGATGATTAGTATATTTTTTGGAGTAGATTTGAATTTAGTAGACCTTTTGAAAATCCTGTTGGGGAATTTTCTTCCGGGAATTAAAGTTCAATATATAAGAGCAGTTTCTGGCCTAGTTCTGATAATAGTTATTTTTGTTTTGGGGATTGTATCATCTATATTAGGAAAAGGCTTGGGAAAAGGCGTTTATTTCTGGATAGAGAAACTTTTTCAGAAGTCTTTACAGAAACACAAATATGGCATTGTGGCTTTTCAATATTTCCGGAAGGAAATATGGGTCGTAGGTTTTGTAACAGGATACATAGAAGAGAGCAAAGATTTGCCCGGAGGAAGAATTTTGAAAGTTTTTGTTCCGGGTGTCCCTGTGCCTGCAACCGGAGCAGCGCCAATTCTAATACAGGAAAAAGATGTTATATATTTGAATATTTCAATAGAAGAAGCAGTGAATATGTTTATTTCCGCTGGCTTTGTAGGCGTGCATGCACTGCCAGAATTGGTTGAGAGGCTGAAGGAAAATAATAGAGACGATATGAAAGATGGCATACAATAAAGTTAATTATTTTTTGCAGCCAGTAATTTCTTGGCTGCTTTTTTTATGTTTTAATTCCTCTCAAACCCCAAGGGAAACTTTTTGTGATTTTTACCTTTACAAAATTACCAATAAGATTTGCGCGTCCCTTGAATTTTACAGTTTTGTTGTGCCGTGATTTACCCAATAAGAATCCGTTTTTTGCGGAACATACTAAAACATCAATTGTTTTCCCTAAAAATTTTTTGTTTCTTCCTTTGGCTGTTTTTCTTAGAATATTAGTTAAAGTTTTTTCCCTTCTCTTTTTTTCTTTTTCTGAAACATTGTTTTCCATCAAAAAAGCTGCCGTGCCTGGCCGGGGAGAAAACTTAGCAATATACGCCATATCAAATTTTATTTCTTGCATTATTCTTTTTGTATTTTCAAACTGCTTTTTGGTTTCGCCGGGGAAACCAACAATTATATCAGTAGATAAAGAGATTTCTTTTTCTAATCCTTTTCTGTATTTTCTAAATGCAGAACGGATTCTTTTAACTAAATTTAGGTATTCTTCCATGGTATATTTCCTGTTCATCTTTTTTAAAATTTCATTATCTCCTGATTGTAAAGGCAGATTTAAGTAAGAAGTAACTTTTTCAGATTGAGCTATTGCTTTGATTAATTCGTCTGAAAAATCAGCTGGATTGGGAGAGGTGAAGCAAATCCAAAAGTTGCCTTTAATTTTATTGATTGTTTTTAGCAGCTTCGCAAAATTTATTATTTTCGATTTTTGGCTTTTGATTTTTGATTTTGAGTAATAATCGTTTACATTTTCACCCAAAAGCCAGATTTCTTTAGCTCCTTTTTTAACAAAGGTTCGGACTTCTTCAATTATTTTTCGGTGGCTGCGGCAGACTAGTTTTCCTCGAGTGTAAGGCACTACGCAGTAACTGCAGAAATTATTGCAGCCTACAGATATTGGCACAAAAGCAATGGCAGAACTTAGGTGTTTGGGAATAATATTAAGATAGCTTTTCTTATCCGAAAGTTCTTTTTTAAGTATTTTTCCCTTTGCTTTCTTGGTTAACCATGTAAATAGTGCTTGCTTGCCTAAGATGTAATCAAACGATTGGGCAAATTTTCTTTTGTCCTTTTCTAAAATGCATCCTGTTAGGATTGTTTTAATTTTCTGATGCTTTTGTTTAAGCAATTGAATTTTAGGCAAAAGGCCATAAACTCTATCTACGGCTGATTGCCTCACTGAGCACATATTTACCACTATCAAACCAGCCTCATTTATTGTTGAGGCTGGTTTGAAATCTAATTTTTCCAAGAGAGCGCCAATTCTTTCCGAATCTGAGATATTCATTTGGCACCCAAATGTTTTGATGAAGTATTTAGCCACGGGTAGCAGATTGCTTATTCTTCTTTTCTGTTTCGTTTATTTTTTTCTCTGCGCAGCAGCACGTTTTTCCTATGCCTACCAATCCCTGGGGAACATAGCAGTCTATAGTTTGCCCTATATTAGTTTCATTGTCTCCGCAACCCCATTTTACCTTTGGTGTTATTGGCCATTTTCGACAGACACCGGTGCTAAATTCCTTCTCTTGGCAAGCAATTTGGCAACTTTTGTGTATGATATTTTTTGGCATTCTTCCTATAATTGGGAGGTTGGGGGAAGTAGTTGGGGCAGTGGAGGTTGCGGTGCAATATCCTTTGTGAAGAACTTTTACACCTGCGGCTTTTGCCCAACAGCTATTTGAATAAACTTTTCCGTTAGCGCCGCAGACAGGGTCAAAAATTGCTGGACAGACAGCGCGCCTGGTTGAGGTTGGGCGATTTAGTTCTTTTGGTAGCCTTCTTTCTCCTAATGTTAAACAGCGAAATGATATGATGCATCCATTATTGTCTCTTTGGGGAATAATTCTTCCTTGGGGGCAAAAATCTTTGCTTGGCAAACTCACAGAAGGACATCCTTTCTTTTTCTCTCCTTTTTGGATAGCTTCTAATATATTCTCCCTAACCCTGTTTAACCTTTCTCTAATCAGAGGTTTGTCTCTTAAAGAAGACATTATGTTCTGTAGGATTTCCATCTTTTTCGTTCCTTCTCCTTGAATTTTGTCTATATACTCCTTAAACCTTTCTTGGGTAGTGATGGAGGCTTTCTCCAATTTCTTTTTTAGTTTGTCTAATATGCGTTCTCTTGCTTTTCTGATTGCCTCTTTTGCAGTTGTGGGCACTCTTTCTTCTAATTCTTTAAGAATCTGCAGGTTCTTAAAGTCTTTAAAGCGGCTTCCTTTGATTCCTTCTAAGTTTTTTTCCAACCTTTGGGGAATTTTTGTTCTCTTTTCAAGTTTTTGCATTACCTCTCCAAATCTTCGTAGATGTCTTTCTCGGGCGGCTTTTATTTTTTGAAAAGTGCTTGTTGGGACTTTTTCTTCTAACTTTTCAAGAATCCTGTCATGCAGGATTTGTTGATGCGTAAACTTGTCAAGAAAACTGGCTACTTTTGGATTTTTTTCTGCTTTATCTTTAATCTTATCCACCACATTTTTTATCCTGTCCATCTGTTTTTCGTAGTTTGACACTGCCTTTTCTAAGATTTTTGGATTTTTTGTTTTTTTCGCCAATTCCTTTGCCTCCATCAATTTTTCTGACGCATATTTTGCTTCTATTCTTGCTTTTGCTACGGGATTAAATGTAAAGAATGAACGAACTTTTCTTGCCCAGCCTTTGAGGAAATAGAACGGGCTATCCGGCAACAATTTTGGCATAGAGATTCCAAGGTCTTGAGGCGTAATATTTTCGTCTTCTTGGACTTCCTGGCTAATATCAGTTGATGTAGGGGGAATGGAGTTAGCATTTCCGTTGCCCTCTTGGGCTAAAATCGGAAGAGAAATAGAAAGGAAAATAGATACAACAACCAAAGCAAAAATGCCTTTTATATTGCTTCTTTGCATAAAAGATAATGTGTTTAATTTATTTTGTTTTTCGACCTTTATTTTTTTTGACCTTTGCTTTGATTTATATTATTTTTTCTTTTGGCAATTATAATATAAGCTTAGTTTAGGGGAAGGCAGATAGGCTTTTAAGGCACTAGTTCTCTTTTGATTCTTTTAACGAAAGCTTCAATTTTTTCTTGGCCAATATCTCCTTTGCCTCTTTTTCTTATTCTTATTGTCTTTTTCTTTATTTCTTCTGAGCCAACAACAAGCAAGTAGGGGATTTTTTGTGTTTCTCCTTCTCTAATTTTTTTCGAGACTGTCTCTTTTTCGTCAAGAATCCTAACGAATTGTTTTACGAATTCCGGTGATAAATTTTTTTCAAGGGTCTTTGCTACTTCTTTTGCGTATTTGATGTGGTTTTTGCCAATTGGGATTATCCAGATTTTATCGGGGGCAAGCCAGAATGGAAAAGCGCCTGCATAGTGTTCAATGAGAACGCCGATGAATCTTTCAATACTGCCTAAAAGCGCTCGGTGAATCATAATAGGTTGTTGCTTTTTGCCGTTTTTGTCGACATAAGTCATTTTGAAACGCTCTGGCAGATTGAAGTCAACCTGCAATGTTGTGCACTGCCAGGACCTGCCAATGCTGTCTTTTATCTTGATGTCAATTTTTGGGCCGTAGAAAACACCCCCTCCTTTGTCAATTTTATAATCTATTTTGTTTTGCTTAAGAGCGTAAATAAGGGCATTTGTGGCTTTGCGCCAGTTTTTTGGAGAACCAACAAATTTCTCTGGTTGAGTTGAGAGATAGATGTCGTATTTCTTAAATCCAAACGTCTTTAATATTTTTAGGGCAAGTTTTAAGGTAGAGTCTAATTCTTCTGATAATTGTTCGGGAGTGCACCAGATATGCGCGTCATCTTGGGTAAAACCCCTTACTCTTGTTAAGCCATGCAGAGTGCCTGACCTTTCATACCTATAAACTGTTCCGAGTTCAGTGTACCTTAAAGGTAAATCGCGGTAACTGTGTATTTTCGATTTGTAGATTAAAATATGGAAGGGGCAATTCATTGGCTTTAGCTGATAATTATCTTTTTCTTCCCTTGATATTTCTTTAAGGTGCATTGGAGGAAACATATTCTCCTTGTAGAATCCGGTATGGCCTGATATTTCCCAAAGATGAATTTTGGCAATATGGGGAGTGGCAACAAGTTGATAGCCGTTTTTTAGGTATTGTTCTAAAGCGTAGTTTTCTACGGTTCTTTTCAAAACTGCTCCTTTTGGATGCCACAGGATTAAACCAGGTCCAATGTTTTCGTTTATAGAGAAAAGATTTAGCTTTTCTCCCAAAATTCGGTGGTCTCTCTTTTGAACTTCTTTCTGAAGTTCTAAGTAATCTTTGAGTTCTTTTTCCTTAGAGAAAGCAACGCCATAGATTCTGGTGAGCATAGGATTTTTTTCATCTCCTTTCCAATAAGCGCCGGCAATTTTTGTGAGTTTAAAGGCTTTTGGGTTTATCTCTTTAGTTGATTTTATATGAGGCCCTTTGCAAAGGTCAGTAAAATCTCCGCTTTTATAAATCGAAACAGTTTTGCCAGGCAGCTCCTTGATTAACTCTAATTTATAAGGCTGCCCCTTGAACAATTTTTTTGCTTCCTGCTTTGTAATTATTTTTTTTCTAAACTTTATGTCCTTTTTTATTAATTCTTTCATCTTCTCTTCGATTTTCGGCAAATCTCCGGGAGTTATCCGCGTTAATCCGCGTTTATCCGCTCCCACAAACTCAAAGTCGTAGTAAAACCCGTTTTCAATTGCTGGGCCTATGCCAAACTTGGTTTGCGGATAAAGCTCCTGAACCGCTGCTGCTAATATATGAGCGAGGGAGTGTCTAATAGTGTTTATTTGCATAAATTCTTAATTTTTTAATTCTTAATTTTAATGAATTCTTAATAGTTTAATTCTTAATTTTTAAAATTTAGGAATTAAAAATTAAAGACCGAATGAAGATTAGAAATTAGAAATTAT
Organism: bacterium; assembly: GCA_021158045.1. Taxonomy (GTDB): domain Bacteria; phylum Patescibacteriota; class Minisyncoccia; order Minisyncoccales; family CG1-02-41-26; genus JAGGVK01. The sequence goes on along the minus strand of JAGGVK010000016.1, from coordinate 11,775 downwards.
TTCTCAATGATTTCCTCGATGCCTTCACAGATTATTTTAGGGGATTGGCTATTGTTGTCAATTCTACCGGTTACAAAGACAATCTTATTTTCTTGGAAAGCAATAGGGTTTTGTTCAATTATCCCTGGGAAGACAACGATTTCTATTTTATCGGTTAAGTCTTCAAGTTTAACAAACATCATAGGCTTTCCTTTCTTTGTTAGAATCTTTTTGATTGATGAAATAATACCTCCAATTTTTATTCTCCTGCCGGTTGCAACGCCGGCTGTGAAATTCCTGATATCTTTTATTGGCAGAGTTTTGGTTTTTAAAATGTCCTTGTAATTTTCTAATGGATGGGAAGAAATATAAAGGCCTAATAATTCTTTTTCCCACAGAAGTTTTTCTTGGGAGGTGGCTGGCTTTGATTCTTGCAAAGAAAAAGAAATTACAGGGTCGTCTGCGGCAGAACCGAACAGATTTCCTTGTCTGCTTTCTTTCTGTTTGTTAAATTCTTTGTTGATACTAAGGAGATTTTGGACGTTTTTTAAAAGCTTGTTTCGTTCTTCAAATTTGTCAAAGACTCCTGCTTTTATTAAACTCTCTAATGATTTTTTGTTAAGGATATTTAAGGGCATGCGTGATATAAAATCAGCTATTGATTTAAAAGGCCCATTTGCTTTTCTTTCTTTAATAATCTCTTCAACAACATTTTCTCCCACATTTTTGATTGCTCTTAGCCCAAAACGTATTTTGCCCCCGGGCCAGAAACCAGCGGATGGAAACTTGCGCATTTGGGGAATAACAGAAAAATAGTGGAAACTCTCGTTGATGTCAGGTGGGAAAACTTCAATGCCCATTTTTTTGCACTCATCAATTATTACGGCAATTCTCTCAACATCGTTTTTTTCGGAAGTTAAGAGAGCAGCCATAAATTCCACAGGATAGTGGGCTTTAAGATAGGCGGTCCAGTAAGCAATCATTGCATAGGCAGTTGCGTGGCTTTTATTAAAACTGTAACGGGCAGAAGGTTCTATCCACTTCCATATTTCGCTTGCTATGTTTTTGTCTACCTTGTTTTTTATTGCTCCCTCAATAAATTTCTTTTTTTGCGCCAGAAGCAGGCTTTTTATTTTCTTTCCAATTGCCTTTCTTAAGATGTCAGCTTCACTTAGAGAGAAGCCTGCTAACTTTTGGGCGATTTGCATAATCTGTTCCTGGTAAATCATAATCCCATACGTTTCTTCCAAAATAGGCTTTAAGGCAGGGTGAAGGTATTGGACTTTTTCTTGCTTATGCTTTCTTCTAATATATTGGGGAATAAATTGCATAGGTCCTGGCCGATAGAGGGCTACCATTGCTACAATGTCGTTGAACTCGCTTGGTTTCAGTTGCTTGAGATATCTTTTTAAACCGTCTGATTCAAGTTGAAAAACTCCTGTTGTTTGGGCTTTTTGCAAAAGTAGGTATGTTTTTTTGTCAGAAAGGGGGATTTGGGAGACATCTATTTTTTGATGCCTGATGCTATAAATTCGAGAGAGAGTGTTTTCGATAATTGTTAGATTTTTTAAACCCAGAAAATCCATTTTCAAAAGGCCTAACTTTTCAATAGCGTGCATTTCGTATTGGGTGATGATTCCTTGGGCGTTTTGAGGAGGTCTTTGCAATGGCACAATATCAGTTAAGGGTTCTGAACTAATAACTACTCCACAAGCATGAGTGGAAACATGGCGCGCTCTGCCTTCAAGTTTCTTTGCTAAATCAATAAGGCGCTGAGCTCTGGAGTCAGTTTGGTACAACTCTTTTAATTGGCGTGATTGGTTTAAGGCTTCATTTAAATTTAAACCGAAAGGAATCATCTTAGCCAGTTTGTCGCAAAAGCCATAACTGAACTTTAAAACTCTGCCGACATCCCTTACAACTGCTCTGGCAGCCATTGTGCCGAAGGTGATAATTTGCGCTACATGTTCTTGCCCGTATTTTTGGCTTACATATTCAATAACTTCATCTCTTCGCCAGTCAGTAAAATCAATATCAATATCTGGCATTGATATTCTAGCTGGATTTAAAAACCGTTCAAAGAGAAGATTGTATTTTAAAGGGTCGATGGTGGTGATGTTTAATAAATAAGAAACAATAGAACCTCCTGCCGAACCCCTGCCTGGCCCAACAACTATGCGATGTTCTTTTGCCCATTTCACATAGTCATAAACGATAAGGAAATAATCAGCAAATCCCATTTGTTTGATAACGCCCAATTCATATCGCAATCTTTTTCCTGCTTCTTCCTTATTTTTGGGATATTTTTTTGGTAATGCCTCATAACAGAGCCTTTCAAGATAATCACCAGCGGGTTGATTGTCAGGGGTAGGGAAGTGAGGAAGCTTTATTTTGCCTAACTCTAATTTCAGGTTGCACATTTCTTTGATTTTTTGGGTATTCTCAATTGCCTGGGGAATGTCCTTAAAATATTCAGCCATTTCCTTTGGGCTTTTGAGGGAAAAATCTTCTCCCATCATTGTTTTGCGTTGGGGATTGTCAATATCTTCTCCTGTTTCAATAAGTTTTAACACATCTTGGGCTTCAGCATCCTCTGGTTTTAGATAGTGGGCGTCACAGGTAGCAACTATTGGTATGTCAAGTTCTTGAGAAAACTTCAATAATGCCTTGTTAACTTTTTCTTGATTAGGAAGGTGCGGGTGGTGTTGTAGCTCAAGATAGAAATTATCTTTGCCAAATACCTCCTTGTATTTTAAAGCCGTTTTTTTAGCTTCCTCTAAATGATTGCCTTGTATGAGAGAGGGTATTTTCCCTTGTAAGCATCCTGAAAGCACTATTAAGCCTTTGTGGTATTGGGATAAAATTTCTTCATCAATTCTTGGCTTATAATAAAACCCTTCTAAGTTTGACTTTGTTACCAATTTCACCAAGTTTCGGTAGCCATTTATATTTTTTACCAAAAGGGTGATATGATATCTCTTATTATCGATGTTTGGTCTTTTTTGAGACAATTTTCCAAAAGCCATATAGGCTTCTATGCCAATAATTGGCTTAATGCCCATTTTTAAAGCTTTCTCATAAAATTCTATTGCTCCATATAAAGCGCCATGGTCAGTTAAAGCTATACTGTCCATTTCTAATTCTTTCACTCGGTTGAGCAATTCATCAATGGTTGGCAAACCATCCAGAAGCGAGTAGTGGCTATGGACATGTAAGTGAGTGAACTGCATAATTTGAATTTAAAACAAAAATAAAGAATATAGTTTGCTTTCTTTTATGTTTATTTAATTATCTCTTTAGACTTTACTCCCTCCAACAAAATATCTCCTTGGACATCCACCCCTCTTAGTATAAGATTTTCTTTTATTTGCGCATTTTGGAGGTTAAGGCTCTGTCCAACAAAACATTGGCTGAAATCTGCTGAGCCGTCAGCGCTTGCATTTTCTAAATTAAGGTTGCCATTTATAATTGCGTTTCTTAAATAGATATCGCCTTTTATAACCAATTCTCCTTGTAGAGCATCTTTTACTTTCAATCCCCACGCTTTTACATCTCCTCTAATTCTTGCTTTGGCTAAACTGAAAAATCCATTTACAACTGTTTTTTTCACATTTACTGAACCTCTTACAGTTGTGCCCACAAGATTTGCTACACCCTGGATAATTGCCTCTTGCAAAATAAGGTCTTTTTGTAATTTGCAGGAAGCAAAGTAAAAAGCTTCTTTAATCGTTGCGTTTTGCAGATTTACATTTCCTTGCAAAGAAACATTATTGAAAGAAACTGACTTCATAATTGTAGCACCCCCAAGATTAATATCTGCCTCAACAGTTCTGTCGTGCAAAGAGAATTCCCTTAAGAGTTTATTCTCAAAATTTGCCTCTCTTCCTTCTAATTCTGCTGTTCGAATTTCTCTCTCAACGTCAATAGAATTTAAAATCTTTTTGTTTTCCATTTTTCGAATTAAATAGAATAAGCGCGCAATATGCTTTGGAGTCTTGTTAAAAATAATTGATGTTTTAAATCTCGATTAGTGTATTATACCCCAAGATTTTGATTCGTCAAAATTGAAATTAGAAAATTTTTTAACTGCGAGAAAACTTCACATACAAACCTTAGATGAACATCAGATTGTATTAGGGGAAGACGAATGACAAAAAATGAACAATGACCAATGAACAAAATCTCAAATCTCAAATCTCAAAATGATACCCTTTTTGTCATTGCGAGGAGGACCGCCGAAGGCGGAACGACGCGGCAATCTCATTGCTTCGTTATGGAACAACTACCAATTGTCATTCTGAGCCGTTAAGCGAAGAACCCCAGTTAAATCTCAAATCTCAAATCTCAAAATGACAATTCAAAATGCAAAGTTAAAAAATGATTAAAAATTAAGAATTTCTTTTAATTTTACACTTTTCATTTTTAATTTAATTTGATTTTAGATTTTAGATTGTCATTTTTCATTTTTCATTTTTCATTTTTAATTTAATTTGATTTTAGATTGTCATTTTTCATTTTTCACTTTTCATTTTTCATTTGATTTAATTACTTATATTTCACATTTCATACGCATTTTGTATCATACAAGACTTGCTATTGCAAAATTATGATTTTTCTGATAAGATGTGCTAACTGCGAAATGATATTCCCCATAAAAACAGAAACGTTTTCCTTATTATAAGAAAGATTTGATTTTTTTAATTTCGCTTGCTGTTTTCCTCAACAGAGGAAACCCGATTTTGTATTAACGGTTTCAATTGATAGTTGTTTAAATAATAAATATTTCTACTTTTAATATGGCAGTCCCAAAACAAAAACATACAAAATCACGGAGAGATAAAAGAAGAGCCCATATTTTTTTGAAGGTTCCAACTTTAATCCCTTGTCCAAAATGTGGTAGGCTTATACCGCCCCATACAGTTTGTCCTTATTGTGGCTATTATAAAGGAGTTGAAGTTATAAATGTTTTAAAGAAGCTTGAAAAGAAGGAGAGAAAGAAAAGAGAAAAAGAGATTAAAGAAAGAGAAAAAGAACAAAAAGCAAAAGCAAAAACGGCAGGTCCATTAACAATGGAAGAACTTTCGAGAAAGAAATTTTGATTTTATCTAAATTTTCAAGCGCGAAGCTTAGCATAAGAATCTTAACGCAAAATTATCTTATTAAAGCGATTTCACTAACATTTTCTAATATGGCATCACGTCATCTTGCTCGCGTAGTTAGTTTGCAGTCCTTGTATGAATGGGATTTTTATGGTAAGAAAACAAAAAGGGACTTAGATGAAATCCTTCAGAGGAATATTGAAAGGTTTAACCAGAACCTTAAAGAAGGAAGATTTATTGAAAGCTTGATAAATGGAGTTGTGAAACATCTTTCAAAAATTGATAAGATTATAGAAACAGCTGCTCCTGAAAGGCCATTGGCTCAATTGAGTATTATTGATAGAAATGTTCTAAGGATTGGTCTTTACGAACTTTTATATGGCGACAGGAAAGAAGTTCCTCCCAAAGTTGCTATTAATGAAGCCATTGAGTTAGCAAAAAGGTTTGGCGGTAAGAGCTCGGGTAAGTTTATTAATGGAGTATTGGGAACAGTGTTTAAGATGATGGGTGATGAACAACAGGAAGCAAAATAATGTATGAGTTTTGCCTATGCTTTATATAGGTAGGCATTGTTTGATAGCTTTATTATAAAATATAGATTATTATAATGTAGCATTTGGCGTGTGATATGTAACCCAAGATAGAAAGAAATTTGTTTTTTCTTGTGTTGCATATCACAAGTTATAAGGTTACGGAATTGTTGTGAATGATTACTCAATTTTGGAAAAGAGATTGAATGTTAATTTTAAAAACAAGGATTTGCTTTATCAAGCATTTTGTCACCGTTCTTATATTAATGAAAATCCGAATTTTTATTTAGGAAACAATGAACGGCTTGAATTTCTTGGTGATGCTGTTTTGGAATTAATAGTCACTGATTATCTTTTTCATCATTATAAAGAAGCTGAAGGAAAGTTAACTGCTTGGCGAGCTTCATTGGTTAATACTCAAAGTTTGTCAGAGCTAGCAAGAAAACTTGGTTTTGATGATTATCTTTTGCTCTCAAAAGGGGAGCAAAAAGATACAGGAAAAGCCCGTCATTTTATCTTAGCAGATGCCTTTGAGGCTTTTTTAGGGGCTTTATATCTTGACCAAGGATTTGAGAAAGCCAGAGAATTTGTTGAGAAAAACTTGATTGTTAGATTGCCTGAGATTATTAAGAAAGGCCTTTTTCGAGACGCTAAATCCTTGTTTCAAGAAAAGGCTCAAGAGAAGGTAAAAATTACCCCCGGCTATCAGGTTTTACGAGAATGGGGTCCGGACCATGCGAAGCATTTTATTGTTGGAGTGTTTCTAGGAAAAGAGATGATAACTGAGGGCGAAGGCTCTTCAAAACAAGAAGCAGAAGAAGCAGCTGCTAGAGAGGCGTTAAAGGTAAAAGGATGGTAAAATTGAATTTTAGAAATTTAAAATGAGATGGTAAAATAATAATTTCTCCTTCTTTCTAAATTCTACTTCCGGTTTTGCTTTTGAGAAAATTTAGTAGGATAGGAGATGTGAGAAAATATAGACTTATGTTAACTATTCGATTTATTAGGCGAGGGAAAAAGAACCAACCATTTTTTAGAATTGTGGTTACCGACAAAAAAAATCCGCCAAAAGGAGGCAGGTTTTTGGAGATACTTGGGTTTTTTAATCCTCTTACAAAAGAAAAAAGTCTAAAGTTGGAGAGAGTTAAATATTGGCTTTCTGTTGGGGCTCAACCATCAAATAGGGTGTATAATTTGCTGGTTTCAGAAAAGATAATTCAAGGGAAGAAAATGGATGTTCATAAAAAGTCAAAAAAGAAAAGGGAAGAAAAACTTGAGGAGCCAAAAAAAGAAGAAGGCAAATCTGAAAAACTACAACCTGAGGAGAAGAAAACAAATGTTTCCGAAGAGACTAAAGAAGGAGCTAGAGAACAGGTTAAAGATGATGGGAAAGGGGATTCATAAAATGCGTAATATAAAAAGGCTCTTATATTTTTAGAAAAGCCGAAAGAAGTTAAAAAAGAACATAAAATACGCGTACAAGTTTATGCCAAGATTAGGAAAAATGTTATCACCGGAAGAGCGCAGGTTTTTAGAAAAAATTAAATCTGAAAAAAGGAAAACAATAGAATTATCAGAAGAAAAACTTCCAGAGGAGATAGAAGTTGAGGGTATTGATATTCCTAAAAAACCTAAGTCTTATCAAAAAAGAAATTGGAGGAAAAAAAGAAATCGAAAAGAAAAACGAGCAGAAACGGGATAAAAAACTGTGTAAGACAAAACGCATTTGCGATACTCCTAAGATGCCCGAATTTGGTGTAAAACAGTAGTAAGGTTAAAATGTGTTCATCTGACACAAAGAGTTGACAAAATTTTAGAAGATAGTATACACTATAAGTAGATCTTTAACACTCTCTATACTATACCCCCTTTCCTTTAAGAAGCGCGACGATGTTTTTTAGTCGCGCTCTTTTTTTATTAGGAATTATCTATAAGGAGTAATGCATAGAACATGATATATTGGTAGTGCCCCTGAATTTATCAACGATACCTAACAGTGCAGATGTATGAAAAATGAAAAGTGAAAAGTGAAAAATGAAAAATGACAATCTAAAATCTAAAATTAAAAGAAATTTTGCATTTTGAATTGTAATTTTGAATTTTGAGATGTGATTTTGAGATTTGAGATTTGAATTTTGACTAGGGTTCTCGCCTAACGGCTCAGAACGACAACGAGTCCGGGTCTCGTTGATAGGTCTCGTTGATAAAAACCTGTTATTGAGGGGGGCTTTCCTCCCTGTCATTGCGAGGAAGGAGCGAAACGATTCTCTCTCTTTGTCATTGCGAGGAAGGAGCGAAACGATTCCTCCCTCCTGTCATTGCGAGGAAGGAGCGAAGCGACTGACGAAGCAATCTCTTCCCCCTATTACTGCAATCCTGAGATTGCCGCGTCGTCCCGCTTTCAACAGGACTCCTTGCAAGGCAATGAAAAATGAAAAGTGAAAAATGAAAAATGACAATCTAAAATCTGAAATTAAAAGAAATTTTGCATTTTGAATTGTAATTTTGCATTTTGAGATGTGATTTTGAGATTTGAGATTTGAATTTTGACCGTTTGCTCTGTGCTCTTTGCGGTTCAGAGTTGGGTTTTGAGAAATGTCTATCCGCTTTGTCGAGAAAACACTCAAAGTGTTACCTATATGGTCATCTAGTGAGGGCTTGACATTTTTTAATAATTGGATAAAATATTATTAAAGCACGGTAGCTTTTCAGCAAAGCAGATTCTCTGAATACTTGATAGGGAGAATCGCTGTTAATAGGTCTTCGGAATTTCAACAATCCGAAGACATATGAAAGGTCGGGCTACTGAAACAAGAAGTTAATCAAAAGATTAAATTGATTAAACGATTGAGAAATTATGGCAAAAGAGATTAATGATAAAGATTTTCTTGAATACATTGTTAAAAGTTTAGTTGACCATCCAGATGATGTGAAGATTGATAGGAAGGTTGATGAGATGGGGGTTTTGCTGAGTTTAAAAGTAAACCCTGAGGACATGGGCCAGATTATAGGTAAGGCCGGTTCTACTGCCAGAGCTATTAGGACGCTTGTTAGAATTATTGGGCTTAAAAACCACGCTAGAGTTAATTTGAAAATTGAAGAGCCTGAAGGCGGTAGAAAATCTCCAAATACTGGAGAAAAAAAAGGCGGAGATTTAGGCGACTTAAATCTTTAAATGCCCGCTTACAATAGTTTTTATTCTTTCTGAACCCGATTATAGAAAGAATAGAAATGTTGAAAGTTTTAGAAGACGGTGCTACGATGTAAAAGTGGTGCCGTTTTCTTTTAGGGCGTGCTTCAAAAAAGCAACTGTCAATGCTTGCCCCTTGGCAAAATTATTGTGGTTTTGCTACCTGTTAAGTTTCCTTCGGCATTATTTATAGCAGGACAAACCTTGTAATTTTGGACAAAACGCTTTATGAGATTTGATGTTATTACAATTTTCCCAGAAATTTTTAAATCATATTTAGAGGAAGGCTTGATTGCTCGTGCACAGAGAAAAAAATTGTTGGAAATAAGAATCCATAATTTAAGAAGATGGACAACTGACGCTCATAGAACAGTGGATGACAGGCCTTTTGGCGGAGGTAGGGGAATGGTTATGAAGATAGAGCCTATATATAAAGCGGTAGGGGATTTAAAAAGGAAAAATGGAAAATCAAAAATTGTTATTTTTACACCAAGAGGCGAAAGATTTAACCAGAAGATAGCAACAGAATTTTCGAAACTTGGGCAATTAATTCTAATTTGTGGAAGGTATGAAGGGGTGGATGAAAGAGTAGCAAAATATATTGCTGATAAAAAAATTTCAATTGGAAGTTATGTTCTAATGGGAGGAGAGTTAGCAGCATTGGTTGTGGTCGAAACAGTAGCAAGATTAGTGCCTGGTGTTATTGGCAAGTCTGAATTATTAAAAAAAAGAATTACTAAGAAGAAAGGGTTTCTTGAATATCCTCAATATACCAGGCCTGAGATTTTTTCACCTAAAAAGGGAGTAGCATGGCGCGTGCCAAAAATACTTTTGTCAGGCGACCACAAAAAAATAGAAGCATGGAGAGAAAAACACAGTAAGATTGTTGAATAAAGAAGAAAGTTTTGCTAAGATGTTTTTTGAAGCACTTTAGAAGTTTTGATTTGGGTAGGTGGCGGAGTGGACAAACGCAGCAGACTGTAAATCTGCCGGCTTCGGCCTGCGGGGGTTCGAATCCCTCCCTGCCCACTTAGTTTTGAGAAATAGTTTTCTAAATTTCCTTCACTATAACTAAATTCCCTTCACTATAATTTCGAGTATCTAACTCATTCTACCATCGTTCACGATCGTGAACGATGGTAGAATTATTAGGTTATTATTAACCTATCATGGGTAGCAAATTAAAAGAGAATTCCTTACTTCATAAGATTTTGGTTTATTTAGGGGAAACTTCAGTTGGGCTTTTAGAATTAGGGGCAACCATAGCAGTTGATCCTAACCGCTTTTTAACTGGAGAAGGACCGTTTGGTAGTTATTCTAAACTCGAATTGATAAAGAATGTTTCTTACTTAAAACAGAGTAAGTATTTCAAATATAGAAACGCTAAACTTTATCTTACCCAGAAGGGGAGAGAGAAAATTATCAAATTAATAGTAAAAACAAGAAATAAAGAAAAGATTGTGGAATGGGATGGAAAATGGCGGGGAGTTGCTTTTGATGTACCTGAATTAAATAGAAGAGACCGGGATTTTTTAAGGCGAGAACTTCAGCGAATGGAATTTTATGAAGTTCAAAAGAGCGTTTTTGTTTCTCCTTTTAATTTTGAGAAAGAATTAAAAGTATTGCTCAAATTATGGAAAAGAGACTTCCGGGGCGATATTAGATTCTTAGTGATTGATAAAATAGTTGACGATTCTGACCTTAAACAACAATTTAATCTTTAATTTAACCTGAAATAATTAATTCTACCATCGTTCACGATCGTGAACGATGGTAGAATAAGAATGAAGGATATCAAAGCTCTCTTCTGAGATTCGATAAGGGCAGCATAAAGAGAAAACTCTCTAGCTGCCCATTTTTATTTTCGAAGAGCTTGTAATTTTTCTAATTTTTTGCTAATTTATATTTAGGATTATATATACCGATTTTATGGTGCCCGATAAAAATTTTTTGGAAGCCTGCCTATGTACGAAACGCATGTAGGTAAAATCAAAATTTTCGTTCAAAATAGGTTCAACTATTATCAATTATTGCCCATAAGAAATTAGAAAAAAGCGCACGCTTCTGGTTTGAATCCTGCTTCTTTATTAGAATTAAAGGTTAAACCAGGCCGATGTAGTTCAGTGATAGAACATTCCCTTGGTAAGGGAAAGGTCGGGAGTTTGATTCTCCCCATCGGCTCATTAGAAGAATAATAAAGTAATCCTGCTTATTATTTTTTATATTAAAATATGGCGAAAAAGAAGAGAAAACAATACGTTAAACTTCAATGCACTCAGTGTGGAAGCGTTAACTATTTTGTTAAGAAGAGCAAAGGCATGGACTCGTCTGGTGGAAAATTGTCTCTTAGGAAATATTGCCCACATTGCAGAAAGCATACGCTTCACAAAGAAATGAAAAGATAGATTTTTTGCAGAGGGGCATTGTTTTTGGTTTGGATGGCAGGGTTCAACCGGGGTCAAGCCTTATAGAGCGCTCAATTCCTTTTTGGCTGAGGGCTTAGTTTAACGGCAAAATAGCGGTCTCCAAAACCGTTGATAGGGGTTCGATTCCCTTAGCCCTCGTATTAATAATACGGGATGAATTTTGCCGATTCTGCACATCATAAGAAGATTTATCTTAATCTTAATTCTTTAAAGAGCATGTTGAAGCAGAACTCTATTAAACAAATTATTCTTTTTACGCTTTATTCCTTGCAAAAAGAGCATAAAAATTGTTCTTTTAGTAGATTAGTCAGGGAGTGCTTCAACAATTTTCCTCAAGTTTTTGCTCTCGAGGAATATCGTCAGTGGCCTGATACAAGGAAGTTAGACAGACCTTTAAGGGATTTGCGCAAAAGAAAACTTATCAAAGGGAATCCTCAAACATATTTTTCTTTGACGGTTTCTGGCAAGAAACTGGCTCAGACAATTTCTAAAAGTTTTTGCCAGCAAAAATTAAACTTTAAATGAAGCCATATGAATTAAAAAACATCTGG
>JAGGVK010000052.1 GCA_021158045.1 bacterium | reverse complement strand
TTCTAATTTTGAATTTTGCATTTTGAATTGTCATTTTGAATTTTGAATTGTCATTTTGAATTTTGAATTGTCATTTTGAGATTTGAGGTTTGAGATTTGAATTTTCTAATTTTGAATTTTGCATTTTGAATTGTCATTTTGAATTTTGAATTGTCATTTTGAGATTTGAGATTTGAGATTTGAATTTTGTTCATTGGTCATTTTTTCGTCATTCGTCATTCGGGTTTCGTCATTTAAAAAGTCCTTGTCTTTTTTTATTTTATCTCCAACCGTCATCCTGAGCGAAGCAATGAGATTGCCGCGTCGTCCCGCCAAAGGCGGGACTCCTCGCAATGACAAAAAGGAGGTTATTGCGTCCTCTCCTCTCCTCTGTCATTGCGAGGAGCGAGGGCAGCCCTTGCCTAAAACTTGTCTAAAATGAGCAAGGGCTGCCCTCGCTCCGGACTTTAACCACAAGCAAAGCATAGTGGGACAGGCAGTAAAAATGAAAAATTAAAAGTGAAAAATGAAAAGCGACAATCTAAAATCTAAAAAGCGATTAAATCAAATAAAAAGTGAAAAATGAAAAACTAAAAATGACAATCTAAAATCTAAAAACAATTAAATCAATTAAAAGATTAAAAATAAAAAATGAAAAATGAAAAATTAATAAATTAATTTCCTTTTTTAATTTTGCTCTGCAGTTTTTCGCTTTTCAATTTCTCCAATGCTTTTATTGTTGCTGTAAAAATAATTTCTAAAAGTATTAGACCGTTGGCAATTTTATCTTCTGCATCTTTTCGCGCTGATATCCGCATCAATCCGCTTCTATTCTTACAAAACCTGAGGGCCTGATTTCTATAGTCTCTTTTTTTCCAGAGGCATTTATTAACGAGACACTCCCTGCTTCCTTAACTGCCCCATAAGGATTAAATATTACTTCGTTGCTGCTCAAACCAACAATCTCAGAGAAAGTGATATCTTGAGGAAGAGGCTTCTTGCGCAAAATCTCATCTGTTTCTCCGTGCCTTACTATCCAATATTCATTGGTGTTAGTGGAAAAATAAACTCCATAGCCAATTTGTTCAGTTACTGTTTGCTGCTGGGCATAGCGAATGTCTGTTACGATATCTCTCACAAGCCCTGCCAGCCGCCAAGAAGGAGAAAGCGTCCTAAACGCTCCCCAAGAAATTCCTGCTGCAATAACAAAAATTGATATAACAACCAAAAGTTCCAGCAAAGTGAATCCTGTTCTGGAAAATGCATAATGTTTAATCTTTAACATAATCTATTGCCATAGAAAGATTACGCCGAACTTCTAAACATAAAATATGGAAAGTCCCTTTTATTAAACTCCGATTATCTTTTGCAAAAAGCAGAAATCTTGAATCTCCTATTTTATGCCTTGCATAATACTAAACATTGGCTGGAACATAGAAACAACAAAAAGGCCAACTATTCCTCCAAGAAACATAATTAAAATTGGTTCAAGAAGAGATGTAAACTTCTTTAAAGTATCTTCTAATTCGGCTTCGTAAAAGTTGGCAAGTTTTTCTAAAATCTTAGCGCTCTCTCCAGTTTCTTCACCTACCTTCAACATCTGCAAAACCATTGGGGAATAAAGATTCTTGTATGGTTTAAGGGCTTCAGAAACCCCACTGCCTTTCTTAACAATTTTTGCTGCTTTTTTAAAAGATTGTTGAAAATAAAAGTTGCTTAAAGTCCCAGAGACAACTTCTAAAGCCCTGACAACCGGAATGCCTGCTGACAAAAGTGAACTAAAAGTCCTCAAGGCTAAGGCTGAATTGGTTTCCCTAACAATTTTAGAGACAAGAGGAATCTTTAAAGCCACCATAGACTTAAATTTACTTGTTTTTTTGCTCCGAAGAAAAACTCCAAGAGCAAAAACTAAACCCAATATGATAAGTAAAACTAAAAACCACTTCTTTATTAAAAAATCTGCAAAAAAGAGAACTATTCTCGTGGTGAAAGGGAGCTGCACGTTCAATTGCTCAAATGCTGATTTGATTTTGGGAACAGCGAAAATCATCATAAAAACGCCAATAATTAAAGTAGCAGATAAAACAAATATAGGATAAATCATAGCCCCTTTTAAGGAGGACTTTAATTTATGCTCTTTTTCCATTTGCTGGCTTAAAATATGCAAACTGTCTTCTATTTTTCCGGTAGATTCCCCTACTTTTAAAGTTTCTCTGTATAAGTTTGGAAATATTTTAGGGAAAGACGCTAAAGCAGTAGAGAGTGATTTCCCTTGAATCACCATCTCTAAAATTTTTGTTAAAGCCATCTTAAGTCTCTTGCTCTTAACCTGCTCTTTCAAAATCTCAAAAGCCCTTGGCAAGGGAACTCCTGTCCTTATCATTGTTTCAAGGTTTCTAGTAAAAAATAATTTCTCTACCAAAGAAACTCCTCTGAATTTGCCAAGGATGTCAAACCCTCCAAACTGAAATTTTTCTTTTCTTTTCTCTCCTTCCTCTTCTGCAGAAACTAAAATATAGCCCTGCTGATGCAAAGCCATAGCCAATTGATGCTTATCCTTGGCAAAATAATAGCCTGATTTTTCTTTACCTTGAAGATTTCTCGCCTTATAAAAATAATTTGGCATATTAGAAATCGTTCCTGCTTGAGTTTATGGAGCACTTAAAAATTTAGCAAAGTTCCTATTCAACAATCACTCTTAGCACTTCCTCTAAACTTGTTATGCCCTGAGCCGCTTTAATAAATCCATCTTCTACCATTAATCTCATTCCGTCTTTCTTTGCTCTTTCCTCAATAACATCAGCCGTGGCTCCTTCATTAATCAATCTTTTAATTGTTTCATAAACCGGCAAAACCTCATAAATACCAATTCTCCCCTTGTATCCATCTCCGCAACTTTTGGTAGGAAAAGGCCGATAAAATGGGATATCTTTAATAGTCTGCCCTTTTTTTAGAATTTTTTCCTCCCTCAAAATATCCGTAATCCTTGTAATGTCGCAAGACTTCTTTAGATTCCTTAATTCTTTATCTTTCAAATAATATTTTTTCTTATCATCACATAATTTTCTCACTAACCTTTGGGCTAAGACAATATCTAAGGTAGAAGAAAGTAAAAACGGTTCAATTCCCATATTTAGCAATCTGGGAATAGTGGCAGCCGCTGAGTTTGTGTGCAATGTTGAGAGAACCAAATGGCCAGTGAGGGCCGCATTCACGGCTAAAGAGGCAGTTTCTTTATCCCTGATTTCTCCAACCATAATAATGTCTGGGTCCTGCCTTAACAGCGAACGGAGGCCTGAAGCAAACGTCAAGCCAATTTTAGGGTTAACTTGTGTTTGGTTAACCCTGGGCATTCTATACTCAATCGGGTCCTCTACTGTTGAGATATTAACTTGGGGAGTGTTTAAAATTTCCATCATAGAATACAAAGTGGTAGTTTTCCCAGACCCTGTGGGACCGGTAACTAATATCATTCCTATTGGTTTCCTTAAATTCTGCTGCACTTCTTCTAAAGCATTCCCCCGCATTCCCAATCCTTCAAGAGAATAGCCACGGCTTTGTTCAGGCAAAAGCCGCATAACCACTTTTTCCCCATTTAGAACAGGCAAGATGGAGACTCTGCAAGAATATTTATAGTTTTCACCCTCTATCTTAAACCTCCCGTCTTGAGGTAATCTGTGCTCGTCAAGCTTTAAATTGCTTAGAACTTTTATTCTTGTTACTATGCCTGTTTTAATTTGTGCAGGCAAAGTCATAGCATCATGTAAAATGCCATCAATCCTGTATCTCACCAGAACTTCTTTTTCCATAGGCTCAATATGGATGTCAGAAGCCCTTTGTAAAATGGCATGCTTTAAGAGAGTGTCAACAATCTTAATAACCGGCAATTCTTGAGCCGCTTTTTTAAGCTCCTCCTTACCTAATTTTTCCTCTTTTTCTTTTACTAAGTGCAAGCGGGTTCCTTCTTTTTGAATGATTTCATTAAACTCCGCCTGCAGGCTCTCTTCATACTGGCGCAAAACATTTTTAATGCCCTGAGGAGTGGTAAGCCGCGGCAAAATTCTCAAATCAGTCTTTTTCTTAATGAAGTCAATAGTCTTTAGGTCTTCAGGGTCAAGCATTGCCACTTCTAAATTTTTCCCTTTCTGGTGAAAAGCCACAATATTATGTGATTTTGCAATCGGCTCGGGAATAATTTTCAAAACATCTGGGGGAACCTTTTCTTTCTCCAAGTCAATAAAGGGAATACCTAAAATATAAGCCTCAAGTTTTATCAATTTTTGCTGTGAGATTAAACCCTTGGCTACTAAAACATCGCCAACTCTCTGATTCTTTTTTTGGGCTTGAGACAAGGCTTCCGCAAATTGCTTTTCAGTTACCAATCCAGCATCAAGCAAAAATGCTTTTAGTTGTTGTGGCTCAACTCGCATAAAGCGTTAACAATTATACAAATATTTGTAAATTTGCACTGACTTGTAAATTCGTTGGCAATAACATAAATTCGTACTGATTAGTAAATTCGTTGATTACTCTAACGACTGCTTTACTTTCTCTACTACCTCTTCCAGAGTGTAATTCGCTTTTACTAAATAGGTAGTTGCGCCAAGCTCTAAGGCTTTCTCTATATCCTGAGCGCCTTCAAGATTGGTCAAAATAAGAACCGGAATGTCTTTCGTGTCCGAGTTATCCTTTAGGGTTTTCAAAACCTCAAACCCATCCACTTTTGGCAAAATGAGGTCTAATAGAATTAAGTTTGGTTTCTTTGTCTGCGCTAATTTAAGGCCAATTTCCCCATCTAAAGCGCTGAGCACCTGGTATCCTTCTTCCCTTAATGCATCACCAATTGTTTTTTGAAGAGCCGACTCGTCTTCAATAAATAATATTTTCTTCATATATATAACACGATGCCAATTTACAAATGTATGCGTTTACAGATTCGCATTAAATTTGCAGATTAGTATCGGCTTATTGGTAAAGAGAAGTAAAATGTTGTTCCTTGCCCTTCTTTTGACTTAAACCAAATTTTGCCACCCATCATTTCTAAAATTTTCTTGGTAATAAAAAGGCCAAGCCCTGAACCATTAGTTTGGTGCTTGAGAACATTTTCTGAACGAAAGAATTTCTGAAAAATAAACTTTTGCTCATCTTTTGGGATGCCTACCCCATTGTCTTCTATCTCAAAATAAACTTTTCTATCTCTAGGATAAATCCTAATATTCACCTCTCCCTTCCCTTCTATATAGCGAATAGCATTGTCCAAAAGGTTGCTAATCACTTGTTCCAGCCACAGTTTGTCTCCAAAAACTTTAGGAAGATTTCCTTGAGAGGCCATATTAACTTGCACATTTGAAGCATCAGTAAAAGGCTTAAATTTAGATATCACTTCCTTTGTTAAAGATTCCAAAGAAAAGGCTTCTTTTCTATTCAAAGACAATTTTCCCATTTCAATTCTGGAAACCGTTAAGAGGTCATTAACTAAATCTTTCATCCGAGCAGTGTTCTCTTTTAAAATCTTAAAGTAACTTAGTTGCTTCTCCTCCACCCTTCCCAATCTGCCTGACATTATATATTCTACAGCCCAACTAAGATTGCTTAAAGGCGAGCGCAACTGGTGAGAAACAATGCTAACAAATTCACTTTTCATACGTGAAGCCTCAGCCAACCTTTCAAAACTGTCATAAATGATATAATCTAGCACAATCAAAACCAAGCCTACTGTTAAAACCACCAGAGCAACAATTTCAGGATTGCTGATTCGGTGTATAGCAATAGAATAGGAAACCAAAATAGCGATAATAATGATAAAGCCCATCACAAGAAAAAGAAATTGAGGGCATCTCCAAAAAGGAATATTATATCTCTTACACTGTGAAAGAGGATTCAGGTTTTTAAGAAATTCCTTAGAAGGCATACTGATTTATTATAGCATAAATTGACTTCAAAACAAAAGAGAGATAGTATAAATAGAAAACTTATTCCCCATAACAAGGCGGCATCACAATTTTTATATCTCAAGAAATATCAGAAAGTGTTGTAGCGAAACACAAGCCTTCTCTCGTGATTGCCAAATTTCTCGGGGTGTCGTATAACGGTAGTATGTATGCTTTGGGAGCATGCGGACTGGGTTCAACTCCCAGCACCCCGAAAATCAATTCAAACCGCAAAAAATTGGATAGATTAAAATTTCAATTTCCAGAATAATTTATATTGAAAAAAATCAGGAGCCAAAACTGCCAAGATGCGGGTGTCGTATAGTGGTTATTATATCTCCCTTCCAAGGAGATGAGGGCGGTTCGAGTCCGCTCACCCGCTCCATAAAAAAATCGCTCTTTAACGAGAGTGATTTTTATAATTTCTCCCGTCATTGGAATCCCTCTAAAAGCAGGACAGGCAATAAAATGAAAAATTAAAAATGAAAAATGAAAAATGACAATCCAAAAG
>JAGGVK010000039.1 GCA_021158045.1 bacterium | reverse complement strand
GGATTAAAAACATTAGCCGTTGATGGATCAATTGGCGATAATTCTGACAAATCCGTCATCACAATTTCATCTGCTCCCAAAGCAATCATTGTAGCTGCCGAATGAGCTTTATAGGGAACTAAAACTGAAAATTTGTTGCAATACTCCCTTATCATTGAAACCAATCGCCAAGGAACCATTGTGTCTCCGCCAGTACTATAAAGAAACAAATCAATCTCTTCTGTTTTGCCAATTTGGTGAAGTTGCTGGCTAATAACAGGGATAATATCCATTGCTATGCGAGCATTAACTGGACCTTTTCTATCACTAGTTAAATAAGTGATTACTTTTGACCCTCGATTTGCCTCTATTTGTTGAATCAAATTTTTTGTTTCCATAAGTTTTATATAATATTAATTTTTTATTTTCTCGACTTTGACTCATTTTTTAATATTTTCTCCAAAAGGACTATTAATTAATTCTTGTATCTCTTCTACTAAATTTTTCCATGTTATTTTTTCTTGGGACCATAGAATTATTTTGTCGGTGCGATATTTCAATAGTTTCAAAAATTTCTGCCAAGTAAATCCGGATGGCTTTAATTTATCCTTCCAATCTTTCCAAAGATATTTCGGCAACTGATTGCCAAACCATACATTTAAAGAAGCCCAATCAATTGAGCCACCACGGTATTTCTGATGAGATGCCTTTATCTGTTCTTTAATCTCTACAGGTTCTTTTGGTGTAGATAAATTTAACTTCATATTTTTATAGCCTATGTATTAACTATATGCCATATTAGCAAATTTTCTTTCCATTGTCAATACAAAAAGGGTCACAGATTGAAAAGATCACTAAAGCTAAAGTTCTGACAAGGATAAATTATCAATTCCAACTTTTTGAAGCCGTTCTCTTGGCCTTTCTTCTTTTGGCAGGTCGCGAAGGGTAAAGTTCCTATAAAATCCCTGTCCTTTGGGCATAGTTTTATTTTATTGACTTTAATTTAACGACAAAATTACGGTTTTTGGCTTCTTCTAAAATCTTTAACAATTCTGGAAAGATGTAAATTCTGTTTCTCTTGCGGCCAGGGAGAGATTTTAGGATTTTCATTTTGGTGAATTTTTCCAAGAGATTGTAAATTGTTTGGTGGCTTTTGGGCTTGATTTCGTTTTTAATGCTGGCAAAAGTAATTATTGGCTTAGCAAAAATTGCGTCCAAAAGATTAATGGCGTAAACAGAATTAACGGCTGAAATATCTTTTTTAAGTTTTTCATAAAGAAATTTGGTTCGATAGATAATTGCTGCTGTTCTTTGGGACTGAATCCTGATGGCATCTAAAAAAAATTTAAGCCAGGATTCCCAGCCTTCTTTTTGGCTAACCCTGCTGAGCAAATCATAATATTGTTGGCGGTGTTTTTCAAAATATTCGCTAATATAAAGCACGGGATAAGGTAAAATCTTTCTTTGATAAAGGAAAATAGGGATTAAAAGACGGCCAATTCGGCCATTCCCATCCATAAAAGGATGAATTGCCTCAAATTGATAATGGGCTACTCCTATCTGAATTAGAGGGTCTTTTTCTTGATAAGAATTGATGTATTTCTCCCAATTACTAAGCAATTTTGGTAATTCTGTAATTGGTGGCGGGATATAAATGGCTTTTTCTATTGGCGTGCCGGGCAAACCAATATAAACCTGTATTCTTCTTAAATAACCTCTATCTTTATTAGAGCCTCTAACTGAATCCAATAAAAGAAAATGAAGTTTTTTAATAAAGTTTTCACCTATTGGCTTTTTCTTTAATTCTTTTATGGCTAAATGAATTGCCCGCCGATAATTGAGAATTTCTCTAATGTCTTCTTCTTTTTTATCATTTTGGGAAGATTTTCCTTCGGCTTCATATTTCAAAACATCTTCTAAGGTTGCTTGAGTACCCTCAATTTGAGAGCTCAAAACCGCCTCTTTTGTTAAGAGAGGTGAAACCAATAAATCAAAATTGGGAACATTAATCAAAAGTCCCCTTAATTCTCCTAAAGCCTCCCTGGCTTGGCCAATTTCTTTAATTAAAGGAACATAATCTATTTTAGGAGGGAGTTTGGGCGGAATGAATGGTTTTTTAATCATAGTCAAGCATTCTAATACTTTGGAGTAAGAATTATCTTATTCTAATTTTAAGCCAAAAAATAGAATAAGTCAAGAATAAACAAGTTATAAAGTTTTTCTTCTTTGGGCATAGGTTTATTTTATTGATTCTCTGATTTCAATAAAATAATTTACTTAAACAATTTTTTCTGAGGATTTTTCTTTTGAACAAAATTTTTAATTATTTTCAAAAAGTCTTCGGCTGATTTAACAGCGTTTTTCGCTTCAGTTTTAGAGATAGCCAATCCTATGCCATAAATTAAATAATGCCTTTTTCGTCTCATTTTATCGAATTTTTTAACTAAAATTCTATAATCTTTCCCAATTACTCCTTCGGCAAAATCTATCACTATCTTATGAGAACTAACAGCGCGAGGTCTAAAACCGTAAGAAAAAACTAGGGCTCGCCCGGCTAAAAGCATTGCCTGATAAGCAAATTGAAAACAACCTTCCTCGTCATTATTTTTAAGAAGAATCTTCGCGCTTTTAATACAACGGATTGACCTCTCCAAAACTTTATTTATTTGCTCAAAGCCGATTTTCTCTTTCTTTAATAACCCTTTTTTAATGAAATCTCGATAAAGCATTTTGATTGCCAACCAAAAATATCTTTGGTTGGGATAAAATGTTTTCAATAAATGAATTTTTTTCCTGCCTTGCTTTTTCCCAATCACTAATAGAGAAAATATGATAATTAATTTCTCTGCCAATTTTTTTCTCTATTTTTGAAATTTTTGCCACCAATTTGTCTTCGTCGGGGCCGCCAATAATCATTAAGTCAATATCGGAAAGAGAATCTGCTTCGTCTTTGGCGTAAGAGCCAAAAATGAAGGCAATTTCAATTCCTTTGATTTTTTCTAACCCTCTCCTTATTAGACCTTCAACACCAATAGTTTTAGAAACAATTTTTCTAAATTCTTCAAAAATTGGTGATGATTTGTTAACCGAATAGTAAACTTGATTTCCTTTTTTATTTCGTCTGAATAATCCTGATTTTTCTAAGTTTAAAAGTTCCCGCCGGATATTGCCAACTGGAATGTTCAAAATTCTTTCTAACTCCCTTAAATAGTATTCCTTTTTTAGGTCAGAAAAAAACAAGCGGATAATTTTTTCTCTTGTTTTTGACTTGGTTAATTTCAAAATATCCATAAGCTCTGTAGTCAATTCTTAATACAATTGTAGTTAATCTAAACTACAATGTCAATATTATTTTTTCAGCCGTTCTCTTGGACCTTTCCTCTTTTGGTAAGTCGTGAAGGATGAAAGGTTTTTGATAAAATTTTTGTCCTTTGGGCATAGGTTTGTTTTGCCAAATTTTCTTCTCTTTTTTGTAAAATGGTTTGGCGTGTTCCTTTCAGTTAAATTAAAAATTAAAAAAACCGATTATTTTCACCAATAGCACTTTGGACATTCCCAGTATTCGAGATATTTATAAGGTTTTGGCTCTTTGTTAAGGAGTTCAATTTCCCGATTGCCAATTCTTTTCTTATGAGTTCTGGCTTTTAAAGCTTTTTTGAGCTCTTTTTTGGCATAAAGCGGAATTTTGCCAAAATAATGGCCACCGCGATAAGTTTTATCTTTATATAAAATCACTTTAATTCTTCTACCGCATACGGCGCAGGTTTTATCTAACCTTTTAATAATTTCTTTCTTTTTAGCCATTGTGGTTTGAGAGTAAAATTGGCTTTGACTTTTCTAATGCAATTTAAAAATAACTTTATTGTTGTACTTTTTAATCAAAAGATGAAATCGAGGGCAGCCTGCGCCATAAACAGGCTTAATGCAATTAAGTTCACCATTATTGTTGGCTGTCGTCTTATATCCTAACTTTCCTGCCAAAGAGGCGATGTTTTCGTTTATATTTTCGGCAATAAATTTCATTTTAAATTTCTTCTTGGATTTTTCTAAGATTTGAGTGTTAGTTTAAAAATTTTTCCTCGTCTTTGAGGTTTTCAGGGCCTTTGGTGACTATTCCTAAGCCAGAACAAGTTCGGTAATGGGTAAATTTTTCCCGGGGGCGAGTGGGTTGTGGCAGGACTTTTAACTTTAGTTTGATTTCTGACATTTTAAAATAAAGAGCTTTGGCGCTTTAAATATTTTTCTGCCCTAACGGCGTTACGGAAATATCGAGAAATTGTTCTTTTGTTAAATTTTTTCTTCTGAAAAAATTTAGTATCGAAATTCAACTTCATAAGATTTTTATGTATTTTTCAGAAAAAATGTCTTCTAAAAATGGGTCTTTTTCTTTTTTTCTTTTTTGAAATTCTTTTTTAGTTAGTTCTACAGAATTTATTTCTCTTCCGCTTAATCTTTGGATTTCTAAAAGCACTTTTTGAAGTTTAAGGGTATCAAAATTTCCAACAATTAGGAGGTCTATATCACTTTCTAATGAGAGTTTATCTTTTGCGTAGGAACCAAAAACGTAAACAGAATCAATCTCTTTTATTTTTTTTAATTTCTCTTTTAAAACCTTCTCAAATCCTAAACCTTTGAGAATTATTTTCTTGTATTCTTTTAAAAAGGGATATCTTTTGTTTAGAAAAAAATATCTTTCTTTGCCCTGAAACTCATCAGAAAGTAGTCCTTCTTTTTTAAGCTCGATAAGCTTTTTATAGACATTAGCAGGATCCTCTTTTATTAGCTTAGATAGTTCGTTAATATAAAACTTCTCCTTTTCATTTAAGAAGAGTAGGTTGAGGATTTTTTGGGCGATTTTTGAACGTAAAGAAAGCATATGGTTATATATTACTATAATTATAGTAAATTTTTGCAAAGATGCAAAAAAAACTAAACTAACTTTCTCTCTATATCGTCCAATTTTGGAGCCGTTCTCTTGGACCTTTCCTCTTTTGGTAAGTCGTGAAGGGTGAAAGGTTTTTGATAAAATTTTTGTCCTTTGGGCATAGGTTTATTTTGCCAAAAAACTGCTTCCTTTACAAAACGGCAACCTAAAAATCGTTAACTCCCCAAGGGGGACAATACTCAAACCTATTTTACAACCGCAAAAATTCCCAAAAACTGCGGCGCTTCTTATAAGTTCTGCTGACTCTGTATTTTATGGCTAAAATTTTAATAAAACTATTTTCTACTTTGTGAAAAAGAACTCGCATATTGCATATTCACTCCACCACTTTTTATCCGTTACCCCTTCCCAATCATTACCTTCAATAGAACTAATTTTAATAATGGCTGAAACCCCTTAAATACAATAAAGAACTGTCCTTTCTTAACTTTTTAGGTATACTCTTACACAGCAATATGATAATGCATTAAGAAAAATTATAGCTAAACTAATTTCTTTAAATTTTAAAGGTTCAGGTATGAAATTTCTATTTTGCTCGTGCCATGAAATTTCTAAATTGCCTTAACAAGGAAAACCGCAACCTTTTTGAGCTTTCAGCGTTATGCTAAAATGGGAAGAGAAATCCTAAGGTTTTGACATGGAACTAAGTAAAGAGAAAGAACTAATTAAAGAAGCAAAGAAAAATCCAGAGGTTTTTGGCAAACTCTATGAACAACATTACTCCAAAATCTTCGGCTATATACTAAAAAGAACCGCTGATTTAGAAATCGCCCAAGACATAACATCAGAGACATTTTTCAAAGCCCTAAAGAAGCTCTGGCAATTTCGCTGGCGGAACATCTCCTTTTCTGCCTGGCTTTACAGAATTGCTAACAATGAAATTGCCAATTATTTCAGAAAGAATAAAAATTGTTCAACTTCTTTAGATAAACTTTTAGAAGAAAAAGGATTTGAACCCGTTACTTTGCATAATCCTGAAACAGAATTTTTAGAAGCCCAAGAAAAATTAAAAAAACATCAAGATTTTTTAGAAATTCAAGAAAAAATTTTTCAACTTCCAATTAAATATCAAGAAGTAATCACTTTAAGATTTTTTGAAAAAAAGAAAATCAAAGAAATTGCTGAAATTTTAGGTAAAAAAGAAGGAACAATAAAATCTTTATTATCAAGAGGTTTAGAAAAATTAAGAGAGTTAATAGAATAAACTTATGACTAAAACAAAATTGCTTTATTTAGGGACAGGAATATTTATTGCTTTGCTGGTATTAATTTCTACTACCAATTTGAAGCATTCTCTTTGTTCTGGCCACTATACAGTTAACTGCTGGCAGGAATCAGGAACTCAAGAGCCAAACCGGATTATTAAAGAACATATCCCTTGTGCTAATAATAGAGATTGCTTTGTTGCTTTAAAATTGGAGAGTTTTTGCAGT
The DNA here is from genome assembly GCA_021158045.1 of bacterium. Taxonomy (GTDB): domain Bacteria; phylum Patescibacteriota; class Minisyncoccia; order Minisyncoccales; family CG1-02-41-26; genus JAGGVK01. The sequence continues at coordinate 480 of JAGGVK010000039.1, read as the reverse complement.
CCAGGTTATCCTAATTTCTTAAAATGTGCAGGAGCAAGATATTACTGCAGAAACGAAGGATACTGCAAAGGATGTGTTTGTCCTTGGTATTCCCCAGCTTATTGGCTATCGGTTGATTAAACGCAACCTTTTTCGGCCTTTTGCATTATGGTTATAGAGCGTCAAAAGATGCTCGCAAACCGTAACACCAGAGCAAAACTCGGTGCGGAGTATAAAGGTCGAAAAAGGTAAAAAATATTAAGTATCCAGAGTTATGAAAAAGGAAGATTTAATCAAAAAATTAGAAAACATAAAAACACCAGACATTGAAATTCAAAGCCATAAACAAAGGTTAAAAATGGCTTTGCTTAGCTCTGGATATTTTAAGAAAAAACCAATTATGTTTTGGACAAAAAGATTAGTTCCAGCTGGGATTGCTTTAGCTTTAATTTTGGTTGTGGGATTTACCGTTATCCAGCCAAAATTACAGATAGCCAAAGC
>JAGGVK010000013.1 GCA_021158045.1 bacterium | reverse complement strand
GTGTGGTTATACAACTTTGCTCGAACTTATTTTATCAAAAATTCTTGATTGATGGAAGGTTGCCGCGCCTTCGGCGCGGCTTAACCCACCCAGCGGCTCAGCCCCGCTGACGCGGGGCAGGCAAAGCCCGCAAAAATTTCTATTTTTCTTTTAAGGGCGCGCGCAAAATTTTTTCAATTAAAAGGAATAATTTTTGCGGGCTTTGCCTCTTTGCTGACGCAAAGAGAGCCGCTTCCCACCCCATGCCGCGCTACGCGCGGCAAAGCAGGCGGGCAAAAAATTTCCTCCCCCTCAAACCCCCTCCATTTTTTGCCCGCCTGCTTGGGCTTTGTTGCTGAAAATTTTTGGCGGTGGGGCTAAAAATATAGAGATGGGTGGCGGGTGGGTTTAGTCTTTTAAATAAAGATAACTAGAATTCCTAACCATACCTCTCATATCAAGAGCATATTTTTCTGGCAGGTCATCTTTTTCTTCTAATTCCCAATAAGGATGGTACGGTTCTAATTCCCGGTTGGTCAAAAGAATAACAGGAATTTTTTCTTTTTGTAATTGTTTGAATAACTTAATTTCTTCATTTGTAAATTCTTTAGCAGTCTTGGAAAAAACAAGATAACAATTAACCCCAATTTTATTTACCATCTCTCTTACCATTTTTAAGTTTTCAATATCTTCCTTATTAATAGCTCCGCCTTCACTTTTACATTCACCAATCGCTAATTGAATCTCATCACCTCTCTCATATTGCAAAACTACAAAATCAACTTCACATTCTTTCTTATTTTTAATTCTTAACTTCAATGACGGAGAATAGATAAAAGCTGAAGGATCAAGAATTCTCAAAAATACTAGGAGAGTTAAAATGACAGGTATGGCTCCCTCTTGGTTATTGTCTTTCGCAAAAAGTCCGCTTTTTCTGAATTTCCAATCGCCCCTGTTATTTAATTGTAAACTAGTTTTATTTTCGTCCCCACAGTAATTACATATCCAAACATCGTCAATTTCCCTTAAAGAAAACCAATTAGAAAGTTTGCAGTGGTTGCATATAAGCTCAAGTCCTGCCCTGAGAAAATCTTTTTTTAATAGAAAATTGAATACATCAGAGGAAGTTAATTTTGACTTCTCCCTTGCTTCAATATAAAGTTTTTCGTGTTTTCTAAACTCTCCATCATTCCAAATGATTTTAGTAGCTTCACCCTTGGCAACAAATGCATCGGATTTTAAATTTTGTAGTAATTTTCTAACCCCTTCTATTTTAAAAACCCTCCCTCCATCTACACCACCCAATTTTTCTATGATTCTTTTTGTAATTAATCCTGCTTGGCTTATCTCGGATTGTATATCAGCCAACTCGAAAATCTTTTGAATGATAGATTGGTATGAGAGGGGATACAAAAACAAAGAATTATCACTAGCTCTTATTATCTTTGCTATTCCGTTTTTTTCTGCTCTTAAAGCGAATGGGTCAACAGCTATTTCTCTACTGTAGAATTCGTTTAATTCTTTAATAAAGGGTGGCTTCAAGGTGTGTTCTGGATAGCCGAATTCTCCAAATGGATCAATCGAGATTGCTAAATGTTCATGGTCTGTATCTCTTGATTTTTTAACAATGAATTTCTTTTCCGGGAGACTAACAGATACAATATAGCGATTATATGATTTTTCTACACTACCTAATATGTGTTCCCACCCAAAATAAAAATCGGCAGGTTTGATATTTAATCCATTCCAACTGACCTTATCACATTTATAGTAAACAAAACGCTTCTTGGTTTTAAACTTTTTTATTATGTCTTTAACTTCATCATCAGAACAACGATAATATACATTGATAAAATCCTCCCCAATAGCAGATTTTTTATTAGAAGACTTTTCTAATATTTCAACTACCTTATTAATAAAATTTTTAAATCTGGTTATTTTATTCTTGGGTAGAAATTCTACAAATAAACCAGAGGCTCTGATATTCCAAAAATACAATAAATCTTTAAAGTCGTTATGATCTCCAATATAAATACCGTCACCTCTCCATGTGCCACCATATCCTTGTAATTCTAGTCCTGTCAATCTGATAGGCGTAACAACAGTAGCCAGATTCTCTTTAATAGTATTGTTAGGATTTATTTTAACTTCTTGTGCGTGTAGGCCCCTCAAAAAGGCTAATTCAAAATCATCCTTTAAGTTATACTCTTGAGGAAAAAATCCAAATAATATTGAAAAAAGACTTTTTAAATCATCTTCGCTTTCCCACTTTACTAATACGCAATTACTTTTATGCTTTTCGGGTTTGTGTTTAAATTCTCTTTCCCAATAATAGCGAATAGTATTTAGTGAACTTAAATATCCCAAGATATTTTTCTTGGTATGATAGTCTTCATAAAAAATATTTTGAGCATAATGTCCGGGATCGCGAAGTAGAGGATATTTTTTCAGTAATTCATCAATCTCATTTGTGTGAGACACAGGAAATAACACATCTACCGAAAAAAGATTGATTAACCGCTCCGCGAACTTTATATCTTTAGATACGGGAATAATCGGATTATAAATACCACCCCAAAGCAAAGTGTTAATGCCCGCGGATTTTACTAAATCCTCAATAGAACCATCACGAACTAAAAACCAATTTTTACCGGCCTGTATTTAATTGAGAGACTGATAGATGCCATGACTCTACCCAAGTTATTCTGCAATAAATTCAAAAGTTTTATTCACTCGTGGTACAGTCTGATAAATAGAAGTTATAGGTTCTAGATTCAGATTATTTCCGTAGTAATACAAAAGATCCTGAGTTAAATCCTCCACAATATTTATTACGAAGAGCGAATATCTCGTATCCTCCAAGGGAGAAAGGTTTTTATCCGATTGAAAGGATCCATCTTTCTTGTAGAAGTTAATTACCAGTTTTTTAATTTGCTGTAATCCGGAGATCAATTTTCTTAGTTCGTTTTCTTTTAGTTCTACTCGCGGATAAAGAAAGTCTAAGCTATATACTAGCTGAAATAACTCGTAAGAGTTTAACTTTTCGTCTATGAAAGATAGAAGATATATTAACCACAAATTAGCATTCACAGGGGTTTTCTCTATATGGTTAAGAGTAAAGCATACCTTAAAAAATCCATCTAAGCTTTTAGGTACAATCTTTAATATTTTTTCTTCGTCAATAACTTGCTGTAATAAATGAGATAATTTTTCTTTTTCAATCTCGATAGCTTCGTGTTGGAAGTTAAGCATAAAGATTTTTTTATCTATTAGCTCGCAAACAGATTTAAGTTTATTGTCTTTTTTTAATATCTTTTCAAACTTATTTCTAGAAACTCTAAAAACTGGAGCGTTGCCCCAGGCGGCAGCAACCGTTTGCGTAGAATTTTTAACTATCCAAGCAGGGTCCAAAAGCGTATATTGATAGGTTGGTTTAATGATGTATAAAATTTTTGTATCTTCTTTAGGAACCCTTTTCTTTAATTTTCTGTCCTTTGGAGCAATCTTTGAAATTTTAAAATCATAAGCATTTAATTCCTCCTTTGCATATTGAAATTCTATATACTTAACCTCTCCATTTGGATATTTAACAATAAAATCTGGATCCCTTGTTATCCCTCCCTTTCTCAAAAACCATATAAACTTATCACCGCCAAATTTTTCTACAACAGCATTTTTATTTTCTTCCCGAATTTTCTCTCTAAGCCAAGGCAAAACCTCCAGCTCTGCGATGGCTTTTTGTTTCATATCTTTGCGATACTCAAGATATGTTCTTGATTTAATATCACTTGATTGGGCGTATATTGTTTTTGTATCTAAATCCATAGTTTTAAATAAATAGCTTAGCTTGGTAATTATTTAAATTTTTAATTGCGACCTCTGCTATTTCAGGCACTATCTCATAACCAACGCCATTTCTTTTAAGATCAGCAGCTGCCTTTAGGGTGGTGCCGCTCCCCAAAAATGGATCTAACACTACCTCCCCCACAAAAGAAAATGCTTTTATGATTCTATAAGGTAATTCATAGGGAAAAGGGGCAACATGCGATCTGTTATCTCCGCTATTTTGGGGCTTCATTGTCCAAACATCGGTATTTTTTATACTTAACCAAAATTCTTTATCAAGCTTGGATTCCTCTTTTTGTTTTTTGGTTAGGTGTCCGTATTTATTAAAGCCTTTCTTGTTTGGCTTATTAAATTCCAAAATAAATTCATGCATGTTATTTATCAGAATTCCCCCGGGATATGGATATGTCCCAAAATGAGCTCTAACCCCATGTGTCTTATGCCAAATAATATCTCTTTTGAAAATAAAACCAATTTTCTCCATCAAGTCTATAGTCCTTCCAACTAAATTAAGAGACCTAAAACCATTACTATTATCTCTCACCGGGAGATTCATAATATTTATAAAGGCTTTTCTGCCGGGCTGTAATACCCTAAAAACTTCTCTCCATACAATGCCTATTTTTTCAAACCATTCATCTAGATCATGAATATTGCCTAAATCATTTTCTATGGGTTTTTTAGTGTACATTTTAGCGTCGAAATAAGGAGGTGAGGTAATCATCAAATGAACCGAGTTGTCTTCTAGATCTCCCATTTTCATTGCATTTTTTACATAGATCTTCTGTGTAGTGCCGTTTATGTTTAGTATGTTTTCCGTTGGAATGCTTTTCTTTTTAGTTTTTCTACTCTGATAAGGATATTCCGCTTCGTATTTTTTTAAGTCTTTCAAATCAAATCTTTTTTGACCACTTGCGGCTGTAATACATTTAATTTTTTTAGCTCTAACTAACCCGTGTAGCTTCTGTACGGTAATACCTAAATATTTTGCCGCTTCTGTAGATGATAAATATTTTCTTTCTTTGTAATCGTTCATAGGTATTATTTAACGAAATAAATCACTAACCGACACTCCAAGCGCTTTAGCAATTTTTTCAAGTGTTTCAAGGGTAGGATTAGGATTTTCTCCTGTCTCTATCTTAACAATTGTATTTAAGGCTAAATCTGCCTCTTTGGATAGGCGGTCTTGGGACATACCTTTCTTTTGACGTAGTTTGCGTATATTTTCACTAACTTTGTTTGCCATACTTTTACCCAGCAAATATACAAAATTTTACTTTGGTATGTTTATTATAATCTACTTACTACAATGATAAACAATTTCTCAATCATAGTCAACAAAAATAAATCAAGGGAGTTTCCTTTTTTGTTGCGCGCGCACGGGTGGGGCAAGCGCAACACCTCTATTTTACCATTTCCG
>JAGGVK010000012.1 GCA_021158045.1 bacterium | reverse complement strand
GTGCCCGGAGCGGGACTCGAACCCACAAGGGATTGCTCCCAAGAGATTTTAAGTCTCTCGCGTATACCAATTCCGCCATCCGGGCGACAAAATTTCAAGGCCAGGACGGGAATTGCACCCGTGTATAAGGGATTTGCAGTCCCTTGCCTTAAGCTACTTGGCTACCTGGCCACTTGGGTTATATGTTTATGTAAAATATAACTGTATTGTACTACAAGTTTCTTGTAAAAATCATACTTTCTGTCTAAATATAAATTGTCCTTTTCTGCTTCTCTATAAATAAAATTCAAAAGTTTTAGCCCCTCTTGAGTAAAATAACACAACTGATAACTATAATGACTAATATAAATAGGCCTTCTTCTAATCTTTAAAGATTCTGCAATTTTTTCTGATAGTTGCTCTAGAAAACCTCCACTCCCAGATGTAAAAACCACTCTTATCCATCGGCCATTTCTATTAAAAATAATTGAACCATCTCCATCAAAATATCCTCTAATAAATTCTCCTAAGTATTGAGATGGAATATTATCAGGAAATTGGATTACCTTGGATTTGTTTGGTATTAATCCAATTTTCTTTAAATCAGCAAACATTCGCCTACTCCCAATCCTTAAATAAAACACCTCTCCGCTCCTATAAAGACGACCATATTTATCCACTGATGTATGGGGCGGTTGAGAATGAATAGGGTGTTTCGCTTTTAAAACAGATTTAATTTTTTCTATTATTTCTTTATCTTTGCTTGCAAATTTAATGTATTGCGTTCTTGAAGATTTTGCTGCGTCAACTATACAGCCATCAGCATATAAAAAACCTAATACATAAGCCATTTCATTTGACCATTTTTGGAAAAAATCTGTTTTGATACTGTATCTATTTGAACCACCCCTGGGATCAAAATATACCATCACTCTATTAAACCTCATTTTTAGTAATTTTTCAACTCAATCTTGCTCATTTTTTTTAATTTTTTCCAGAATTTTCTCCACTTCTTCCTGATGTTTTGCTCCTTTATCTTCAAAAAACACAATTTTAGGAATTCTCCTCATTCTTAATTTCCTATCAAGGGATTTCTGAAGAGTATAAATATTTCTCTTTAGAATATCTAAAATAGTCTTAGCCTTTTTTTCCGGGAAAACGCTAATATAAACTTTTGTTTCAGATAAATCAGAAGAGGTTTTCACTTGCGTTAATGTAATAAATATATCCTGAGGCAGGTCAACCTCTTTCAAAATAATCTTTGACAATTCTTTCTGAAACAATCTATTTAATTTTTGAATGCGTCTTAGGCTTGCCATCTTCTGCCAATTTTTACAACTTTTCGACCTCCTTCTCTGTTTTATAAACGCTTATAATGTCCCCTTCCTTAACAACTGTTTCGCTTGAAAACAATATGCCGCACTCTTTTCCTTTGGAAACATTGCTTACGTTCTTTTTTTTATGCTGAAGGTTTAAAATTCTCCCTTCTCCTATCTTCTCTTCTTCTCTTAAAATCTCACAACTTGCACCAGTCTGAACTTCTCCATCTATAACCTCCCCTCCAATAATTTGACGCTTTTTACCCTTCTCTGTTCTAAAGATTGCCAAGATTTTAACTTTCCCTAACTCAATTCTTGTTATCTTCGGCTTAATGGCTCTCTCCATTATTTCTCTTACTCCCTGCACAAAATCATATATTACCTGGAAAATTTTTGGCTCTCCTAACTTGCGCTGTCTAATAAGGTTCTTTGCAGAAGGGCTTATTTTTACTCTAAACCCAAAAATCTTAGCTTTAGCAGCAAACGCCAATTCAACATCCGAAGGCTGAATATCTCCCACACCGCTTTTCAAAATCCTCAAAAACACTTTCTCTTGAGGAATAGCCTCCAATGATTCTTCTATAGCTTCAAGAGAGCCCAAAACATCTGTTTTAATGATGACATTCACAATTTTTCGCTCTGTGGAGTTATCAGAAATAATAATAGGAGATGAATACTCTATGCGTTTATCTCGATTTCTTGATACCATCTTCAAGGCGTATTCTAACGAAGAAAAAGCTTGAATATTTTCTCCTATGTGCGGCACTTTTTCAAATCCTAAAACCACAACCGGTTGAGAAGGAAATGCTGACTCTATAACATTGCCTTGAAAATCCTCCAAACTTTTAACTTTGCCTATAGCAGAGGAGGTACCGACAATTTGGCCCTTTTTTAAAATTCCTGTCTTCAAAATTACAGTAGCAACCGGCCCTCTCTTTGAATCTAAATAAGACTCTATAATAGTTCCCTGGGCAGGCTCTGACATGTCTGCGCTAAGATTTTCCATCTCCGATACTATTGATATTACATCAAGAAGTTCTTTCACACCTTGGCCTGTTTTAGCAGACACATTTTGAGAAGGAATTTTCCCGCCCTGAGATTCCACCAAAACTCCATTTGCAGCCAGCTCCTGCTTCACCTTTTCTGGCTGGGCAACTGGCTTATCAATTTTATTCAAAGCAACTATCATTGGAATGCCTGCCTTCTTAACAGAACTTATAGCCTCCTTTGTTTGAGATTTCACGCCTTCGCAAGCATCAACTACCAAAACAGCAATGTCAGCCACCTTAGCGCCTCTTGAACGCATAGCAGAAAACGCCTCATGGCCGGGGGTGTCAATAAAGGTAATTTTCTTGCCCTCAAAACTCACCTCATAAGCCCCAATGTGCTGGGTAATGCCTCCTGATTCTTTTTTAGTAATTGCCAAATCCTTTCTTATTGCCTCAAGTAAAGTTGATTTTCCATGGTCAATGTGCCCAACAACAACAACCACAGGCGGTCTTTTTATTATTGTTTTTTCCATAACAGTATATAAATCCTTAATAATTTATAAAAAATTAACTTTCTTTTTTTCTCGGAAGCTTTTAGGAATCTTAGCCCACTATTTGCATTATTTCAAGCCCCTGTATTGCAAATACGCTATAGGCATAAGTTTAAAGATACACTTTTTTACGCTTTCAGTCTTGTATTTTGCGTTTAAGCAGTAAGGTCGCCCCAAATAAGAGAACCTAGGAACTGAACTTATTTTTAAATAAAAGAAAATTTCATAAATTGACTACTACTTAGATTTTTAATATACTTTAAGAGAAAGCAGTAATTAAAGTTTTTCGAAATAAATGCAGTTCATAAAAATTATATTAACAACCTTCCTAGCAACTTTATTGATATGCGTCTTTTTGTTCCTTTGGGATGCTTATCGTTTGCCTGCTTACACCCATCCTGGGAAAAACAAAAATGTGAAGTGTCCTCCACAGCCGAAATTCGGTCCAGGAGGAAGAAATTATCGTTTTCAGGAAGTTAAAAGCTATAAGTTTGGACAAAAGGAAAACGGATATTGGATTTTCATTCCTAAAGGAGCGGATTTAAACAGTCTACCAATTATTTTATTAGTTCATGGAGGGTCTCTTTGCCGCCTCAAATATCCGGAACACCAGCCTCATGAGGACTTTATTGCCCACCTCGTTAAGAAAGGTAATATTGTGATTTATCCGGTTTATCTACAGGGTTTTATTAATCCATTACCAACAAAATATGTTAGCAATGTGGCGTTGGCAACAAAAAAAGCCTTATTAAAAATTAAAGAGTTTGCTCCTAATAATAACCTATCAAGATTTGCTATTATTGGTTATTCCATAGGAGGAGCAATTGCCACTCATCTTCCGGGAATAAAAAATATTCCTTTGCCGCAGTCGCTTATCTTAGTCGAGCCTACAGAAGGTTTTCCTTTCTTTAATGTTCCTTTTGCTAGCTTAAACAAATTGCCCGACAAAGCTATTTTAACAGCAATATTTGGAAGCGACGACAAACTAGTTTCTCCAATAAGAACAACCAGAAAAATCGCTTCTTTGGGTGCTAAATTAAAAAACAAATATTTCTTTGAGATACAATCTGACTTTTACGGAGACCCGCCTCTTGTTGCTAATCACCTTGGTTTCCTTGGTTCATATGCTAACAGCAAGGCTTTTCAAATTGATACAATAGATTACGAGTATCAGAAAATTATTGACGCTAGCCTTAACTGTGGCTTTTTCTCTAAGGATTGCGATATTATTAAAAAAGGAAGTCCTGAATTGCTAACAGCGGGAACTTGGAGCGACGGAACCCCGATTAAGCCAATTAAGAAAATTGAGATTAGCAGATAGTCGATTCAGTTAAGATAATTAAACTATGGGTCAAATTGAATCACAAATTCCAGGCGGTATTACCTCGGCAATAAGCGGCTTTTGCGCTCTTTGGGCAGCTATCATTGTTTTGCGTTCAAAAAAGAGAAATCTTGGTGACATCTTCTACTTACTTTTTTGGCTTTTCGGTTTTCTTTTTTGGTTTTTTAACGCCCTAGGGCTTCTTGCTTGGGATTTTAATTTCCCTTTAGCCAACTTTTTTTTGATTATTGCTATGGGCTGGCTGGGATTTCATATTATTGTCAGCCCTTTTTATGTTTTAACCAAACTCACTAAAAACAAGATTGTTTATTATTTTTTTGCTGCTTTGTCTCTCGGCGTTTTAGTTTATTATTTGTTCTTCTGGTTGCCAAAGGTGCGCCTAGTACAAGGGTTACCTTATGTTTATTACAATGTTGGCAATATCCCTCACGGCTATTTTATAGGGTCTGTAATTTTGGTTAGTTTAGCTGTAGGCGCTTATATACTTATTAAGGGATTTAAAACAGGAGAAATGTCTTTAGAAAATTTATCAAGCTTTTACGCCTTTTATGCTTTAGTAATTTATGCAGCGCTTTACCTGCCAGCAGTGCTTTATATAAGAGGTCCTATTTTTCTTTCTGCTCTTAATTTTTTAATTCCTTATTTAGTTTATCTGGGATATGGCAAAAACAAGGAAAAAGATAATTAGCATTTTCTTTCGCATCCTTTTTAACTCGTTAATTATTACTGTAGCCAGTAATTTGATTTTGGCTGTCTTATTGTACGAAGGATATAAAGGCGTTTTAGACCAAATAAAGCCCTATCTAAACCCTAAAAGCTTTCAGAATGTTGAAGCCAACATTTCTACAACTTGGATTATTGCTGGAACATCCTTTATATTTATCTTTTTGATTACAGTTCTCCTCGCAGTAAACTCAACCAGTAGATTGGTTATCCCTATCAGGAAGCTAGTAAAGGTGGTAAGTCAAGTAACTAAAGGAAATTTGCAGGTTAAGGCTAAAATTAAAAGGAATGATGAAATTGGCCAATTAGCGAGCGCTTTTAACGAGATGGTTGTTAAATTGAGAGAGGCTAGAAACAGGTTAGAAGATGAAAGAACAGTCTTAGAAATTCAAGTTAATGCAAGAACTCGTCAGTTAAGAGAGCAAGCGGAGGCTTTAAAAAAAGAGAACGAGGAAAAAACTAAAGATTTAAAAGAAAGATTAGAGGAACTTGAGAGATTCCATAAGCTGACCGTAGGCAGAGAATTAAGAATGATAGAATTAAAACAAGAAATCAAAAAATTGAAAAAAGAATTAGAAAAATATAAAAGTTAAAAATAAAAATTAAATAAAAAAGCCTATAAATGATTCCTATATCAGTCTTTGCCTTCTCTTTCCCTGAGAAGGCTTTTTAATTTACTTGCCATGGAAAGGTATAGCGCAAGAATTCTCTTTCGTTTTTCTTACCTCTTCTTTCTGAATATTTGAGGTTCGAATCCTTTACCTCCTTGCTCACTGCGTTCGCTGCGGAGGGTGCAGGATTCCGCTTCGCTAGAATCTTTTCAAATCACCCCGACCCCCAACCTAAGAAACCTTCGGTTTCTTATGTCGCTCACTTCGTTCGCTCCTATTTT
>JAGGVK010000005.1 GCA_021158045.1 bacterium | reverse complement strand
TCTCAGTCTTCTAAAGTAGAAGTGATTATATATAGGAGGCTGAGTTATTAATAAATTCTGGTATGAAGATACGCTCATCAGTAAAAAAAATTTGTGATAAGTGTAAAATAGTCCATAGAAAGGGCAGAATTTATGTTATTTGCAAAAACCCAAAACACAAACAAAGGCAGGGAAGATGAGCGCTTTGCTAAACGAAAAGTTAAAAATGAAAAATGCAAAATTATAACGTAATTGCTTTTTAGATTTTAGATTGTCATTTTTCACTTTTCACTTTTCATTTTTAATTTAATTTGATTTTAGATTTTAGATTGTCATTTTTCATTTTTCATTTTTCACTTTTCATTTTATTTGACCGAGCCCGAACGAACCCTGTTTTTAGTAGGGGAGGGAGGGCGAAAGAATGTGCCAAGGATTGCCGGGGTAAATATTCCGGAGAACAAACATATAGATATTGCTTTAACCTATATTTATGGGATAGGGCATTCTTTGAGTAAAAAAATTCTCAAAGAGGCTAACATTAATCCCCAGAAGAAATCGATGGAGCTTGACGAGAAAGAATTAAATCGGCTGAAGAAAATTATTGACGATAATTACATTATTGAGGGGGAATTAAGGCGCAGAATTATTGCGGATATCAGGCGTCTTAAGCAAATAGGATGTTGGAGAGGAATACGCCATATAAAAGGATTGCCTGTTAGGGGTCAGAAAACTAGAAAGAATTCTCGGACTGTGAGAGGAAATGTAAGGAAGACTGTTGGTTCTGGGCATAAAGCGCCTCCTGCACCAAAATAAAAAATTAGAAAAATAGGTTTATATGGGTAAAAAACGAGTCATTAAAAGAACCAAGGAAGAAATTTTAGCAGAAGGGGAGCGAATAAATAAGGCTGTTCGGCAGGATATCAAAGCTAAAACTTCAAAGAGAGTTGAAGAAGGGCGAATTTATATTATCTCAAGCTATAACAATACGATTGTGAGTTTAACAGACAAGAATGGCAATGTTATAGTCCAGAAAAGCGCTGGCTCTATTGGCTTCAAAGGCACAAAAAAAGGAACGTCTTTTGCTGCTTCTCGTGTAGCCCAGGTAATAAGCACTGTAGCCGATAAATTAAAACTTAGAAGAGTTCATATTTTTGTTAAAGGAATTGGCGGGGGGAGGGATTCTGCTCTTCGCTCATTTGTCAATCATGGATTTGATATTTTATCTATCAGAGATGTAACGCCCATTCCCCATAATGGCTGCAGGCCTAGAAAAACCCGAAGAGTATAATTGCCAATAATTGCAAACTTACTATGAATTTCACTAATGGTTATTTGTGTTATTTGTGGTAAGTTGGTGAAAATTTGTGACTAAAGATAATACTTGTAAAATTTGTCGAAGCTTTGGGCAAAAACTGTTCTTAAAGGGAGAAAAGTGTTTTTCTAATAAATGCCCTATGATTAAAAGGCCTTATCCTCCCGGCGAGAAATCGAAGAAGAGAAGAAGGAGAAATTTATCCGAATATGCCAAGGAGCTTCGTGAGAAACAGAAACTGAGGGCTTGGTATAATCTTTCAGAAAGCCAATTCCGTAGATATGTTATGAAGGCTTTTTTAGAGAGAAAAAAGGCAGGAAATGCACCTTTAGCATTGATAAAGTTGTTAGAGAAAAGGCTAGATAATGTTGTTTTCAGGTTAGGTTTTGCCAGTTCTCGAAGAGAGTCCCGCCAGCTCGTTAGCCATGGATACTTTTTGGTAAACGGGAAGAAAGTTAACATTCCTTCCCTAAGCTTGAAGAAAGGCGACATTGTTGCTTTCTCTTCTACTAAGAAAAATAAAACAAAGTTTAAGAATGAAATCTCTGATAGGATAAAAAAAGCGCAGCCCCCATCTTGGCTGAAAGTTTCTAAAGGAAAAATGGAAGGAAAAGTAGTAGCCGAGCCAACTCTTGACGATATAACATTGCCAGCAGAAATTCCGCTTATATTTGAATTTTATTCAAAATAAGCCTTGTTGATTTAATTAATCTGTTTAGCGGATTCTTTTGAAAAAGCGCTTCTTAATAACGCCGAATAATAAAAGCGTTAAAAATGAGTGAATAATTACGAATATATGAAGTGATGCGGATTATAAATGGGTCTTAAAACTTATTAATACGCGTCAATTCATAAATTCGTTGGTAATTTTTATGATTCCTTTACCATCTCAACTAAAATTGGTTAAAAAGGAAGGCAATAAAGCAATTTTTGAGATATTAGGGCTATATCCTGGATACGGAGTAACAATTGGTAATAGCTTAAGAAGAGTTTTGCTTTCTTCTTTAGAAGGAGCAGCTATTACCCAGGTAAAGATTAAAGGGGCTAGCCATGAATTTTCTACTTTGCCAGGAGTTTTAGATGATGTAGTTTTGATTCTCTTGAATCTTAAAAAATTGTGTTTTAAACTCCATACATCCGAGCCGCAAAAAGGAATTTTAAACGTTAAAGGTGAAAGAGTAGTGCGAGGGAAAGATTTTAAGCTGCCTTTGGGAGTGGAAATTGTAAACCCGGAAGAGAGAATAACCACCCTAACTTCAAAATCAGCCCATCTTGAAATAGAAGTTCAGATTGAAAAAGGCGTAGGTTACAGCCAAGTCGAGAAGAGAGAAATTAGCCAGAAAACAATAGGTGTTATTCCTATAGATGCCATTTTCACTCCTGTTAGAAGGGTTGCTTTTCGTGTAGAAAATATGATAGTCGGTAAAAGAATGGATTTTGAGAAACTAAGGATTGAGATTGAAACAAATGGCGTGATAACTCCTAAATTTGCCCTTCAGCAGGCTTCAGATATTTTGATAAAACACTTTTCTTTTATTTGCAACAATCTTGAAGAAAAAAAAGTTCAACCTTCAAAATCTTTACAGAAAGAAGTTAAAAAAGAAAACGTTAAAAAGAAAACAAAGTTAGAAGATTTAAAAATTTCTCAGAGAACCCTAAATGCTCTCAAGGAAAATAAAATTGCAACCTTAGAGGCTCTTTCAAGGAAATCGGAAAAAGAGCTTTTGGAATTAAAAGGTTTAGGAGAAAAAGGCTTAAAGGAAATTAAAAAGATTTTAAAGAAAGCAGGCCTAAAATTGCATTCCTAACAGAAGAAGATAATAGAAAAAATATGCGCCATCTTAAAAAAGGAAGAAAATTTTCAAGAACTAGCGACCAAAGGAAAGCCTTGCTTATTTCTTTGTCCTCTGCTCTTTTGCTGCACGGTAAAATAAAAACTACCAAAGCCCGAGCGAAAGAGGCAAGCCGATTTTTAGAAAAACTTCTTACTCAAGCAAAGAAAGGAAATCTGTCTTCAAGACGAATTTTGGCAAAGTATTTTTCTGGGGAAATTGTTCAAAAAATACAGAGAGATATTATGCCTAATTTAAAAGACAGGCCGGGGGGATATACTAGAATTTTGCACTTAAAGCAACGCAGGAAAGATGGGGCGGAAATGGCAATTATTGAATTACTCGGAAAATAGTTAAGAAATAAAAAAATATGAAAAGACAAAAATATACAATTGATGTTGAGGGCAAACCATTAGGCAGAGTGGCTACTGAAATTGCCAAGCTTTTGAGAGGTAAACAGAATCCTGATTTTTCACCTAATGAAGATAAAGGTTCTTTTGTAATAGTTAAGAATATTAGAAAAATTAAGCTAACTGGCAAAAAACTGGAGGAGAAAATTTACCGCCACCACACAGGTTTTCCTGGTGGGTTAAAAGAAGTTAAGGCGCAGAAAATTTTTAGAAAGGACCCGCAATACCTTTTAAAAAAGGCGGTTTTAGGAATGCTTCCTAAGAATAAGCTGAGAGAGCGTATGATTCAACGCCTTAAAATAACTTAAATTCCAAAGAATAAAGGATGACAAAATTTAATTTTATGCCTAAAAAAAGAACAGCATCAAAAACCAAAAAAGAAAAAACAGAAAAAGCAAAAAAACAGCTTCAGCCTAAATTATCATCTCGAACCAAGAAAACTAAAGCTAAAGAAAGCATAAAAGATAAAACAAGAAAGACAAAAGATAAAGCGGGTGAGAAAGCAGTTAAGCCAAAATATTTTGCAGCTGTTGGTCGGAGGAAATCGGCTACAGCAACGGTTCGCCTTTTTACCCAGGGAGAAAAAAATATTATAGTTAATGAAAAACTATATAATGTTTATTTTCCAACTAAGGAACTCCAATTTATTGTTTCCTCTCCCTTGGAAGTTATTAAAAGCCTTGGTAAGTTTAGAATTCAAGCTAAAGTTAAAGGAGGGGGGATACATGCTCAGGCAGAGGCTGTAAGAGGCGGTATTGCTAGAGCGTTAGTAATTTTGAATCCTTACTTCCGAAAGAAATTAAAGAAAGTTGGTTATTTAACTCGTGATGCTAGAGTAAGGGAACGCAAGAAATTTGGCTTAAAACGGGCAAGAAAAGCTCCGCAATGGAGTAAAAGATAATATGCTCAAAGAACTAATTGACCAATTTTATTTGGACCAAGAAAAGAATCGCCAGAGGACTCATTTTTATATCACAGATGCTGGAAAATGTCCCCGGGCTATTTTTTTTAAGTTTAAACAAGCTCCTCAAGAAAAGATGGAGCCAAGGATATTGAGGGTGTTTGATAATGGCAATTATGTCCATCGTTTTATTTTACGCCCTCTTTTCAGTTTAGGATTGGTGAGAGCTTCGGAAATTAGCACCCCTCCCCATGAACTTGTTAGCGGCAGGGCAGATGCCATTTTAACTATTGACAATGAGCTTTATGTGTTGGACGTCAAAAGCATGGTAAGCACTATTTTTCGTAAGATGAACCAGCCAAAGACAGAGAATCTTTATCAAATTCAACTTTATCTGCATTTTTTTAAAATTAAAAAAGGCATTTTGCTTTATGTGAATAAAGACAATCAGGATTTGAAAGAATTTTTAGTAAACTATGATAAGCAACTTTGTGAAAATATTTTAAAGGATTTGCGCCTTCTCCGAGAGAAAATTGACCAAAATATTATTCCTCTGCCGCTTTCTGACAAACCTTATAACTGGCAATGTAGATATTGTCAATTTAAGACTATTTGTAATTTAGCGGGAAAAAAGGAGATAAAATGGGATGATTTTCAAAAGCAAATAAAGAAGAAAGAGAATTATTGAGAATAGTGTGTGTTTGACGAGTTTCAACGAGTCCGGGTCTTGTTAATGACCTCCATGTTATTGCAGGACAAACAATGAAAAATGAAAAGTGAAAAATGAAAAACTAAAATTAAAAGAGACTTTGAATTTTGAATTTTGAATTGTAATTTTGAATTTTGAATTGTGATTTTGAGATTTGAGATTTGAGATTTGAGATTTGAATTTTAACTAGGATTCTCGCCTAACGGCTCAGAATAACAACGAGTCCGGGTCTCGTTGACAAGAATGCCAAAACACAACAAGATGTTAAATGTTAGATGTCAAATCTCAAAACTAAATGTTAGATGTCAAAACTATTTCTTGCCTTTAAGGGTTAATAAACTTGAACCAAGCATTTTCCCAATCTCATTAGCCTCTTCTATTAAGGGATTGGTCTTTGAAGCGCTTGTCAACTTCCCGTCTCGTAAAAGACCTAATAACATGAAGTGGCTGCCCTTAAAAGTTGGTTGGTAAATACCATATATGTATTATCTTTGGGGAATTCCTTAACCAAATTTATGATTTGCAAGGAAAACTTATAGGCTCTATAGCGTGTATCTTTAGATTTTTCAGATTTAACATTTAACATATGGATTTGACATTTGACATCTAACATTTCTTTTGCATTTTGAGATTTGAGATTTGAGATTTGCATTTTGACCTGTGTTATATAACGCAGGATTGGATTTTTAATCCTTTATATTCAACAATTGGATAATTCTTTCTCTATCAAAACCAACCACCACCTTCCCATTGATTTCCGCTACTGGCACTCCTGTTTGCCCTGACTTGTGAATTATTTCTTCTCGAACTTCCTTATTTTGAGAAACATCAATGTTTCTAAATCTAATATTGTGCCCATCTAAAAATTTCTCTAAGGCAATACAATAAGGGCAGTTTGCCACCGTATAAACTTTAATTTCGAACATACGCAAACCTAATTGCAATTTCCACTGCCAGAACTTCCCTTGCTATAACTTTCTGAAAAACCAGCAGCTGCCGCTGCGCTGTCTAATTTTTGCTTACAAACTGAAGGCGTTGTTTTAAATCCGCAACAAAGCAAAGTTTTCACAGCCTCCGCTGTCCTGCCCCCAAAATCAAACTCACTAACTCTTTCCCCGTTTAAAACTAAAGTTGGCGAGCCAGAAATATTATATTCCCTATCCAAATCGAAATCCTTTTGCGCATATGCCAGCCCTCGTGAAGGATTTTTCTGGCAAGCGTCTAATTTAGACTCATTCACCCCGGCTTCTTTTAGACATTTATCAACATCTCCTTTTTTAATATGGCAGGACAAATAAGGAAAGAATGCTTTTGGTTGTTCTTCTCTCAGGCAAATTTGCCTTAAGTTCTCGTTAGCCTCTTCTTCTCCATGCATAGATGCAATTTTCCCATCTGAAATTGAGCCTATATATCTAACTTCTATATTTTTCTCCAAAGAAGGAATTTCTTTAACAACCTCAGCTAATATCCTTTGCATCTGCAAGCCAAACGGGCAGAAACTGACAACAAAAGCATCCAATTGTGGATTGTCTGCCTTTTTTATGTCACTGCAACTCATTTTCTTTTGCTGAGAACCTGCCGATGCATTGTTATCTTGCCCTTCTGGTTTTTTCTGCGTTGCTTGTGCTAAATCAATGCCTTGGGGAAATAACATTTTCCCATCTTTTGTTACATAAGAGTCAAAAACTCTGGAACCTATCTTTACCTTGAAAGCGTAGACCCCGTTTTTAACAGAAGGAGTTCCGGTTAAAGAAGCTTTATTTCCCCCTGATAAAATATTGTTGTTTATATAATCAATGGCTTTTTCTATAATTTCAGTTTGAGAGGAAACATTAGCTGGGGCTTTACGAAATAGAGAAGAAAAATTTCCTCCCAAGCTTCTACAGAAAAAAACGCCTAAGAAAAATACTCCTACCAAAGCCAATATGCTCCCAAAAAGAAATTTCTTCTGTTTAAATAATTCAGGCATATATTAAATGCATATATTGTTTAACCGCTCAGATAACAGATAAGCAAACAGGAATGTTAATCTTAAGAGACTGAACCTCTGCTAATCTCTTGCCAAAGCGATTAACAACATATAACTTGAACACTGCTAAAGAAACGACCTTATTTAAATATAACTATATCAAAATATTAGCACCTTAAAAAAATATTTCAATTGCCAGAGGCTATTCACTTATTAAGCCAAAATTTCTTTTTCTTTCCTTTTGCTAAGCTCATCTATTTTTTCATTGACCTCATCAATAGCCTCTTGAAGTTTGTCTTTAGCGCGAAATTTATCGTCTTCGGTCAACTCTTTCTTGTGGAAACTGTCTTGTATTTCCCGCCAAATTTGCTCTCTCTGCCGCCTTAAACGCTCCCTTGCTTTTTCTTTTTCTTCAGCCAACATTTTCAAAATACTCTTTTTATAATCTGCAGTAATAAGAGGGGCTCTCAAGATAATTTTCCCTTCACTAACCGAAACGCTTAACTGCAAATGGGAATCCGAAATAGCCTTCTCTATGCTCTCAAGATATATTTTGTCCCATGGTTGCAAAAGAAGTTCTCTGGGAGAATTGGAAAAAATAGAAGCCAAATTTTTCAGAGGCAACTCTTTGCCAAAACAATTAACTTTAATATTTTCAACCAACGAAGGAGAAAGCCGAGCAGTTCTAATTTTTAAGAGTTCCCCTTTGAAGTCCTCTAAGGACTTTGCAAACTCTGACTTTGCTTTGTCAATGAATGTTTTAAACATAAGTCATCAAAGTCTCTAATGCTATCTTTAAATTTATATTAAACTTATTAAGCAAAAATCTCAAGTGCTCCAAAAAATCTATAGCGCCTACAATCTCTTTTGTTTTAAAATAAGGATTAAAGTTAACTCTCCCAAAAGAATTGCTATTTGCATCTTTCTTTAAGCCTAATTTATAAAAAAGGGCTTCCTTAAAATAAACAGAAAAAATATCCAACAGTTCTGAAGGAGTTAACAAATCTGATTTTTCCTGTAAGAAGGCTTTCACAAACTGGAATCTGTCAAAATATGGACTTGTTAAAACTTGTGATATTTTAGAAAAAGTTTTTAAGAAAAGGCGAAACTTTTGGGGGTTATTTATTAATCTCATCGCTAAACCCAACCGGCCTTGGGAAAGAAAAACTAAATTATCAAGGTCCTTGGCGCTTACTTTATCTTGAAGAAATTTCCTTGCTTGCGGCAAGGGAAGTGGCAAAAATTTTATAATTTGCATTCTGGAATACAAGGTGCTGAGCATCATCTCCTTTCTTGAGGATATTATTATAAAAACTGTTCTCTCTTTAGGTTCCTCAATTAATTTTAAAAGTGAGTTCTGGGCAAAAACGTTCATTTTCTCTGCTTCATCAATGATTACAGATTTAAAAGACGCTTTGTAAACTTTAAGCCTTAAGAAACTTTGAAGCTCACGGATTTCATCAATACCAATTTCTTCTCTGCTAAGAGGGTCGTCTTTGCTATTAGAAGGGCTTATAATATGCGTGTCCGGATTAGTCCCTTGCGTTATAGAGAGGCAAGAGGAACAATGCTGGCAAGGCCTATCTGCAAAATTTGGAACTTGGCAATTAAGGAGTTTAACAAACTCCAAAGCAATCTTCTTTTTGCCAAGCCCGCTGGGCCCAACAAACAAATAAGCATGAGCAACTCTTTTGTTCTGAACTTCCTTCTTCAAAAATTCCCATTGGTTTTGATACCCAAAAAAATTCATGCTAAAAATATTTTTTGTTTTTACTTATTGCCAATGCAATCTATTATTTTTTGCTCATTAAACTTCTTTTATAAGTATCAAGATGCTCAATAACGATGCCTGTGCCCTTAACCACACAATACAAAGGCTCTTCAGCCACAAAGCAAGGTACGCCTGTGGTACGGGCGATAAGCTCATTGATATTCCTTAAAAGCGCTCCTCCTCCTGAAATAATAATTCCTTTGTTCATAATATCAGCTGAAAGTTCTGGAGGGGTATCCCTTAAAACTTGTTTAACAACGCTTACAATGTCCTGTAGGGTATCTTTAATAGCCCCGGCTACTTCATTTGAGGAAACTTTAATATTGCGAGGCAAACCTGAAGCTAAGTCTCTCCCTCGCACCTCCATCACATTTTCTTTTCTTTTTGGCAAAGCCGTGCCTATCTTAATCTTAATTTCCTCAGCAGTTTGAGTGCCAATAGCCAAATTATATTTCCTTTTAATATATTCCTCTATGGCTTCGTCCATCTTATCGCCTCCCACTCTTACAGAACTGGCTGTCACAATTCCTCCAAGAGAAATAACTGCAATTTCAGAAGTTCCTCCCCCAATATTAACAATCATATTTCCTTCACAAGCATTAATAGGTATCCCAGCGCCCAAAGCTGCTAAAAGCGGTTCTTTTGCCACAAAAGCCATTTTAGCACTGGCGTTCATAGCAGCCTCTACAACTGCCCTTCTTTCTGTAGAAGTGCTCCCAACCGGAACAGAAACTACTACTTCGGGTTTAACAAAGCCAAAACTTCCCCTTGCTTTCCTAATAAAATAACGAAGCATTACCTGAGTTACCTTATAGTCGGCAATAACCCCATCTTTTAAGGGCCTATAAATTCTAATAGAATCAGGAGTTCTACCAATCATTGTTTTTGCCTCTTTGCCTACGGCTAAAATTTTGTTTTCCGGCTTTAAAACAGCCACAACAGACGGTTCGTTTAAAACTATTCCTTTTCCGGGAACAAAAACTAAAGAATTACAAGTGCCAAGGTCAATTGCTATTTTTGTAACAAACATACTAATTTTATTGAAATTGAGCACCTCACCAATTTTATCATCAATATTTCTTAAAATCGAAACAACTAACAAGGGCAGCTACTCTTGCGGCGCAGCGTCCGGCATAGGACCTCACCTGAAGGCAATGCACAACTCCTTGTTACTTGTAAAATTGGCGCTGGGCAAATTTATTCCACTCTCTTAATCTTTGCTCCAAGTTGCTGGAGCCTCTCTTCTACTTTTTCGTAGCCTCTATCAATTTGAGAAACTCTGCTAAGAATCGTTGTCCCCTGAGCTATCAGCCCTGCCAATAACAAACTTGCGCCAGCTCTTATATCCCAAGATTCAATCCTTACGCCACAAAGAAGCGACTTTCCAAAAATAAAGGCTCGATGGGGGTCAACTATTTCAATGTCTGCACCCATTTTTCTTAATTCTTGGGTAAAATTCAACCTATTCTCATACAAAGGGTCATAAATTAAGCTTCTCCCTTCTGCTTGAGTTAAAAGCGGTATCATTAAAGGAAGCAAATCTGTAGGGAATCCGGGATAAGGCAGGGCTTGCACTTTAACCGGGAAAAATTTTGGAGAGGGAAAAATCGTTACTCCTTTTTCTCTTATCTTAAAACGAACTCCAATATCTCGCAATTTCTCCCAAAAAAGGTCTAAGTGGTTAGGTTCTATTTTGGCAATATTTACTTTTCCTCCACAAAGAGCAGCGGCAATAGAAAATGTTCCTGCCTCAATTCTATCAGGAATAACAGCTTCCCTAGCCCCTTGGAGTTTATCTACACCTTCTATGGAGAAAAGATGCTGGCCTGCTAATTTAACTTTAGCCCCCATTTTATTAAGGATGCTCATTAAATTCTGCACTCCCGGCTCGCAAGCAGCACCTTTAATAATAGTCCTTTGATGCGACAAAAGAACAACTCCAAGCATAATATTCTCAGTGGCAGTCACGCTAAATTCTGAAAGGACAATTGTTTTTCCTTGCAGTTCTTTACGGTTAAAACTATAGAAATCTCCTTTTATTGAAACATCAACGCCTAAATCCCTAAAAGCTTTCAAATGAGTAGTGATAGGCCTTAAGCCTATTCTGTCTCCTCCTGGCCTTATCATTCTAAACGACCTAAAACGTGACAAAAGGGCTCCAATTAACAAAACAGGAAGCCGGGCTTTAGAGACAAGTTGAAAATCAATTTTAGTTGGGTCAATATCCTCACATTTCACACTTACGCTATGAGTTCCCAACCAATTCACCTTCCCTCCCATTTTCTCTATTATAGCCAGGAAGTTTAGAATATCAGACACCCGAGGCAAATTATCTATGATACACTCTTTGTCAGTAAGAAGAGTAGCTGCCAAAAGAGCCCCGGCAGCGTTTTTAGAACCCCTTACCTCAATTTCTCCTTCTAGTTTTTTTCCACCTTCAATAATAAACTTGTCAGACATAATTTACATTTCATTTTAATCTTAGTGCAAACTCCTTTATTTTGCAATATCTGTGTTCAACATGCTAAAAAAAGTAACATCGAAAAATCTGAACAACAAAGATGATAGATATCCGAGAGTAAATTTAACCCTGCACCCAACGCGGTACAGAGCAATGAACAAAATGCAAATCTCAAATCTCAAATCTCAAAATCACATCCCTTTTTTGTCATTGCGAGGAGAACCGCCGAAGGCGGGACGACGCGGCAATCTCAGGATTACGGTAATAGGGAAAAGAGATTGCTTCGTCAGTCGCTTCGCTCCTTCCTCGCAATGACAAGG
>JAGGVK010000036.1 GCA_021158045.1 bacterium | reverse complement strand
AGCGTGGGTAGCGAAAGGGATTAGATACCCCTGTAGTCCACGCCGTAAACGATGGGCGCTAGCTGCGGGGAGAGTCGGCCCTCTCCGTGGCGCAGGTAACCCGTTAAGCGCCCCGCCTGGGGACTACGGCCGCAAGGCTAAAACTCAAAGGAATAGACGGGGAGCTACACAAGCGGTGGACCACGTGGCTTAATTCGACGACAAGCGAAGAACCTTACCAGGGCTTGACATGCCAAGTGAAATTCTGCTGAAAGGCGGAACCCCGCAAGGCACTTGGCACAGGTGCTGCATGGTTGTCGTCAGCAGGTGTCGTGAGATGCTCCCTTAAATGGGGAAACCTGCGCAACCCTCGTTCTATGTTTTATGTGTCATAGAAGACTGCCGTGGCCAACACGGAGGAAGGGGAGGATGACGCCAAATCAGCATGGCCCTTATGTCCTGGGTAGCACACGTGGTACAATGGTCGGTACAATGGGTTGCGAAACGGTAACGTGGAGCTAATCCCATCAAAGCCGGCCTCAGTTCGGATCGAGGTCTGCAACCCGACCTCGTGAAGCTGGAATCGCTAGTAATCGCGAATCAGCTATGTCGCGATGAATATGTCCCTGGCTCTTGTACTCACAAATAAATGCGCCCGGCAGATATATAAGCCAAAGAGTTAAAATCTCTTTCCCGCTGGCGACGGGATAGTTGAAGGATAGCCATTTGCCGTGAGGTGAAATGGTGAAGGATCCGGAAACAAATGATAGCCCAAATCATAGAGAGCCGATCGACCCATGGATGGGTGGTGAGCATGGGGAAGGTCATTCCACCAGCTCGATTTGGGATGTCAGGAATGGTTTATATATTGACCCGGGGAGATCTGATGTGGCGAAATGAAACTGGCGCCGCGTCAGAAGTCAGCTGAGCCATAGTAATCGTTTTTTAATAACGGTGAAGGGCTCTCTCTAATGCTATGCTTAATCCAGAATATATCGTTGGTTTAGTAGATGGAGAAGGAAGTTTTACAGTATATGTTTGTAATCCAGCCAAAAAGAAAATTGTGAAAAGAAGAGTAAGAATTGAACCCAAATTCTATGTTAAATTGGTAGAAAGGGATAAGAAAATTCTCTGGGAGTTAAAAAACTTTTTCGGCCGTGGCAATGTATACTTTCAGAAAGACAAACGGAAGAATCATCAGAATTGCTATCGTTATGAAGTAGGAAATCGCAATGACTTAGAAAAGATTATTATTCCATTTTTTAAAAAGCATCGATTGCAACTCCCATCGAGAAGAAGAGATTTCGAGATTTTCTGTAAGATAATGAAAAGAATTAAAAAAAGAGAACATCTAACTAAAACGGGACTGGAGAGTTTATATCAGCTTAAACGAAAAATGCATTAGAGCTCGCCTAGTGCGGGAAATCCGCATGCTAGGTGGGAACGCCTCTGTTGAGTTTCCAACAAGCATTCGCCCGTCACGTCAAGCGAGCTGAGAACAGCCGAAGTTCCCGCTTACAACGGGACCTAAGCTGGATTCAGTGAGATGGACGAAGTCGTAACAAGGCACGGGTAGGGGAACCTGCTCGTGGATCATTTCTACTTTTTTGTTTTGGTCGATAGAGGTTGAAGTTCTCGAATTCGGATTTCAACTTCTGGTTTTTGGGGAAGTTTTCCTAAAACTTCTCTATGGAGCAACTCAAAAAGGACAAAAGCCTTTTATATTATTTTGAAAAGAGAAATAAAAACTTCCTTTGTTTGTTTAACTTAGGAAGTTTTTAATTATTTGATTTTCATGCTTAGCGAATCTCAACGAGTAATCTCAATGAATCCAGACATTGTTGACGAATAGTCATCCTGAGCAAAGCGATTCTCCCTCTTGTCATTGCGAGGAAGGAGCGAAGCGACTGACGAAGCAATCTGAGATTGCCGCGTCGTCTTGCTTTCAGCAGGACTCCTCGCAAGGCAATGAAAAATGAAAAGTGAAAAATGAAAAACTAAAATGTAAAATTAAAAGAGATTTTGCATTTTGAATTGTCATTTTGAGATTTGAGATTTGAGATTTGAGATTTGAATTTTGTTCATTTGGATTTTAAGAAGCACCTATCTGGTTTATTAAAAACAAATGCTCAATTTGTCTGGGTAGTTACTAATGCGAAGATTTGACTTAGCTCCTGAATTTATTAGAATAATAAATATAAGTTTTTATTTTTTGGCAGGAATAGATAGAACTTGTTAGTAATCAATGCATGTTTGCTCCACATTTCAAGGGTATGTAATTTAGCGGTAAATGCCACTCTGGTCTGTTCGCCAGACTTGTTGTGGGCGGCTAGTTCATCGGTTAGAACGCTGCTCTGATAAAGCAGAGGTGGAAGGTTCGACTCCTTCGCCGCCCAAGTCAGGTGAAGATGGCAGGGTAGAGAAGTTTTAGTTCCTGCCATAGCCATTTATTGGGAGAAATTTTTTTGTTTGCACTTTTAGAAAATTAATAAGGGGTGAGAAAAATGGATATTGATTCTGGGTTTGGGTTAGTAATGGGGCAATCTGGCGCTTTCGGCAATTTTATTGAGACGATGAGAAAAAATGATAAAATTGCAAAAGAAATCCAACAACTGCCGGATGAAATTTTTGTTAGCGAGATACAATTTGTTATAAAGCAAGGATTAATATGGAAAAATAGGTTAATTTTTTTAGAAATTGATTTAGAAAAATATTGGCAGGAGGTATGCCATTGTTTTTTTAAAAAACTTCAGCCGATAACAGGATTGTGTATTATAACTCCCATCACTCCGTTAGATAATAATAATGAAATTTCGGCAGTATATGATTTAGATTCAGTGTATAATTTAGATTCTGCGAAGATTGATGATTTTCCTAAAAAACAGTTGAGTGATAATTCTGTCACAAACATATTTCTTGAAGAAGCAAGAGAAGAGAACATAGATGCTTTTTCTTTAGAGACGCCCTTGCCTTATTTTAGCAATATTGAGAAGGTGGAAAGAATTGTTTTAATTTTAAGTGAATTTTTTGCGTTCTAATGGGACAGGTTTAATCCTGTCCATTTTTTTACAGATGTTAATCCCGTAGTTTATAGTATTCTCTTGTCTTTTTTACAACTTTCTGGTAAATTGTATTTAGGAATTTTAATATATATCATTCTCATTTTGATAATTGGTTTTGGGCCTATAATTTAGTGGTAGAATACCGCTTTTGCACAGCGGAGACGGCAGTTCGATTCTGCCTAGGTCCACACCTATCATTTATTGGAGGGTTGGCTGAGCGGTTCAAAGCGCCGGTTTTGAAAACCGGTGGGAGAAATCCCTCGCAGGTTCGAATCCTGCACCCTCCGCAGCGAACGCAGTGAGCAAGGAGGTAAAGGATTCGAACCTCAAATCACCCCGTGGTGGAAAATAGGAGCGAACGAAGTGAGCGACATAAGAAACCGAAGGTTTCTTAGGTTGGGGGT
>JAGGVK010000009.1 GCA_021158045.1 bacterium | reverse complement strand
TTTAAAAAGTCCTTATCTTTTTTATTTTATCCCCGCTGTCATCCTGAGCGAAGCGACTCTTTCTCCTCTGTCATTGCGAGGAAGGAGCGAAGCGACTGACGAAGCAATCCCTTCCCCCTATTACTGCAATCCTGAGATTGCCGCGTCGTCCCGCCTTTGGCGGGACTCCTCGCAATGACAAAAAAAGGATGATTTTAAGATTTGAGATTTGAATTTTTACCATTGAGTGTATTGCGTTTTTCAATTTTTGATATAAAATAAAAAAGGCATATAATGATAAAAAGATATATGGAGAAAACAATTTTAATTGGGGGCCAGGCAGGGCAAGGCACGGCTCAGACATCTTGGCTTTTAGGAAAGGCTTTGACGCAATGTGGATATTTTGTTTTTAATTATAGGGATTATCCCTCTTTAATTCGCGGGGGCCATAACTTTAATGTTTTAAGTATTTCTGACAAGCCGGTTTTTTCGCATAGAGGAAGTTATGATATTATTGTTGCTTTTGATAAAAATACAGTAGATATTCACCAGAGAAAGTTGAAAAAAGAAGGCTTTATTTTAACAAATAATCCTGCAATCAAGGGGAAAAATATTCTTTTTTGCAACACTAAAAAGGCTCTGGATAAAATTCAAGCGCCAGCCATTATAGGCAATGATGTTTTGGCTGGTTTTTTATTTAGAATATTCAATTTGCCTCTTTCCCCGCTTCTTAATGTTGCAAAATTGCAGTTTAAGAAAGAAATTATAAGCACTGCAATTAAAGAGGGTTATAGCCTCCAAGCGGAAAAGAAGTTTGGTGCGTTTAATTTTAAAAAGAAGGCAAAACGGAATTATTTTTTGAGCGGGAATGAGGCTATCAGCCAAGGGGCAATTGCTGGAGGGATTGATGTTTATATTGCTTACCCTATGACTCCTGCTACTCCTGTTTTGCATTATTTGGCTAAGAAGCAGTTAAAAGAAAATATTTTAGTGGTTCAGCTTGAAAACGAAATAGCAGTTGCTAACGCTGCCCTTGGAGCAAGTTATGCGGGGTCAGCAACAATGGTTGGAACATCTGGAGGAGGTTTGGCTTTGATGGGAGAAGCAATGAGTTTGCAGGGAATGTCAGAAGTGCCGCTTGTGGTTTATCTTTCCCAGAGAACTTCTCCTTCAACAGGCGTGCCTACTTATTCTACGCAAGGCGATTTGAAGTTTGCTTTAAACATTGGGCAGGGGGAGTTTCCACGAGTGGTGATAGCGCCCGGTGATGCTCGAGACGCTTTCTGGCGCACCCAAGAGGCATTTTATCTTTCTCAAAAATACGGAGTGCTCGCAATTATTATTGGCGATAAGCATTTAGGAGAGAGCAATTATACATTTTCGGATTTAGGCAAACCAAGAATAAAGCCAAGAAAATTTATCCTTGAAAAATTACCAAAAGATTATAAGAGTTACCTTTTAACAAAATCAGGCGTTTCTCCGAGAGGGGTTCCGGGTATGGGAGGTGTGGTGCGAGCAACGAGTTATGAACATAATGAATATGGCAATACAATTGAAAACGGTTTTTGGACAAAGAAAATGAATGATAAAAGGATGAGGAAATTAAAATTTTTGAAAGAGGAAATCGAGAAAAAACTAGAGCCGGTTGAAGTTTACGGTAAAGGGAAAAACTTGTTTATTGGTTGGGGTTCAAGCAAGGGGGCGATTTTAGACGCGCTTGGAAATTTGCCTGGTTGGAGGTTTTTGCAAATTTCTTATATTTCACCTTTCCCTTCACAGAGCGTAAAAAAAGAAATTCAAAAGTCAAAAAGAGTAGTTTTGGTTGAGAATAATGTTACCGGTCTTTTAGGCGATGTTATTGCTGAGCAAACAGGAATTATTATTAAGGATAAAATTTTAAAATACGATGCCCGCCCATTTATAGCGGAGGATATAGAGGAGAGGATTAAGAATTAAGTGTTCGTAAAAGTTTGAGCGCATAGTGCAGTTTTATATTTTTTCCCGAAAGTAGGTTTTTAAAATAAGATATGGGACAGTTGAATTTATCATTCATCCTTTTCTTTTTATATTTTATTTGTTTAATTTTTACTTTTTACTTTTATGTCTAACATTTCTCACATACTTAAAAAGCTTTCTACAAACGAAAGAAATACTTGGTGCGCGGGTTGCACAAACAATGGAATTCTGCTGGCTACAAAAAGAGCCTTAGCAGATTTGATTTTGCAAAAAAAGGTGAAGCAAAAAGATATTGTAACAGTTTGCGATATTGGTTGTGGGGCAAAGATTTTTGATTATTTAAACCTCAGCGGATTTTATTCTATACACGGAAGGATTTTGCCTACTGCTTTAGGCATTAAAATTTCCAACCCCCATTTAACTGTTTTAGCGTTTGGGGGAGACGGGGGAACATACGGCGAGGGTGTTTCTCATCTTGTGCACAATTGCCGTTACAATGCCGACATCACCGCAATTATCAACGACAATCAGGTTTTTGCTTTAACAACAGGCCAGTCTACCCCAACCACAGAATCAGAATTTAGAGGTCCCTCAACTCCCTTAGGGACAAAACTAGAACCGCTTAACCCAATAGTTTTGGCTTTGGAATCAGGAGCAACTTTTGTGGCTCGAGGTTACGCTTTGGATGTAAATCATTTGGAAGAACTCATCAAAAAAGCAATAGAGCATAGAGGCTTTTCCTTTATAGATGTTTTACAGCCTTGTATTACTTTTCACAATGTGACCTCTTATTTTCAGAAGAATATTTACAAATTAGAAGAGAAAAAGCACAATCCAAATGATTTTTCCCAAGCGCTCAAAAGGGCTCGAGAGTGGAATTATTCGTTTCATGAACAGAAGCCTGTGGCTATAGGAGTGTTTTACAAAACAGAGAAACCTCTTTATTGCAAAGAAACACAGGTTAAGAAACCGTTTTACCGGATTAAAAGAGCCGTAGATATTAAAAAACTCATCCGTGAATTCAAATAACTCTCTGAAATTGAAAAAAAGAATTAAATCTGCACTAGGGAAAGGAAAAGAATGCAAAGTTGTAACTATTGGTGGGGGCACTGGCACTTTTGTTGTTTTGTCAGGATTAAAAAATTATCCAGTTAAAATTTCTGCTATTGTCTCTATGGCGGACGATGGCGGTTCAACGGGCATTTTAAGGGAGGAATTTGGAATGCTTCCTCCGGGAGACATTAGAAGGGCTTTAGTGGCTTTGTCTCAGCAAACACCGCTTTTGGCAAAGCTTTTTAGTTATCGTTTCTTCAGAGGGAGTTTTAAAGGGCACAGTTTTGGCAATTTGCTTTTAACTGTCTTAACAAAACTGAAAGGAGGTTTTGAAAAAGCCGTTGAGGAAGCAGGGAAAATTTTACATATTAAAGGAGAAGTTATTCCTGTAACATTGGATAATGCAAAATTGTATGCTCAATTAGAAGATGGAGAAATAATAAAAGGAGAAACAAACATAGACATTCCCAAGCATAATGGGAAACTGAGAATTGAAAAAGTGTGGTTAAAGCCTCTATGCAGAGCAAACCCAAAGGCAATTTCGGCTATTAAAACAGCCGATTTAATTATATTGGGACCAGGTGACTTATACACGAGCACTATTCCGAATCTTTTGGTAAAAGGAATGCCCGAGGCAATTAGAAAGTCAAGGGCAAAGAGAATTTTTGTTTGTAACCTCATGACAAAATTTGGCGAGACGACGGGGTTTATGGCTGAAGATTTTGTTAGCGCTTTAGAAAGTTATCTTGGAAAGAATGTTTTAAATTACGTGCTTCTTAATAACAGGAAACCATCATCCTTGCGCTTGAAAAAATATGCCAAAGAGAAAGCGGAATTAGTAAGATACAAAAAAGAAGATTTTCAAGGCAAAAATTATAAAGTAATTGAAGGAGATTTTTTAAGAGAGAAAGGCTTTATTCGGCATAGTTCTCAAAAATTGGCTAAGATTTTAACCAAGTTATGCAAAAAATAAATCAGGCAATAATTTTAGCGGCTGGGCAGGGCACCCGTATGCTCCATTTAACGCGCAATAAATCAAAACATTTAATTAAAGTTTTCCATAAGCCTTTTTTAAGTTATCTTTTAAACAACCTTTTAGAGGCAGGATATAGGGAACTTGTTATTGTGGCGGGATACAGGGTTGATTTGTTTAAAAAGTTTTTGGCAGACTATCATTTCAAAGCAAAACTCGTTAACCAGTATGAAATTTTAGGAGACAAACAAAAGGAATATGGCACTCTATGCCCAATTAAATGCGTCAAAGATATTGCTGAAAGGAATTTTCTGGTAGTTTATGGTGATAATCTCTACTCTATAGAGGATTTGGAAAGGTTTAATATTTCTGATGAATATAATTATGTGGCTGGCTTTGAGCATGAGCATCCAGAGAAGTATGGGGTGCTAAAATTGGAGGATGGGTTTTTGAAAGAAATTATAGAAAAGCCAAAACAATTTGTTGGCAATCTTATAAATACAGGGTTGTATAAATTTACCAGCGACATTTTCAAAGTAATTCCCAAAGTGAAGCCTTCCTCCAGGGGAGAATACGAATTAACAGATGCTGTGAATCTCTTAGCGAAAGGAAAAATGGTAAAAGTGAAGCGCCTTCAAGATTTCTGGATTGATTTCGGCCAACCAAGCGACATCCCAAAATTTTCCCGATTTTTGAGTAAAAATCGCAATAAAGAATTGTATAGATTATAATAAAACAAGAGCGCTGCTTCATTGTTTCTAATAACTGATACAACATCTGCTAATTTTTGGAGAATAGAAAGAATTTATGAGTTTGTTGGATTCATATAAGAGAATAGTGAATAATATCTGGAACCCAAAAGTGCCTTTTGGGTACTTTATTTTTACTTTTTTTTCGGTAATTGCTTTAAGGGATTTCCTGGAAATTTTTTCTGCCCATTCCAATATTCTCCCTTGGCAGTATTTCCATTACGGATTGTCTTACATTTGTATTGTGCTGTCTTTGGTAATTTTATTTTATTTTGCTTTAGAACGCCGGCAGCCAATTATGAAAATTAGCAGGTTGCTATTGGCGGGATTTTTAATTGTTTTTTTAGCGCCTATTTTAGATTTGCTTGTTACAGGTGGGAAAGGAATGAATATAGGATATCTGTTACCGGGAGTTCATCATCATCTTTTGAGGCGTTTCTTGCTTTTTGGCGGTCCTTTCAAAGAGATTGGCATTACTTGGGGTTTGAAGATAGAAGTGGCTTTGATTTTAGGATTTTCTTTCCTTGTTTTCCTTGCTTTCTCGGGAAAGTTATGGCGGAGTTTATTCTATGCTTTCTTGACTTATGTCCTATTTTTTTTGTTTGCTTTGATGCCATTTTTAGCCAAAGGCTTATTGAACCTTTTTTCAATCCCTTATCACTACTCAGGTTCACCCCGAGGCTTTCTTTTGTCTTTGTTTTTATTTGACATTTATTTTTTAATTAAAAAAAGTAATTTAGATTTTCACATTTGCCTACTTAACAAATTATTAAAAAGTTTATAGTAACAGTATAGCACATTGAAATTTTTTTCAAGGCGATCTAAGTATCTTTTTGAGGTTTGGTTTTTTAATTTGTGTAGTTTTAGTTAATGTGTCAGGATTTGGATTTGTAAAAGATTTAATTTTTGTAACGCGCGACCCGACTTTCAGTCAGTGTAACAAATTGTAATTGAATTCCTCTTATTGCGTTATTTTTTTTAGTTTGACATTTGTTCTTGCTATATTAAAATTAAAACTAGTGATGTGACAGATGCCAAAATGTGACAGATATCAAAAGATATTCTTGTACTAAATAGCAGTTTATGGCAACAAAAGTGAATTGGCATAATAAAAGGTCGATATTATAACGGATAATTTAGAAATAACGTTAATTCAAAATGAAAAAAATTACATTAATTAGTCTTATCATTGGTATTTTAGTAGTTGGGGGGTTGATTCTTTTTTATGTTATTGGCACGCAACCTAATTCTACAGGCTCTAGCACTTTACAAGAACAGAATACTCTCAGCAACCTTCAGAAACCTGCTGCTTCTACCAGTGAAATACATTCAGATACTACTGGTAAACAAGATGCTACTATTAAGAAAAAGGCTTATGCCTTTGAAACACAAAAGAAGATATCCAACCTCGGTTGCGGTTTTAGGGATAATGAAATGAATCCGGCGAGAATTAAAGTTGGGTTAGGGAGTAAAATTAGTTGGTTCAATTATGGTAAGAATACACATCGTGTTGTTGTAGAAGGTCTTTTTGAAACTGCTCCGATACGTCCTGGCACTGCAAGCACGTATTATTCTTTGAATAAGAAAGGTAAATTTAGTTTTTACTTGAAAGATAAACCAGAGATAAAAGGTGTTATTACTGTTAACTAATCAGAATAATTCTCACTGTTTATCTTTAACATAATTGTAGTTTATTTTTGTCTACCGGTCGGTTTTTTCGACCGGTATTTTTTGCAAAAAACAAGGTCAGAAAGAGGAGAGATAACAGTTGATAATTAGTTGCCTTTTATTTTTTTTTCCGCTGTGGTATTATAGCAATAAATGAAAGATTTGCTATTGCTATTATGTGTAGCAAACTAAAACAATTACAAAAAATATTTTGGGAGGGCTTTAAGAAAGTAATCAATCATTTGGAAAATGCAAGAATTTCTTTTTGGTATTTCGTATTTTCATTTTTTTCTGTTATAACTGTAAGGATATTTTTGGAACTTATTTCAAATAGAAATTCCTTAACTCTTCCAGCCATTATTGAAAAAATTTCTCCTCTTCCATTTTTACATTACTATTTGTTTTATTTAAGCCTTTTATTGAGTTTTGTTGTTCTTTTTTATTTTGCTACCAGAGAACAACTGAAGCGAATTTTTCGGGTTCTTTTGACAGGCTTTGCGATTACTATCCTTGTGCCAATTTTAGATTTGATATTTACCTTTGGCAAAGGAGCGCGCTTAACTTATTTACTGCCCGGTGTACACCATAATTTAATATTGCGTTTTCTGACATTTGGTGGCTTTTTTAATCCTCTCACAGATATTGGCATTACTTTTGGGTTGAAAATAGAAGTATTGCTTGCTTTAATATTTTCTTTTTTTTATTTTTTACTCAAAACTAGACGTATCTTCAGAAGCATTTTATTTAGTTTCTTTTTTTATGTGGTTCTTTTTTTGTATGGCATCCTCCCGTTTTTTTCTCAACTTTTTCTTAGTCTTTTCGGCTTGCGATTCCAATATTCTGCTTTTCTAATGGTTTCTACTTACTTACTAATTTTGCCAATACAACTGCTTATCTTGTTTTATCTTTATAATAAACAATACCTAAAAGAGTTTCTAAAAGATATTCGCATTTTTAGGGCAATTCATTACGAGTTGATGTTTATTGCAGGCATCATTTTTGCTAAGTTTTATCTTGGAAAATTATTAACTTTTAACGAGCACACTCTTTTTACTTTAATTTTTGTCCCTCTTGCTATTTTCTTTGCAGGGATGTTTTCTCTAATTACAAACAATCTTGAAGATATTAAGATAGATAAAATATCCGATGCCAAAGCTTCCTCTGTAGCGCGGGAAACAATGCCTAAAAACATATATAAGAAAATTGCTCTGGTTGCTTTTATATTAGCCATTTTATATTCGGTGGTTATTGGATTTTCTGTTTTGTTTCTTATACTTCTTTTTGAAGCTTGCTATTGGCTTTATTCTATGCCGCCTCTAAAATTAAAAAGAGTGCCTTTTTTGTCAAAATTTATTATTGCTTTTGACTCCTTTATTTTAGTTTGGCTGGGTTTTCGGCTAGGAGTAGGGGATAGTTTTGCTCATTTTCCTGTTTCTCTCTGGTTGTTCTTCTTAGTTTTTTTGCCTTTACCTTTAAATTTCATTGATATTAAAGATTATGAAGGGGACAAGGTTCAAGGTATTAAAACACTGCCCGTAATGATGGGTTTTAAAAAAAGCAAGTTACTTATTGGATTGTTTTTCCTGTTGACTCCGTTTTATTTATATTTTTCCTTTCATATTTCATCGCTTCTTATTCCCGGGTTTATATTTGGGCTAATAGAATTTTGGTTGATCAATAAAAAGCGCTATAGCGATAGGGCAGTAATGTTCATTTACCTTTTATCGCTTTTGGCTCTTCTCTTTTGTTTTGAAAGTGTTTTCTGTGCTACCGGAATGCAATCCAGTTATCTCTCTAAAGATGTTCAGAGTTTTTTACAAAATAATTATTATAAACTCCAAAATTTTGTGTTTACGAATTCAACAAAAGATGAAGCGCAAAGATATTTTTTGTGCACCCAGAACAAAAACTTGTTTTTTACTCGGGTTAATGAAGGTGAAGAACCATTAGAAATGAAAATTTTTTATTGTGCGCCTCTATAATCAGATAAGATGAAAATTTGTTATTTTAGTTTGGGAAAGGTAACTGCAGTTTTAGAATATTGTGGACATTGAAAAATCTTTCCTATTGACTAATAATTTTATCAAGTGGTATACTTAAAAGAACAAATATGAGACAGAAAATTATTTTTGTGGCTGTCATTATACTTTTTTGTGGCATGGTGCCTTAATATTTTTCTATTTTGCAAATACAAATTTAAATTTTGGCAAAAAGGACAATTTGACTGCCATTAATAGCCAAGCGCCAAAGAAAGTTCCACGCGCTAGTTATACTATTCAAATAATTAATCAAGGATTTTTTCCTAACCCTCTTATCTTAGAAGGCAACAAAACTTTCAAATGGGTGAACGAAAGCAACAAGCGGTGTACCATAAGTGGTGGTCGCTTTCGGACAAAAACTTTGTTGCCTCAACAATCATCAAAAGCATTTCAAGCAGGCACAAACAATTTCATTGTGGAATATTTTTGCAAAGAGAACTCTAAAACAAAAGGTAAAATTATCCGGCGGTCATTAGAAAAATAAAATAGACTTAAACACTGGTTTGCTTTTATAACAAAAATAGGATGGCTAAAAAAATAATAATACAATTAACTATTTTTTCTATCATCTTTCTAACTTCTTTGGGGTTCTATTTTAGTTCTTTCTTTTTTCCTCAAAATGCTGTAGTTGCTCCCCATTATTCTTCCAATACTCAAGCAACAGTGAAAAAAAAAGCAACAGATAGTTTTGCGTCTGTATTTGGCACTCCTTATGTTTCAGCAGATGGATGCACGTGTGTGTATAGTGAGCATGGTTTTGGTTCTTGTAAATTAAGTACAAATGATTGTGCGAGTGGCCAAGCAAGTTGCAGTGAACCTAGTGGAACAACGTGTACTTGTACTTGTCTTAGTTGTCCGTCGGGCCAAGCTGCGTGTGGTGGAAGTTGTCATGATCTGCCTGGTAAGTGTTGTGACAATGTGTGGTTTGCTGGTAGTAATAGATGTTGTCACGATTCTGATTGTGGGTCATGTCATTATTGTACTAGTCATGTATGCCGCACTTCTGATAATGGTACAGCATGTGGACAATGTCACCATTGTTACAACGGTAGTTGTGTAGCGGAGAATAATACGTGTTGTGGTTCTAGTAGCCATTGCGTTAATGGAAGTTGTGAATCGTGTGGTGTGGGTTATACTTGTTCAGGAGGTAGATGTGAGCATGTTGGTACGTATAATAAATGTGAAAAGTATTGTGTTTCCACAGATTTTTGGGGGAACTGTACCAGTTATGGTTATAAATGTGTTCAAAAAACCGGAAGCCAAGAGAGTGATTGTACTAGTGTAGGAGAATCGTGTAGCCCTTCAAGTCCTCACCATTATGAATGCGATTATGATAAGAAGAAGTGCGAGTCGGTAAGTGGCAGTGGAACTGATACATGTAGCGGAGATAGTGAGTGTATATGCAGAAGCGGTACTCATCGATGTTATACTGATGAAACCGGCACTAGGTATGTAGAAACTTGTACTTGTGCTAATGGCTCTTGTGGTTGGGAAGTTGATACACAGTGTGCTACAAATGAATGTTGTGTTGTTGATGAAGAAGGGAATGCAAAGTGTGTTGGTATCGGGAGTTTAAAAGATGACGGTACAAAAGTATGTTGTGTTCCGCAAGGCAGTGATATTGCTACTTGGATTTCTGGAAATTGTTGTTCAGACAGCGATTGTCCAACAGATTACAAGTGTTCAAACGACCATATTTGTTTAAGTCCTCAACAACAGTGTGATAACTTGTGTAGTGATGAAGGTTATAATAGTGCTGGATGTGTATTGGATAACTCAGCTAAGAGTGAATGTGATGGTTCATATTTAGTTAATTACTATTATCCTATCAGCAACCCTTGTAGCAGTGGGCTTTATTGTCAGTGTTTTAAAGAGACAAATTGTGGAGCAGCGACATCATCTTGTGTAAAGGCTGGATATGGAGGGTGTAATTGTTATTATAAGAATAGCAATGAAGCATTTTGTGGTGATTGCAGTAAAGATAATGATTGTGAACAAGGTACGGTAACCTGTGACGCCGGTTGTTATGCATACACTCCTAGTGGAAAAACCTATTATTGTCCTGATAGTTTTACTGTTGATGTGAGCGAATGGGCACAAATTGTATCTTGTCAAGACCATAAATGTGCTTTTAATGTTGCTCCATGTCCATATGTAGCTTCACAACAATGTAGTGATATTGATGATGACAATCCTTGTACCAAAGATACCTGCACTGCTTCAGGAGTAACACATACAAACGTAGACAATGGCACCTCATGCACAATTAATGGAAAGACAGGGTATTGTTATAATAGCAGTTGTGATACATCATCACCTACAGTTTCTGTTTCTGGCGCTCCATCAAGTTGGCAGAGTACAAATGCCCAAGCCAATGTTTCCTGTTCAGACGCAGGCGGTTCAGGATGTGATACTGACACCTACAAATTGAAGATATA